>NZ_BAAARV010000058.1:138574-201884 GCF_039532525.1 Dactylosporangium salmoneum
CTCATACGTTCGACAGTGTCACCTGTACCACCCGGACCCCACCTCGTCGGCCGAACGACCGGTCGCCTTGTGCAGGAGGATGAAGTTGCTCTCCGCCTTTGTTAGTGCGTTCCGAACGCCTGACCTGCGCAAGAAGATCTTGTTCACGCTGTTCATGATCGCCATCTACCGGCTCGGCGCCACGCTGCCCAGCCCGGGCGTGTCCTACGGCAACGTGCAGAAGTGCCTCAACATCGTTGAGAACAGCAAGGACAACCAGGTCTTCACCCTGTTGAACCTGTTCTCCGGTGGCGCACTCCTCCAGCTGTCGGTGTTCGCGCTGGGCATCATGCCCTACATCACCGCGAGCATCATTCTGCAGCTGCTGACGGTGGTGATCCCGCGCCTGGAGCAGCTCCGCAAGGAGGGCCAGTCCGGCCAGGCGAAGATCACGCAGTACACGCGGTACCTGACCCTCGGGCTCGGCATCCTGCAGGCCTCGGCGTTCGTCGCCCTGGCGCGGTCCGGCCAGCTCTTCGGCGGCGCGTGCGACCAGTCGCAGTACCCGATCATCCCCGACACCCACAAGCTGCCGATGTGGCTGACCCTGGGCGCCCTGGTCATCACGATGACCGCCGGCACCGGCGTCATCATGTGGCTCGGCGAGCTGGTCACCGACCGCGGCGTGGGCAACGGCATGTCGGTCCTGATCTTCACCTCGATCGCGGCCCGGCTGCCGATCGAGGGCATCCAGATCTGGCAGGACAACAAGACCACGTTCTTCGTGATCGTCGGCCTGGCCGTGGTGGTCATCGCCTTCGTGGTCTTCCTCGAGCAGGCCCAGCGGCGCATCCCGGTGCAATACGCCAAGCGGATGATCGGCCGGCGGATGTACGGCGGCACGTCCACCTACATCCCGCTGAAGGTCAACCAGGCGGGCGTCATCCCGGTCATCTTCGCCTCGTCGCTGCTCTACATCCCGCAGCTGATCACCTCGTTCGCCGGCTCCGACTCGACGAACAAGACGATCCTGTGGATCAACCGGAACATCGTGCCGCAGAACGGTGCCTGGCACATCTCGATCTACTTCCTGCTGATCATCTTCTTCACCTACTTCTACGTGTCCATCACCTTCAACCCGACCGAGGTGGCGGACAACATGCGGAAGTATGGCGGCTTCGTGCCGGGCATCCGCCCAGGCAAGCCGACGGCCGAGTACCTCGACTTCATCCTCAGCCGCATCACCCTCCCGGGCGCGCTCTACCTGGGCATCATCTCGATCCTGCCCAACCTGCTCATCGGTATCGTGGGCGGCGGACAGGCTCTGCAGAACTTCCCGTTCGGTGGCACCGCGGTGCTCATTATTGTTGGTGTGGGCCTCGAGACGGTGAAGCAGATCGAGAGCCAGCTGATGCAGCGCAACTACGAAGGGTTCCTCCGGTAGTGAGGCTGGTGCTGGTAGGTCCCCCCGGGGCGGGCAAGGGGACCCAGGCCGAGTACATCGCCGCGCACCTCGCCGTGCCCAAAATCTCGACGGGCGACATCTTCCGGGCCAACGTCGGGCAGGGCACCCCGCTCGGCGTCGAGGCCAAGCGGTACATGGACGCCGGTCAGCTCGTCCCCGACGAGGTCACCATCAACATGGTGTCGGACCGGCTGGGCGAGGCGGACGCCGTCGACGGGTTCCTGCTCGACGGCTTCCCGCGCACGGTGCCGCAGGCCAACGCCCTGGACAAGTTGCTGGCCGACCTCGGCACGGGGCTGGACATCGTCCTGGAACTGGTCGTAGAGAACGAAGAGGTCATCCGCCGGCTTTCGGGCCGGCGGACTTGCCGCGGCTGCGGGAAGATCTGGCACGTCGAGTTCGACGCGCCGACCCACGACGGCGTCTGCGACCGGTGCGGCGGGGAGCTGTTCCAGCGCGACGACGACAAGGCCGAGACGATCGCCGAGCGCCTGAAGGTGTACGCCCGGGACACCTCGCCGCTGGTGGACTACTACGGCGCGCAGGGCAAGCTGGTGGGCATCGACGCCACGGGTCCGGTCGAGGACATCACCGTGCGCGCGATCGACGCCCTCCGCTCCTACGGCGCCTGAGCGCGCGGCAGGTCCGTTCTATGCCCCACCAGGTCGAGATCGAGCTCAAGACCCCCGAACAGATCGGCCTCATGCGCCGCGCCGGCCTCGTCGTCGCCGACGCGCTGGAACGCATGCGGGCCGCGGTCGCCCCCGGGGTCTCTACCCTGGAGCTGGACCGCATCGCCGAGGAGACGATCCGGGCGGCCGGCGCCGTCCCGTCGTTCCTGGGCTACCACGGCTACCCGGCGTCGATCTGCTCGTCGGTCAACGACCAGGTCGTGCACGCCATCCCCAGCGCCCGTCAGGTGCTGCGCGACGGCGACCTGATCTCCATCGACTGCGGCGCCGACCTCGACGGCTGGCACGGCGACGCGGCGATCACCGTCTCGGTCGGCGAGAGCCGCCCCGAGGCCCGGGGGCTCATCCGGACCGCCGAGGACGCGATGTGGGCCGGGATCGCCGCCGCCGCGCGCGGGGCCCGCTCCGGCAAGGGGCGGCTGACCGACATCTCCTTCGCGATCCAGTCGGCGATCCGCAAGGCGGGCCGGTACGGCATCGTCGAGGGCTACGGCGGCCACGGCATCGGCAGCGCGATGCACCAGGACCCGTTCGTGCAGAACTCCGGCCGTCCCGGCAAGGGCCCGCTGCTGCGCACCGGCATGGCGCTCGCGATCGAGCCGATGATCACCCGGGGCAAGCCGAAGGTGGCCGAGCTTGACGACGGCTGGACCGTGGTGACGGTCGACGGCTCGGTCGCCGCCCACGTGGAGCACACGATGGCGATCTGCGACGACGGCGTGTGGGTGCTGACCGCCCACGACGGCGGCCGCGGCCGCCTGGGTGACCTGGTCACCGCCCGTGAGCCGGTGCCCGCCGCCGAATAGCGGCGAGTAAGGGAAAACCCGGGGTGGATGGCCGCGAGTGCGCGGTGGGATGCTGTGTGCAGCGTCCGAAGGGGGAACGGTGGCAGACCGGCGGGAGAACCTGCGTGCGGCCGATGTGGACCGGCAGTTCGTGGCGGAGCGTCTGAAGGCGGCGCTCGACGAGGGCCGGTTGTCACTCGGCGAATACGACGATCGACTCAAGGAAGCGTACGCCGCCCGCACCTACGGCGACCTGGACGCCATCCTCAAGGATCTCCCGGGCTTCCACCCGGTCGGCGCGTCGCAGATCGAGCCGACCGAGCCGCTGGTCGACGACCCGGACGAGCGCCGGGGTGGCTCCGACGGGCGCAACCCGCGGTGGCTGCTCGGCATCTGGAGCGCCTGGCTGGTCGCCGTCTCGGTGAACGTGGTCATCTGGGCCCTGGTGAGCATCTCCAACGGCGAGGCCGCCTACTTCTGGCCCATGTGGGTCGCCGGCCCGTGGGGCGCCGTGCTGCTCGCCTCCACCTTCTCGGTGAAGGCGCTCGGCAACAACTCTGACGCTCAGAAGCGGTACCGCGACAGTTAGACCACCCCGATTTGGTGCCCGGGGCTCCCGAGCGTAGACTTGCGCATTGGCGCAAAGCGTCCACTCCGGCATGCCCCCACGCGCTTCTGTGGCAGGACCGGAGCCGCGGCTGGCTCGAGGTCTCCTGACCTCGAGAAATGGATGCGAGCGTCGACCACCAGACCCGATGTCAGGTAGCGGAGGACATGCCGAAGAAAGACGGGGCCATCGAGATCGAGGGCCGAGTGATCGAGCCACTCCCGAATGCGATGTTCCGGGTGGAGCTCGCCAATGGCCACAAGGTCTTGGCGCACATCAGCGGCAAGATGCGGCAGCACTACATCCGCATCCTGCCCGAGGACCGTGTCGTCGTGGAGCTCTCGCCCTACGACCTCACTCGCGGGCGCATCGTCTACCGCTACAAGTGATCGGTGTCGGTACCCAGGTAACGGTCGGGTTCTGTCGTGCCCGCTCGCAGGAGCGGCGCGCGCAGCGAGAGTTAGGCAAACCGTGAAGGTCAAGCCGAGCGTCAAGCGGATCTGCAACAACTGCCGGGTCATCCGGCGGCATGGCCGGGTCATGGTCATCTGCAGCACTGACCCGCGCCACAAGCAGCGCCAGGGCTGAGTCCCGAAGCCGCTCTAACAGTAAATTGCCCGTTCCAGCCACGGGCGTCTCGCGCCGATCCGGCGCGGCGTGCGTGGCGACACCCCCGGTCGGAGGCCGGGGCCCGTCTGTGGGCAGACGGGGGCGGAGCGGGCACAGACCTCCGTACACACAAGGAGCACGCCCACTTATGGCACGTCTCGTTGGTGTCGATCTCCCGCGCGAGAAGCGCGCCGAGATCGCACTCACCTACATCTACGGCATCGGGCGTACCCGCGCCGTCGAGACTCTGGCCGCTACGGGCATCGACCCGAACAAGCGCGCTCGGGACCTGACCGACGAAGAGGTCGTGCAGCTGCGCGACTACATCGAGGCCAACTACAAGGTTGAAGGCGACCTGCGCCGCGAGGTCGCCGCGGACATCCGCCGCAAGGTCGAGATCGGCTGCTACGAGGGCATCCGGCACCGCAAGGGCCTGCCGGTGCGCGGTCAGCGCACCCGGACCAACGCGCGCACCCGCAAGGGTCCGAAGCGCACGGTCGCCGGCAAGAAGAAGCCGGGCAAGAAGTAACACCGGTCCGATCAGAAACGTATCTAGGAGCGCATAGAGAATGCCGCCGAAGGCTCGCGCCGGTGGGGCCGCTGTCAAGAAGGTCCGGCGCAAGGAACGCAAGAACGTCGCCCACGGGCAGGCGCACATCAAGAGCACGTTCAACAACACCATCGTGTCGATCACCGATCCGACCGGTGCCGTCATCTCCTGGGCCTCTGCCGGCCAGGTGGGTTTCAAGGGCTCGCGCAAGTCGACCCCGTTCGCCGCGCAGCTGGCCGCCGAGGCCGCCGCTCGCCGCGCGATGGAGCACGGCATGCGCAAGGTCGACGTCTTCGTGAAGGGCCCCGGCTCCGGCCGGGAGACCGCGATCCGTTCGCTGCAGGCTGTCGGCCTGGAGGTCGGGCAGATCTCTGACGTCACGCCGCAGCCGCACAACGGCTGCCGTCCGCCGAAGCGCCGCCGGGTCTAAGGGAAGAGACGAAGAACATGGCTCGCTATACAGGTGCCGACTGCCGCCGTTGCCGGCGCGAGAAGATGAAGCTGTTCCTGAAGGGCAGCAAGTGCGACGGGCCGAAGTGCCCGTTCGAGTCGCGTCCCTTCCCGCCCGGCCAGCACGGCCGCGGCCGGCCGAAGGAGACCGAGTACCTCCTGCAGCTGCGCGAGAAGCAGAAGGCCCGCCGCATCTACGGCGTGCTGGAGCGGCAGTTCGCCGGCTACTACGAGGAGGCCGTGGCCAAGCCGGGCAAGACCGGTGAGGAACTGCTGAGGATCCTCGAGTCGCGGCTGGACAACGTCGTGTACCGCGCCGGCCTGGCGTCGTCGCGCGACATGGCCCGCCAGCTGGTCAAGCACGGCCACATCCTGGTCAACGGCAAGAAGGTCGACATCCCGTCGTACCGCCTCCGCGAGCACGACATCGTGCAGGTGCGCGAGAAGTCGCGGGAGCTCACGCCGTTCCAGATCGCGCAGGGCCTCGCCGGCAGCAAGACCGTCCCGGCGTGGCTGGAGTTCATCCCGAGCGAGTTCAAGGTCCTGGTGCACAGCCTGCCGGCCCGGCAGGTCATCGACACCCAGGTCCAGGAGCAGCTCATCGTCGAGCTCTACAGCAAGTAGCAACAACGTCGGCGGCGCCTGGTCTGGGTCGATCCTCGCGAAGCGGCATCGAGCCAGACCGGGCGTGGGCCATGCATGGCCCCGCCGAAGCGGAGCGCGTCAAATAGCGGGCGCGCAACGAACTGGAGGAAACGCAAGTGCTCATCTCCCAGCGTCCCAGCCTCGCGGAAGAGTCGATCAGCGAGGTTCGGTCCAAGTTCACCATCGAGCCGCTCGAGCCGGGCTTCGGTTACACGCTCGGCAACTCGCTGCGGCGCACCCTGCTCAGCTCCATCCCGGGTGCGGCGGTCACCAGCATCAAGATCGACGGCGTGCTGCACGAGTTCACCACGATCCCCGGTGTCAAGGAGGACGTGGTCGAGCTCGTCATGAACATCAAGGAGCTGTGCGTCAGCTCCGAGCACGACGAGCCGGTCTCGATGTACCTGCGCAAGCAGGGCCCGGGCGACGTCACCGCGGGCGACATCCAGCCCCCGGCCGGCGTCTCCGTGCACAACCCCGACCTCAAGCTGGCCACGCTGAACGGCAAGGGCCGGCTCGACATGGAGCTGACGGTCGAGCGTGGCCGCGGCTACGTGACCGCCAACCAGAACAAGCAGCAGGGCCAGGAGATCGGGCGGATTCCGGTCGACTCGATCTACTCGCCGGTGCTCAAGGTGACGTACCGCGTCGAGGCGACCCGCGTCGAGCAGCGCACCGACTTCGACCGGCTCATCATCGACGTCGAGACGAAGGCGTCGCTCACCCCGCGCACCGCGCTGGCCTCGGCCGGCTCGACGCTGGTGGAGCTCTTCGGCCTCGCCCGCGAGCTGGACGAGACGGCGGAGGGCATCGACATCGGCCCGTCGCCGCAGGACGCCCAGCTGGCGGCCGATCTCGCGCTGCCGATCGAGGAGCTGGACCTGACCGTCCGCTCCTACAACTGCCTCAAGCGTGAGGGCATCAACTCCGTCGGGGAGCTGATCAGCCGCACGGAGGCCGACCTCCTCGATATAAGGAATTTCGGTCAGAAGTCGATCGACGAGGTCAAGATGAAGCTCGCCGGGATGGGTCTGGGTCTCAAGGACTCCGCCCCGACGTTCGACCCGGCCCACGTCGTGGACTCCTTCGCCGAGGTGGACTACGACGCCGACGACTACCGCGAGACCGAGCAGCTGTAGTACCACAGCCGCTTTATTAGAGGAGCCCCAAGAATGCCCACGCCCACCAGAGGTCCCCGCCTCGGCGGCAGCCCCGCGCACGAGCGGCTGATGCTGGCGAACCTCGCCACGTCGCTGTTCAAGCACGGTCGCATCACCACCACCGAGACGAAGGCCAAGCGGCTGCGCCCGCTCGCCGAGCAGCTCATCACCAAGGCCAAGCGCGGCGACCTGCACGCGCGCCGTCAAGCGCTCTCCGTGGTGCGGGACAAGGACGTGGTGTTCCAGCTGTTCGACCAGATCGCGCCGCGCTTCAGCAACCGCCCCGGCGGTTACACCCGCATCGTGAAGACGGGCCCGCGCAAGGGCGACGCCGCTCCGATGGCGATCATCGAGCTGGTCGAGGAGCTCGAGGTGGCGGCCCCCAAGGCGCCGCGCAAGACCGCGCGCAAGGCGGCCAAGGCCGACTCGATCGCGGTGCTCGCCGGCGACGAGGCGGACGAGGCTCCGGCCGCCGCCGCTTCGGCCCCGGCGGACGAGGCCGCCGAGGCCGCCGAGGAGAAGAAGGACGAAGAGACCAAGGCCTGATCACCGGTCGAGGTCCGTCGGCCCGGCACCCCCTCGTGGGTGCCGGGCTTTCTTTCTGGAGTTGTACTGCATGAGCGTGCGCATCCGGCTCGACGTCTCCTACGACGGCACCGACTTCTCGGGCTGGGCCGTGCAGCCGTCCCGCCGGACGGTCGCCGGGGAGCTCCTGGGCGTCCTGGAGCGGCTCTTCGGCGCCGTCGAGGGCCTGACGGTCGCCGGGCGCACGGACGCGGGCGTGCACGCCACCGGCCAGGTGTGCCACGTCGACGTGCCGCAGGAGCGCTGGGAGGCCATCGGCGCGGCCCTGATCCGCAAGCTGGCCGGCCTGCTGCCCCCCGACGTGCGCGTCCTGGCGGCCCGCGCGGTTCCCAGCGAGTTCGACGCGCGCTTCTCGGCGTTGGCGCGGCGGTACGAGTACCGCGTCACGGATGCCCCCCATGGCGCGGACCCACTCCGCCGCCGCGACACCCTCGCCTGGCCGCGCCCGCTCGACCTGGACCGCCTCAACGCCGCCGCCGAGGCGCTCGTGGGCGAGCACGACTTCGCCGCCTTCTGCCGCCGCAAGGAGCACGCCAGCACGATCCGGGCGGTGTCGCGGATGGACTGGCGGCGCGATCCGGACGGCCGGCTGGTCGCCACCGTGGAGGCCGACGCCTTCTGCTGGTCGATGGTCCGCAGCCTGGTCGGCGCCGAGCTGGCGGTGGGGGACGGCCGCCGCGATCCGGGGTGGCCCGGCACCCTGCTGACCCGCACGGCCCGGGCCGACGAGGTGGTCGTGGCCCCGGCTCACGGCCTGACCCTGGTCGAGGTGGCGTACCCGCCGACCCCGGGCCTGCTGCGCGAGCGCGCCGAACTGACCCGCCGCCGCCGCGATCTCTAGTGCTTTGTCCGATAAGTCGGGCGCTGGCGCGCCACGACTTATCTAATTTATGCCCCGCCGGGGCAAATATCCGGAGTCGGGTTAGCGGGCGTGATTTGCCGCCTGCCAGGATATAAATCCGACATGTCGCGGCGCGCCAGCGCCCGACATGTCGGGAATGCGCAGGGCAGTACCGCGCTCAGCGCAGGGTCAGGGCGGACCAGCCGAACTGATCGATCGGGCCGGTGCCGCCACCGATGCGCCAGTCCGCCGCGTCGCCGATCGCGCGGCCCACGAAGCCCTTGGCCCACGAGACGGCGGCCGGGGCGTCGTCGCCCGCCGCCAACCGGGCCGCGATCGCGGTCGCGAAGGTCGCGCCCGAACCGTCCGTGTTGCGGCCGGAGATGCGCGGGCTGTGCAGCATCCGCGCGGTGCCCTCGGCCCAGACCACGTCGATCGCCTCGGTGCCGGCCGCGAAGTCGCCGCCGGTGATCACCACGCAGCGCGGGCCGCGGGCGGCGAGCTGAGCGGCGGCCGCGGCCATGTCCGCCGGGGTGAACACATCCCAGCCGAGCAGGGCCGAGGCCTCCTCGCGGTTCGGCGTGAGGACGGTGACGTGCGGAAGGATGCGCTCGTAGGCGGCGATGAGCCCCCGCCGCGCTCCGGCCGCGGCCACCGTCAGCACCGGGTCGACCACCAGGTTGGGCAGCGCGCCGGTGCGCATCCGGGCGGCGATGGCCACCGCGGTCTCCGGGGTCGGCAGGATCCCGGTCTTGACGGCGGCGACGGGCAGGTCCTCCAGGACGCTGGCCAGCTGCGCGGTGACGACCGTGGTCGGCTGGGGGTACACGTCGGCGATCTCACGCGTGTTGCGCGCCACCACGGCGGTCACCACCGAGGCGCCGTGCATCCGCAGGGCGGCCAGGGTCCGCAGGTCGGCCTGCAGGCCCGAGCCGCCGGACGAGTCAGATCCGCCGATGGTGAGGACGACAGTCGGCTCCACGGCGGACAGACCACCACGCGGCGTGCGTGACGAACCACACAAACGGTCCGTCAACGGACTACCCGCGGCCCTCCCACACCGGCTCCGGCACCTCGACCACCTCGCCGTCGGCGCGGAAGAGCACGTATCGGTCGAAGGAGCGGCTGAACCACCGGTCGTGGGTGACCGCCACCACCGTCCCGTCGAAGCCTCGCAGGCCCTCCTCCAGGGCCTCGGCGCTGGCCAGGTCGAGGTTGTCGGTGGGCTCGTCGAGCAGCAGGAGGGTCGCGCCGGACAGCTCCAGCAGCAACACCAGGAACCGGGCCTGCTGCCCGCCGGAGAGCGTGCCGAAGCGCTGGTCGGCCTGGGCGGCCAGCTCGTAGCGGCCCAGGGCGGGCATCGCCTGCGGGCGGGGCAGCCCGTCGCGCCAGTCGTCGCCGCGCCACAGGATCTCGGCCAGGGTGCGGTCGAACAGCTCCGGGCGGTCGTGGGTCTGCGAGAAGTGGCCGGGGCGGACGCGGGCGCCGAGGCGCACCTTGCCGCCGTGCGCCACAGGGGCGATCTCGGCTACGTCCAGTCCGGCTCGATGAGGCTCCGCACCGATCGACCCGGACCAGACGCCAATCACCGGCCCGTCGGGGTCGGTGCCGCCGCGGGCCAGCAGCCGCAGGAAGTGCGACTTGCCGGTGCCGTTGCCGCCCAGGACGGCCACTCGGTCGCCGTACCAGATCTCCAGGTCGAAGGGGTACGTGAGGCCGTCGAGCTCCAGCTGCTCGCACATGATCGCGCGCTTGGCGGTGCGCCCGCCGGACAGCCGCATCCGGATGTCCTGCTCCTTCGGGGGCGCCGGCGGCGGGCCGGCCTCCTCGAACTTGCGCAGCCGGGTCTGCGCCGCCTGCAGGCGGGAGGCGAGACCGTCGTTGTAGGCGGCCTTGGTGCGGTACATCACCACGAGCGCCTTGATCTTCTCGTGCTCCTCGTCCCAGCGCCGGCGCAGCTCGTCCAGCCGCTCGTGGCGCGCGCTGCGGGCCTCGTGCCAGGACGCGAACCCGCCGGGATGCACCCACGCGGAGCCGCCCTCCACCGCGACGACCCGGTCGGCGGACTGGGCCAGCAGCTCGCGGTCGTGCGACACGTAGAGGACGCTCTTGGGCGACTCCCGCAGCCGCTCCTCCAGCCAGCGCTTGCCCGGCACGTCGAGGAAGTTGTCCGGCTCGTCGAGCAGCAGCACCTCGTCCTCGCCCCGCAGCAGCAGCTCCAGGGCGAAGCGCTTCTGCTGGCCGCCGGAGAGGGTGCGCACCGGCCGGTCCCGGGTCTCGTCCCACGGCAGCCCGAGCGCGGCGACGCTCGCCGTGTCGAAGAGGACCTCCGCGTCGTACCCCCCGGCCTCGCCCCACGCCGCCAGCGCATTGGCGTAGCGCAGCTGGGCCTTCTCGGCCGCCGGGCCGGCGTTCCCGGCCTCGTGCATGGCCCGCTCGGCCGTCGCCACCCGCTGCCCGACCTCGCCCAGCCGGGACGGCGCCAGCTCCAGCGCGAGGTCGTACAGCGTGCGGTCGTCGCCGATCATCCCGATGAACTGGCGCATCACGCCGAGTCCGCCGGAGCGCGCGACCGCGCCCGAGCGCACCGGCAGGTCCCCGGCGACCATCTTCAGCAGGGTCGTCTTGCCCGCGCCGTTCGGCCCGACGAGCGCCACCTTGGCGCCCTCGCCGACCCGGAACGACACTTCGGAGAAGAGCTCACGGCCGTCCGGCAGCGTGTGCCCGACCCCTGCGACGTCCACATATCCCACGCCGAAGAGCTTCGAGCCGCACCGGTACCTCACGAAAGCGGTTTTACGACCCTCAGCACCCGGAACCCTTTGTGGCTGGCGTGCCGCTCGGCCGGAAAGCCCTGCTCTTCGAGCCACCGCTGCAGCGAGTCCGCGCCCAGGTTCTTGGCCACGACCAGCCACGCGACGCCGCCGGGGACCATCCGCGGCAGCCAGCGCAGCAGTAGCGCGTGCAGCTCCGGCTTGCCGATGCGGATCGGCGGGTTCGACCAGATCTGCGCGAATCCGACAGTCTCCGGCACGTCGTCGGGCAGGCTCGCGACCACCCGGCCGCCCGCCCCGAGCCGTTCCGCGTTCTCCCGCACCAGCTCGAGGGCGCGCTGGTTGACGTCGACGGCGTACACCGTCGCCGCCGGCGCGGACCTGGCCAGCACCGCCGTGATCGGCCCATATCCGCAGCCCAGGTCGAGCAGCGGCCCGGCGGTGTCCGGGCCGGGAAGCGGGGCCTCCCGCAGCAGTACGGCGGTGCCGGGATCCAACCGGGAGAACGAGAACACGCCGGAGGCCGAGGCGAGCCGGAACTCCTGGTCAAGCGCCTCGAACACGATCTCGTGCCGCTCGTGCGCGACCGCCGGATCGGCCGAGAAGTAGTGCTCGCCCGCCACATTGCCCTCCTACCCGCCGGCTCGCAACGCATTGTCCACGCCCAGGTGACGGGCGGTCCGGGCGGCCACCCGTTCGGGACCGGCGGGACATCGCCGACAAGCCAACGCTCGGCACCGTCGGCTAACCTGTGCGACATGACTTCTCGGGACGAGCAGCGCCGGAAGCGGCGATCCGACTCGTTCCGCCGGGACGAGGCGGACGAAGCCGACAACTGGCTCGCGGGCCTGCGGGGCAGTGGCCGGGGCGAACCAGACCCCTTCGCGGCCCCGCCCGCGGACCCTGGCTCCTTCGACCGCTCCGGCTCCTTCGACCGCCCAGGCCCCCCGGAGCGCTCGGGCTCCTTCGACCGCCCAGGCCCCCTGGAGCGCTCGGGCTCCTTCGACCGCCCGGGCCCGCTGGAGCGGCCGGGCTCCTTCGACCGCGGCGCCCCCGACCGCCCCGGGCCGCCCTCAGTGGAGCGCCCAGGCTCCTTCGACCGCGGCGCCCCCGAACGTCCCGGACCGCCCTCAGTGGAGCGCCCGGGCTCCTTCGACCGCGGCGCCCCCGATCGTCCTGGGGCCCCCTCGACGGATCGGTCGGGCAGCTTCGAGCGGCCCCCGCTGGACCGGGGCGACGCCGCCGACCGCACCACGGCCATCCAGCGGCCCCGCCGCGGCGACGGCACCGGTGAGTCCCGCGGTGGCCGGCGCGGTCGCGACGACTCGCCCAGCGGCGTCTTCGGCCCGTCCGGGCTGCCCCCGGCCCCGCCGCCGGGCCGCCCCAACCTTGACGCCCCCGCCGGTCGCCGGCGCGCCGCCGACGACTCCCCGAGCGGCTCGTTCGGCCGCCCTGGTGACGCACCCGGCGGCGGCTTCGGCGCGCCCGCCAACGGTGGGTACGGCCGCAACGGCGACGACTCGCCCGGCGGCGCCCTGGACCGCACCGCGCCGCCCGCGGCCCGCTCGGGCGCCGACGCCCAGCCACCCGCGGAGCCCCGCGGCCGCCGCCGGGCGCGCGAAGACGGCGAGCGTCGCCCTTCGGAGTCGTACGACCACGGCCCGGAGCTGACCCCGATCATCAAGCCGCTGGGCGACTTCGCCCCGACGGCCGGCTCGGCCGACCCGCCGCCGCTGGTGCCGATCTTCCCGAACATGCGGCCGGACGCGTCCCCCACGAGCGGCGCCGGCCGGCGCGCCCGCCGCGCCGCCGAGGAGACCCCCGCCGCCTTCACCGGCGACGCGGCCGGCGGTGGCCGCCGCCGTCGCGAGGACTCCACCGGCGACACGGCCTCCCGCACCGGCGACCTCGGGCGCCGCACGGGCGACGCCGACCCCCGCACGGGAGAGCTGGGCTCGCGGACCGGCGACCTCGGCTCGCGCGCCGGCGAGCGGACCGGGGACCTCGGCTCGCGTTCCGGTGACCGGGCCGGCGACCTGGGCCGCCGCCCGGGCGACATCGACCCCCGCAGCCGCGACATCGATCCCCGCACCGGGGACATCGATCCCCGCACCGGCGACTTCGACCCCCGCACCGGAGAGAGCCGGCTCGGCCAGTTCGGCTCCCCGCCCGGCGGTGGCCGGCGGCGGGCGCCCGAGGACGAGCCCGCCATCCGCACCGGCGACGGCTTCGGCGCCGAGCCCGGCGCCCCGGCCAACGGCCGCGCGCCGTACGCCGGCGAGACGACCATGTTCCGCCGCGGCGAGGACACCGGCCCCCGCAGGGGTTCCGCGTTCGACGACGACCCACGCCGGGGCCCCAACGGCTTCGACGGCCCGCGCGGCTACGACGACGGTCCGCGGGGCTACGACGACACCGGACGACGTTCGCGGGCCGCGTTCGAGTCGGCGGCCCCCGCGACCGAGGCCGGTCGGCGCGACGACAGCGGCGTGCGCCGCCGCGAAGAGGCGATGCGCCGCCGGCCCGCCCTCGACGAGCCGCCGCAGCAGCGCCGGGCGCCCGACGACGCCATGGCCTACGACCCGTACGACGAGCCGTCGGGCTCGCGGCGGCGGGGCACCGGGGAGTACACCGGCGAATACACCTCCGGCGGCAGCCGCCGCGCCCTGCGCGAGCCTCCCGGCGGCCGGCCGAGCGGCCCGCCCGGCCGCCCGGACCGCTCCCGTCCCGGCACCCCGCAGCGCGCCGTGGTCGACCCCGTGCGCCCCGGGCCGCGCCCGCACCGCTGGGTGGCGCTGTTGAGCGCGATCGCCGTGCTCGTGGTGCTCGGCGCCTGCGCCATGGGCACCTGGTTCATCTTCAAGGACGAGAAGAACGGCCCCGACTCGGCCAAGTCCAGCGCGACGACTGGCCCGAAGCGGCGCGACATCAGCAGCCGCGACGTGGACCCGAAGCCGCTCACCGAGGCCGAGGTGTTCCCGAACAACAACATCGTGGCCGTGCCGGACGAGCCGCCGTACGTGATCATGGCGACCAAGGCGTCGCCGGACTGCAAGGTCGCCGCGACCGAGGAACTGGCCACGCTGCTGGCCGGCGCGGGCTGCTCGGAGGTCGTGCGGGCGACGATGAAGTCGCCGAACCAGGAGTACCTCATCACGGCCGGCGTCTTCAACGTCACCAGCGAGAAGGTGGCCGCGCAGACCTTCGACAGCATCAAGCCCATCGTCGACGGCCAGAAGGGCCGCTTCGCGGGCATGAGCGTGGGCGTCGGCACCGGCACCGACGCCCTGGTGCGCGCCCCCACGCAGCTGGGCTGGAACTACAAGGGCCACTTCATCACGTACTGCGTGATCGCCCGCGTCGACGGTCAGAACTTCGCCCAGGGGGACCCGTACCCGAACCAGATCACGTACGACATCGTCGAGACGTACCTGGACAACGGCATCATCGAGAACCGCGCGGTGATCCAGCCGGAGGCCACCCCGGCGGCGTCCCTGCCGGCCTCCGCGCCGCCGAGCTGACCCTCGGAGAAGGACTACGCCCGGGGCCGGACCCGGCGGCCGGGCGGTGGTGGATGATGCATCCCATGGATGAGAAGACGTTGATCCACCAGATCTCCGGGCTCGTGGACGAGGAGCACAAGCTCCGGACCCAGCTGCAGGCCGGCAAGATCACCGAGCAGGAGGAGCACGACCGGCTGCGCGGGATCGAGGAGCAGCTCGACCAGCTCTGGGACCTGCTGCGCCGGCGGCGGGCGGCCAAGCTGCAGGGGGTCTCGCCCGACGAGGTCGAGGCGCACTCCGTCGACGAGGTCGAGCACTACCTGCAGTAACCGGCCGGGGTCAGTCCACCCGCAGCCGGTAGCCGCGCTTCACCACCGTCTGCACGAAGGCCGAGCCGCCCAGGGCGGCACGCAGGCGGGCCACGGCCATCTCCACCGCGTGCTCGTCCGCGCCGCGCGGGAGCTCGCGCAGCAGCGCGGCCCGGGACAGGACCCGGCCCGGGGAGGCGGCCAGCGCGCGCAGCACCGCCATAGGGCCCGGGGCCAGGGGCTTCAGCGTGCCGTCGATGATGGCGGCGTGGCCACGGAGGGTGACCGCGGCGCCGGCCACGTGCAGCGTCGGCGAGCGCCGGGGCAGCTCGTCGACCAGGATGCGCACGAGCGCGCCCAGGCGGGCCCGGGCCGGCGCGGCCACCGGCACGCCCAGGCGCTGCAGCGGGGCCGCGGTCACGGGGCCCACGCAGGCGGCGAGCACGTCGGTGCGCAGGGCCTCCAGGACGTCGGGCGCCTCCGGGCCGGCCACCCGCAGCAGGGAGCCGACGGCAGGGGCCGACGTGAACGTGACCGAGTCGACCAGGCGCGAGCAGATGAGGTCCACCAGGCGGCGCAGGGGCGCCGGGTCGACCGGGGGCGCCCAGCGGTACACCGGAATCTCCACGACGATCGCGCCGGCGTCGCGCAGCGCGGACGTGAACTCGGGGTTGGGCTCGCCGTGCAGCTGCACGGCGATGCGGCGCCCGGCGATCCCGCCCGGGAAGCCGCCCGAGATGAGGTGGTCGAGGACCTCGTCGCAGCTCTCGGTGTCCGGGGACCAGGTCTCGATCATGCCGGCGGCCCGGACCGCGCCCTTGGCCTTGGGACCCCGGGCGATCAGGTGGGCCTCGCCGAGCCGGGCCCGCAGCGCCTCGCCCAGGCCCCAGCCCTCGGCCGCCTCGAGCCAGCCGCGCAGGCCGATGCCCGTCGTCGCGATGACGATGTCCGGGGCCACGTCGACGCACGACACGGTGGCCGCCTTCAGCTCGGTGTCGTCGGCCACCGGGACGATGCGCAGGGCCGGCGCGAGCACCACCCGGGCGCCGCGCCGCTCCAGCAGGGCGCTGAGCTCGTCGCGGCGCCGGTCGGCGGTCACGGCCACGGTGAACCCGGCCAGCGGCAGGTCCTCGCCCGAGGACGGCCGCGCCTCCAGGGTGCTGCCGGCACTCACCGGGAATCACCGATCTCGACCATGCCGTCGCTCACCCGTACCGGGAAGACCGGCACGTACACCCCCGGCTCGTCCAGGCACTCGCCGGTGGCGAGGTCGAAGGCCTGCTTGTGCATGGGGGAGGCGACCACCACCCGCGCGCCCCTGCTGCCGACGATCCCGCGCGAGAGCACCGCCGCCCCGCTGATCGGGTCGACGTTGCCGATCGCGTGCAGGCCGCCGTCGAAGGTGCGGAAAAGCGCCACCTGTTCGCCGCCGACGAGGGCGGCGACGCCCCGGTCCGGCTCGAGCCGGAGGTACGGGCAGACCACGATCCACTTCATGGGCGCGCTCCAAGGACGACGGGCACGGGCTGTCCGCGCTCGGAAACGAAGGAGATCGTCGGGTCCGGGGTGCCGGGGGCGTTCACGAACGACACGAACCGCGCCAGCCGCCCCGGGTCCTCGACCGTGGCCCTCCACTCGTCCGCATACGACGAGACGTGGTGGGCCATCTGCGCGTCGAGCTCCCCGGCGATGCCCAGCGAGTCCTCGACGATCACGGCGCGCAGGTAGTCCAGTCCGCCCTCGAGGCCCTCGATCCAGGCCGAGGTGCGCTGCAGCCGGTCGGCGGTGCGGATGTAGAACATCAGGAAGCGGTCGACGACGCGGATGAGCTCCTCGGTCGACAGGTCGGCGGCCAGCAGGTCGGCGTGGCGCGGGCGGAAGCCGCCGTTGCCGCCGACGTAGAGGTTCCAGCCCTGCTCGGTGGCGATGATGCCGAAGTCCTTGCCGCGGGCCTCGGCGCACTCGCGGGCGCAGCCGGACACGGCGGACTTGAGCTTGTGGGGGGCGCGCAGGCCGCGGTAGCGCATCTCCAGCTCGATCGCCAGCCCGACGGAGTCCTGCACGCCGTACCGGCACCAGGTCGAGCCGACGCAGGACTTCACGGTGCGCAGGGCCTTGCCGTAGGCGTGCCCGGACTCGAACCCGGCCGCGACCAGCCGGGCCCAGATCGCCGGCAGCTGCTCCACGCGGGCGCCGAGCAGGTCGATGCGCTGGCCGCCGGTGATCTTGGTGTACAGCTGGAAGTCCCGGGCGACCTCGCCGATCGCGATCAGCTTCTCGGGCGTGACCTCGCCGCCGGGGATGCGCGGGACCACCGAGTAGGTGCCGTTGCGCTGGATGTTGGCGAGGAAGTGGTCGTTGGTGTCCTGCAGGGCGGCCTGCTCGCCCTCCAGGATGTAGTCGTTGTGCAGCGACGCGAGGATCGAGGCCACCGTCGGCTTGCACACGTCGCAGCCGTGGCCCCGCCCGTGCTCGGCGATGAGCTGCGAGAACGTGCGGATTCCGCGGATGCGCACGATGTCGAACAGCTCGGCCCGGGAGTGCTCGAAGTGCTCGCACAGCGCCTTGCTCGCGGCGACGCCCTGCTGCTTGAGGATCTGCTTCAGCAGGGGTACGCAGGACCCGCAGCTCGTCCCGGCCCGGGTGCACTCCTTGAGGGCGGGCACGTCCGCGCAGCCCTCGGCGATGGCCGCCACGACCTGGCCCTGGGTGACCGCGTTGCAGCTGCAGACCTGGGCGTCGGCCGGCAGGGCGACGTCGGCCTGGGCGTCGCCGGCCAGCAGGGCGAGCGGGTGGCCGGGCAGGGCGCCGCCGAGGCTGGCCCGCAGCGTCGGGTAGGCGCTCGCGTCGCCGACCAGGATGCCGCCCAGCAGCGTCTGGGCGTCGTCGGAGAGGACCAGCTTGGCGTACCGCCCGTTGGCCGGGTCCAGGTAGACGATGTCGAGCAGGTCGGCACGGCCGCCCGTCTCAGACGTGGCCAGCGCGTCCCCGAAGCTGGCGACGTCGACGCCGAGCAGCTTGAGCTTGGTCGAGGTGTCCGCCCCGGGGAACTCGGCCGCCCCGCCGAGCAGCCGGTCGGCCACCACCTCGGCCATGGCGTAGCCGGGCGCGACCAGGCCGTAGCAGCGCCCGTCGACCTCGGCGCACTCGCCGATGGCGTAGATCGCGGGGTCCTCGGTGCGGCAGGCGGCGTCGACCACCACCCCGCCGCGCGTTCCCGTCGCCAGCCCCGCGGCCCGGGCAAGTTCGTCGCGCGGCCGGATGCCCGCCGCCACCACCACGACGTCGGCCGGCACGTGCGCGCCGTCGGACAGCGTGAGGCCCAGGCGGCCGGTGGGGGAGGTCTGGCGGATCGCGGTGGTGCCGGCGCCGGTGTGCACGCGCACGCCCAGGTCCTCGACGTAGCGGCGCAGCACCGCCCCGCCGGCCTCGTCGACCTGGACCGGCATGAGCCGCGGCGCGAACTCGATCACGTGTGTGCGCAGGCCCAGCAGGCGCAGCGCGTTGGCCGCCTCCAGGCCGAGCAGGCCGCCACCGATGACGGCGCCGACCTCGCGACCCTTCGCGTGGGCGCGGATGGCCTCCAGGTCGTCCAGGGTGCGGTAGACGAAGACGCCCGCCTGGTCGACCCCGCTGATCGGCGGCACGAAGGCGGACGAGCCGGTGGCCAGGACCAGGGCGTCGTACTCGTACACCCCGCGGTCGGTGCGCACCTTGCGGGCCGCCCGGTCGATCGCGGTCACCGGCTCGCCGAGGCGCAGGTCAACGCCCTCGGGCACGGCGTAGGTCAGCTCGTCGGCGGAGACGCCGTCGAAGTACGCCGAAAGCCGCACCCGGTCGTAGGCCGACCTTCCCTCCTCGGCGAGCACCGTGACCTGCCACCGCCCGCCGGGGTCCCGGGAATGCAGTGCCTCCACGAAGCGGTGGCCCACCATGCCGTGCCCGACGACGACGGCCTTCATCGAAGAACGTGAGTCGCTCACGCGTGCCCCCCGGTAACGCGAGCGTGACGGCGACGTTGCGATGCCGTTTCGTACGACAAGAGGGGCCGTCTGGTGGATGGCCTGCGCGCCGCGACCGCTTCGAACATGGCCAAAAGGCTGCCGAAGGGCGGTTTCGCTCCAGGGTCCCGAATGTTTCACGCCTGCTAAGAGCGCCTCACACGCCCCTTGGGCGGCCCGTTACCGTTCCGTGGTGGAATTGACGTCGATAATCGTCGATGCAATCCCGGATGGTGGGCGCCAGGCGTGCCAGATCTTGTCACGGTAGGGTGGCGACGGTTCGCGGCGGGGTAAACAACCATGGACCCCTATGGAGCAGCAAGGAGGAAGCAGATGCGCACGACCGGCAAGGTCGCGATCGCGGCCGTTGCGGTGTTCAGCATCGGGCTCGCGGGATGCGGCGACAACTCCACCCCCGGGGCCGCCACCTCGGCAGGAGCCAGCGGTACCGCTACGAACGGTGCCGGCCCCTCGGCCGGCGCGTCCGGCGGGACGAATGGCGGCAGCACCGGCGGCACCACCGGCGGGGGCCAGGGAAGCGCGGCGACCTGCCTCGTCGGCACCTGGAAGGCCGACGGGCTCACAGGCAGCCTGAGCGGCCCGGTGAACGGCAACTTCTCGGGCGGCGGCGGCACGCTGCTGACGATCGACTCGGCCGGCAAGACGCAGGTCGACTTCGGCTCGATGCAGCCGGTGACCTTCACCTTCGCCGTGTCCGGCAACGACGTGAAGGGCAGCTTCTCGTACGGCGGCAAGGTCAACGGCGCGATCAAGACCCCGTCGGGGGCGACCGGCACGCTGGAGCCCACGGGCACGGTCGACTTCGGCACCCTCACGGTGACCGTCAACCTGACCGCCCCCGCCGCGGTCACGGTGGCCGACAAGATGCCGATCACCGAGTTCACCGGCAGCGGGACCACCGACACCGGCGGCGCCGTGGACGCCCAGCCGGTCCTGAAGAAGAGCCAGTACAACTGCAGCGGCAACACGCTGAAGCTCTCCCCGCCCGCGGGCGGCCCCGACGCCGGCACCTGGACCTTCAAGAAGTCCTCGTAACGCTGCTCTGCGGCGGCGGGTCCTCACAACGGGGGATCCGCCGCCGTGGGGAATTGTTTCGGCTTTGAAAACTTCGGCGCGACGGCCGGAAACAGGCCATCCATAACTTCCACGCTCATGACGACTGCCGTGGAAGAACCCCAGCTTCAGCCCGGGCCGCGCCGCGGCCGATGGATCGACGACTGGCACCCGGAGGACCCGCGGTTCTGGGCGGCCACCGGGGCGAAGATCGCCCGGCGCAACCTGATCGTGTCGATCCTCTCCGAGCACATCGGCTTCTCGATCTGGAGCCTCTGGTCGGTCTTCGTGCTCTTCCTGGGCCCCGCCTACGGGCTCGACCCGGCCCAGAAGTTCCTGCTGACCTCGGCGCCCACGCTGGTCGGGGCGGTGCTGCGGCTGCCCTACACCTTCGCCGTGGCCACCTTCGGCGGGCGCAACTGGACGATCTTCAGCGCCCTGATGCTGCTCGTCCCGACCGTCTTCGCCGGGATCGTGCTGAAGCCCGGCGTCTCGTTCGCCACCCTGCTGGTCGCGGCCGCGGTGGCCGGCGTCGGCGGCGGCAACTTCGCCTCGTCGATGGCGAACATCAACGCCTTCTACCCGCAGCGGCTCAAGGGCTGGGCGCTGGGCGTCAACGCCGGCGGCGGGAACATCGGCGTGGCCGCGGTGCAGCTCGTCGGCCTGCTCGTGCTGGCCACCGCCGGGGCCGCCCACCCGCGGCTCATCGTGCTGATCTACCTGCCGCTGATCGTCGTCGCAGCGCTGCTCGCCGCCCTCTACATGGACAACCTGACGCACGCGTCCAACGACAAGCGGGCCATGCGCGACGTCGTCAAGGACGGTCACGCCTGGATCATGTCCCTGCTGTACATCGGCACGTTCGGCTCCTTCATCGGCTTCGGCTTCGCCTTCGGGCAGGTCCTGCAGGTGCAGTTCAAGGCCGACTTCTCCACCCCGGTCAAGGCGGCCTACCTGACCTTCCTCGGCCCGCTGCTCGGCTCGCTGATCCGCCCGATCGGCGGCATGCTGGCCGACCGCTTCGGCGGCGCCAAGATCACCTTCTGGAACTTCGTGGCCATGGCGGGCGGCGCCGGCGTCGTCCTGGTCGCCTCCCGCGAGCACTCCCTGCCACTGTTCGTGACCGGCTTCGTGCTGCTGTTCCTCTTCAGCGGGGTGGGCAACGGGTCGACGTACAAGATGATCCCGGCGATCTTCAAGGCCAAGTTCCCCTCCGACGAGCGGGAGGCCCGGCGCCTGGCGACCGCGCTCATCGGCGTGGCGGGTGCGATCGGCGCGGCCGGCGGGGTGCTGGTCAATCTGGCCTTCCGGCAGTCGTTCCTGGAGTACAAGACCGGCGACGGGGCCTACATCGCCTTCATTGCCTTCTATGCGCTGTGCTTCGGGGTCACCTGGCTGGTTTACCTGCGCAACTCGGCGAAGCGCCTGCCCAGCGTCTGAACGGGGTGGGCGCAGGGACCCGATTTTGTGGTCTTCGGGGACGCCGAGTATCGTGGACTGCTGTTGTGCGATGACAAGGCGTCCCCATCGTCCGGGTACGCTGGATGGTCGTGCGTCCCGGCGCCCCCATCGAGAGCGCACCCCAAGACCGACGACGCGGAAGACAAGGTAGACCTGTGGGTACGTACAGCCCGAAGCCGGGTGAGATCGAGCGCGTGTGGCACGTCATCGACGCCACCGACGTGGTGCTCGGCCGCTTGGCCACGCACGCTGCGACGCTGCTGCGCGGCAAGCACAAGCCGACGTTCGCCCCGCACGTGGACACCGGCGACTTCGTCATCGTGATCAACGCCGGCAAGGTGGCGCTGACCGGCAACAAGCGGCAGACCAAGGTGGCGTACCGTCACTCTGGTTACCCGGGCGGCCTGAAGAGGGTCGGCTACGAGGAGCTGCTGACCAAGAACCCCGAGCGGGCGATCGAGCTGGCCGTCAAGGGCATGCTCCCGCACAACCGCCTCGGTGCGCGCCAGATCCGCAAGCTGAAGGTCTACGCGGGCGCTGAGCACCCGCACCTGGCCCAGCAGCCCCAGCCGTTCGAGATCAAGCAGATCGCGCAGTGAGCGCGGACGAAGGACTGAGCGTGACCGACGAGACCATCGCCGCCCCGACGCCGGCCGCTGTCGCGACCGTCGAGGCCCCCGCCGCGACCACCGCCACCGCTACGGCCACGGCCACGGCCACGGCCACGGCGCCGACCCGCTCCCGCCGCGCCGGCCAGCCGATCCAGACCGTCGGCCGCCGCAAGGAGGCCATCGTCCGGGTCCGCCTGGTTCCCGGCACCGGCAAGTTCCTGCTCAACGGCCGTGAGCTCGAGAACTACTTCCCGAGCAAGGTGCACCAGCAGTCCGTCAAGGAGCCGCTGGTGATCGCCGAGAAGGCCGAGGCGTTCGACGTCTTCGCCAACCTCCGGGGCGGCGGCACCACCGGCCAGGCCGGCGCGCTGCGGCTCGCCATCGCCCGGGCCCTGGTCGAGAACGACGGGGACGACCGCGCCGCGCTCAAGAAGGCCGGCTTCCTGACCCGGGACGCGCGTGCCACCGAGCGCAAGAAGTACGGCCTCAAGAAGGCCCGCAAGGCCCCGCAGTACTCGAAGCGCTAACGAAGCCTGTCGGCCGGGTGCCACCCTGGAGGTGCGCGCCCGGCCGATTTTCGCTGTGCGCGAGGTACAACCATGGGAGGTACGCAATGGGGCGACTCTTCGGCACCGACGGAGTCCGCGGGCGAGCCAACGCCGACCTGACTCCTGAGCTGGCCATGGCGGTCGCCATCGCGGCCGCCCAGGCGCTGTTCGAGCACGACCACTCGCACGCGCCGGTCGCCGTCGTCGGCCGCGACCCGCGGGCCAGTGGCGAGATGCTCGAGGCGGCCGTGGTGGCCGGCCTCACCAGCGCCGGGGCCAACGTGGTCCGGGTCGGCGTGCTGCCGACGCCGGCCGTCGCGTACCTCACCGGCGTCCTCGGCGCCGACATCGGCGTGATGCTCTCGGCGTCGCACAACCCGATGCCGGACAACGGGATCAAGCTCTTCGCCGCGGGCGGGCACAAGCTGCCCGACGAGGTCGAGGACGAGATCGAGCGCCTCATGGACAACGGCACCCAGCGCCGCCCGACCGGCGCCGGGATCGGCCGGGTCACCGACTACGCCGACGGCGAGGACCGCTACGTCCGGCACCTGCTGACCTCGCTGCCCAGCCCGCTGGCCGAGCTCAAGGTCGTCGTCGACTGCGCCAACGGCGCCGCCTCCTCCGCCGCGCCCGAGGCCTACCGCCGGGCCGGCGCCTCGGTCATCGCGATCAACGCGGACCCCGACGGCCTCAACATCAACGAGGACTGCGGCTCCAACCACATCGCCCAGCTGTGCGCGGCCGTCGTCGAGCACGGCGCCGACCTGGGCATCGCCCACGACGGTGACGCCGACCGGTGCATCGCGGTGGCCGCCGACGGCACCGAGGTCGACGGCGACCAGATCATGGCCATCCTGGCGGTCGGCATGCGCGAGGCCGGCCTGCTGACGGAGGACACCCTCGTCGCCACCGTGATGAGCAACCTGGGCCTCAAGCTGGCGATGGCCGAGGCCGGCATCCGGCTGCTGGAGACCAAGGTCGGCGACCGGTACGTCCTGGAGGAGCTGCGGGCCAAGGGCCTCGCGCTCGGCGGCGAGCAGAGCGGGCACATCGTGATGCCGGCCTTCGCTACCACCGGCGACGGGCTGCTGACCGCCCTGCACGTCATGGGGCGCATGGAGCAGACGGGCAAGGGTCTCAAGGAGCTCGCCGGCGTGGTACACCGGCTGCCCCAGGTGATGATCAACGTCCCGGTGCTGGACCGCGCCGCGGCCGCTCGCTCCCCGCAGGTGCTCGACGCGGCCAAGCAGGTCGAGGCCGAGCTCGGCGGGGCCGGCCGGGTGCTGCTGCGTCCCTCCGGCACGGAGCAGCTGGTCCGGGTCATGGTCGAGGCCGGCACGCAGGAGACCGCCCGCGATGCGGCCGAGCGGATTGCTCACGTCGTGAGGACGGTCTCACCTACTCAGTAGTAACCTGCGCGGCATGACCAATGCCCACACCGTCATCGTCACCGGCGCCTCCCGCGGCATCGGCAAGGCGAGCGCCATGGCCTTCGCCGCCGAAGGCTGCAACGTCGTGCTGACCTCGCGCAAGATCGAAACGCTGAACGAGGTCGCGGCGGAGATCTCCGCCCAGTTCCCCGGCGTCGGCGTGCTCACCCACGCCGCGCACGCGGCCGAGCCCGACCAGGCCGCCGAGGTCGTCAACGCCGCGATGCAGCGCTTCGGCGCGATCGACGTGCTGGTCAACAACGCCGGCACCAACCCGTACTTCGGCCCGCTCATGGACATCGACCCGGTCCGGGCGGAGAAGACGGTCCGGCTCAACCAGTTCGGCGTGGTGCTCTGGAGCCAGCTGGTGTGGAAGGCCTCCATGTCGGCCCGGGGCGGCGCCATCGTCAACGTCGCCTCCGTCGGCGGGGTACTGACCGAGCCCGGCATCGGCTACTACAACGCCACCAAGGCCGCCGTGATCCACCTGACCCGCCAGATGGGCGCCGAGCTGGCCCCGGCGGTGCGGGTGAACGCCGTCGCGCCCGGCATCGTGCGCACGCACCTTGCGCGGGGGCTGTGGGAGAACAACGAGGAGTACCTCCGGGAGAAGCTGCCGCTGGGGCGCATCGGCGAGCCGGACGACATCGCCGATGTCATCACCTTCCTGGCCGGTCCCGGTGCGCGCTGGATGACGGGCCAGACGCTCGTGGTCGACGGCGGGGCGCAGATTCGCTCGTCGTTGAGCTGATTCGCGGCGTTGCGCCGATCTACGGCGTTGCGCCGATCTACGGCGTTGCGCCGGTCTACGGCGTTGCGCCGGTCTACGGCGTCGCGCCGATCTACGGCGTCGCGCCGATCTACGGCGTCGCACTGATTTGCGGCGTCGCACTGATTTGCGGCGTCGCACTGATTTGCGGCGTCGCGCGCTGATTTGCGACGAAAAATCCCGATGCCTGGCGGCATCAGGATTTTTCGGATATTTCTCCTGTCAGGGTATAAGTCCGATAAGTCGCGGCACGAAGTGCCCGACTTATCGGGTTTGCTTTGGGTAACAGGCCGTTTGAGCGTCGCCCATTCGTGAGCATTGTCTGTGCTCGGAGACGACAGTTTCGAGCACGGGCAATGCTCGATTTTCTGCTACGGTACGGGGCATGTGCGGAATCGTGGGGTACGCCGGCGCCCGGCCGGCCTTGAACATCGTGCTGGACGGGCTGCGGCGGCTGGAGTACCGCGGCTACGACTCCGCCGGCGTCGCCATCGTCGGCACCGAGCTGCTCACCACCAAGCGGGCCGGCAAGCTCGCCAACCTCGAGAAGGCCCTCGCCGACGAGGGCAACGCCGCCCTCGGCGCCGGGACGACCGGCATCGGGCACACCCGCTGGGCCACCCACGGCGGCCCCACCGACCGCAACGCCCACCCGCACCGCTCGTTCGACGGCCGGGTCGCGGTGATCCACAACGGGATCATCGAGAACTTCGCCCGGCTGCGGGCCGAGCTCGAGGCGGCCGGCGTCGAGTTCGCCAGCGACACCGACACCGAGTGCGCCGCGCACCTGCTCGCCCAGGCGCTGCAGGGCGCCGTCGGGGACACGCCCGGCGAGCGGCTGGCCGACGCCATGCGGGCCGTGTGCCGCCGCCTGGAGGGCGCCTTCACCCTGCTCGCCGTCGACGTGCAGGCCCCCGGCGTGGTGGTCGGCGCCCGGCGCAACTCCCCGCTGGTGGTCGGCCGCGGCGTGGGCGAGAACTACCTGGCCAGCGACGTGTCCGCGTTCATAGAGCACACCCGCGAGGCGGTCGAGCTCGGCCAGGACCAGGTCGTGCTGATCAGCGGCGACGCGATCGTCATCTCCGACTTCGAGGGCAACGCCGCCGAGGGCAAGACGTTCCACATCGACTGGGACGCCTCCGCCGCCGAGAAGGGCGGCTACGACTACTTCATGCTCAAGGAGATCGCCGAGCAGCCGCACGCGGTCGCCGAGACGCTGCTGGGCCGGCTCAACGAGCACGGCGACCTGATGCTCGACGAGGTCCGCCTGTCCGACCAGGACCTGCGCGACGTCGACAAGGTGTTCATCGTGGCCTGCGGCACCGCCTACCACTCGGGCATGGTGGCGAAGTACGCCATCGAGCACTGGACCCGCATCCCGTGCGAGGTGGAGCTGGCCAGCGAGTTCCGTTACCGCGACCCGGTGCTCGACCGCTCGACGCTGGTCGTGGCCATCTCCCAGTCCGGCGAGACGATGGACACCCTGATGGCCCTGCGCCACGCCAAGGAGCAGAAGGCCCGGGTCCTGGCGATCTGCAACACCAACGGCTCCACCATCCCGCGCGAGTCCGACGCCGTGCTCTACACGCACGCCGGGCCGGAGATCGCGGTCGCGTCCACCAAGGCGTTCCTCACCCAGCTCGTGGCCTGCTACCTCGTCGGGCTGCACCTCGCGCAGGTGCGCGGGGTGAAGTACGCCGACGAGGTCGCCGCCGTCGTCGCCCAGCTGCAGGAGATGCCGGCCAAGGTCGAGCAGGTCCTGTCGATGATGGAGCCGATCCGGGAGCTGGCCCGTGACCTGGCCGAGGCCAAGAGCGTGCTGTTCATCGGCCGGCACGTGAGCTACCCGGTGGCCCTGGAGGGCGCCCTGAAGCTCAAGGAGCTCGCGTACATGCACGCCGAGGGCTTCGCCGCCGGCGAGCTCAAGCACGGCCCGATCGCGCTCATCGACCACGGCACGCCGGTCGTCTGCGTGGTGCCCTCGCCCCGCGGCCGCGGCGTGCTGCACGACAAGGTCGTCTCCAACATCCAGGAGGTCCGCGCCCGCGGCGCCCGCACGATCGTGATCGCGGAGGAGGGCGACGAGGCGGTCAAGCCGTACGCCGATCACCTCTTCTACGTCCCGGTCACCCCCACGCTGCTCGCGCCGCTGGTCACCACGGTTCCGCTGCAGGTCCTGGCCTGCGAGATCGCCTCGGCCCGCGGCCACGACGTGGACCAGCCGCGCAACCTGGCCAAGTCCGTCACCGTCGAGTAAGGCACGTGTGACAGGGTTGTTCCTGTGAGAGCAGCCTGGCGGGTCGCGCAGGTGCGCGCGGCCGAAGCGTCCGTCATGAAGACCCTTCCCGACGGCGCGCTCATGCAGCGCGCCGCCGCGGGACTGGCCCGGCGCTGCGCCGACAGCCTCCCCCGGGTGTACGGCAGCCGCGTCCTGCTCCTCGTCGGCTCCGGCGGCAACGGCGGCGACGCGCTCTACGCGGGCGCGCGGCTGGCCCGCCGGGGCGCGAGGGTGGACGCGCTGCTGTTCGACCCCGAGCGGGTGCACCGGCCCGCCGCCGAGGCCTTCCACGCGGCCGGCGGGCGCCTGCTGGTCGCCGGGGAGGGCCGTCCGGGCCCGGCCGACCTGGTCGTCGACGGCATCCTCGGCATCGGCGGGAAGGGCGGGCTGCGCGAGCCGGCCGCGGCCCACGTCGCCGACCTGGCCGACCTGCTGCGGGCCGCGCCCGTGATCGCGGTCGACGTGCCGTCCGGGGTCGACGCCGACACCGGGGCGGTGACCGGCATGGCCATCCACGCCGACGTCACGGTGACCTTCGGTGTTCTCAAGCCGGGGCTGCTGGTCGGGGCCGGTGCGGTACACGCGGGGATCGTCGAGCTCGTCGACATCGGCCTCGAAGCACACCTCGACGGCGACCCGGCCCTGTATGTGCCCGACGCCGCGGACCTCGCCGCGTGGTGGCCGCGGCCCCGGGCGAACGACAACAAGTACTCCCGCGGCGTCGTCGGGCTGGCCACCGGGTCGGCGAAGTACCCCGGCGCGGCCGTGCTCTCCGTCGGCGGCGCGACGGCGGGCCCGTCGGGCCTGGTCCGCTACGCCGGCGGCGCGGCCGACGCCGTGCGCTTCCAGCACCCGCCGGTCGTGGCCACCGAGCGGGTCGCCGACGCCGGGCGGGTCCAGGCCTGGGTCTGCGGCAGCGGCCTCGGCACCGACGAGCGCGCCTACGGCGAGCTGCGGGCCGTCCTCGGCACCCCGGTGCCTGCGGTGATCGACGCCGACGGCCTGACCCTGCTGGCCAACGCCCCGATGGCCGACCGGTTCCGCGAGCGCGACGCGCCGACCGTGGTGACCCCGCACGACGGGGAGTTCCAGCGCCTCGCCGGCGGCGCGCCGGGCGACGACCGGGTGGCCGCCGCGACCGGCCTGGCCGCCCGGATGGACGCGGTCGTGCTGCTCAAGGGCGACCGCACCATCGTCGCCACCCCCGACGGCCGGGTCTTCGTCAACCCGACCGGCACCGCGGTCCTGGCCACCGGCGGCACCGGCGACGTGCTGGCCGGCCTGCTGGGCTCGCTGCTGGCCGGGGGCCTGCCGGCGGAGCTCGCGGCCATCGCCGCCGCCTACGCGCACGGCCTGGCCGGCCGCCTGGCCGCCGAGCGGGGCCCGGTGACCGCCGCCGATGTGGCCTTCCACCTGCGCGAAGCGGTCGCGATCTTAACTCGCGGGTAACGACCGATTAGGCTCTGGGCATGGGTACCGAGGTGGCGAAGAGCGGCAGCCGGAAGCGAACGGCCGGCATCATCGGCGCGGTCGTGGGTCTGGCGGCGGCCGGCGTCGCCGCCGGGGTGGCCACCGAGCGTTACCTCGTGCGCCGGTCGAAGCAGGCCGACGACCCCTACGCCGAGGAGGAGTTCGGCGTCTGGGACAGCGACGAGCAGCTCACGGTGACCACCGAGGAGGGCATCGACCTGCACGTGGAGGTCGTCGACGGACCCGGCCCGACGCTGGTGTTCGTGCACGGCTTCTGCCTGGATATGGGCACATTCCACTTCCAGCGCAAGTACTTCCAGGGCAAGCACCGCATGGTCTTCTACGACCAGCCGGGCCACGGCCGCTCGGGCAAGCTCAAGAAGGGGGAGTACACCCTGGACTCCCTCGGCGCCGGCCTGCGCGCCGTGCTCGCCGCCACCACCCCGACCGGCCCCGTCGTCCTCGTCGGCCACTCGATGGGCGGCATGACGATCATGGCGCTGGCCGAGCAGGTCCCGGAGCTCTTCGAGTCCCGGGTCGACGCCGCCGTGCTCATCTCCACCTCGGCCGGCAAGCTCGACCAGGTCACCTTCGGCTTCCCCGAGGTGGTGGCCCGCTTCCGCCGCCCGCTGATGCCGGTCGTCGGCTTCGCCGGCCCGATCAGCTCGGCCGTGATCGACCGCGCCCGCCGCGCCTCCACCGACCTGGCCTGGCTGCTGACCCGCCGCTACGGCTTCGGCACCTCCCGCCCCAGCCCGGCCCTGGTGTCGTACGTCGAGCAGATGAACTCGACCACGTCGACGGAGGTGATCGCGCGGTACCTGCGCACCCTCTACACCCACGCGCGCCTGCTGGTCCTCGGCCCGCTGCGCGACGTGCCCGTCCTGCTGGTCTGCGGCGACAAGGACGTGTTGACGCCGCTGGCCCACACGTACGAGATAACGTCTGTCCTGCCCGAGGCCGAGCTGGTTGTGGTGGCCGACGGCGGCCACGTCGTGCTGCTGGAGCACGCCGACGAGGTCAACGAGGCGATGGACAGTTTCTTGACGAAGGTGCTGCCGTGACGCGAATCCTGTCGACCGTTGAGCACACCCGCGCGTTCGGACAGGCCCTGGCCGAGGTACTGCGGGCCGGCGATCTGGTCGTCCTGACCGGCCCGCTCGGCGCCGGCAAGACCGCGCTGGCCCAGGGCGTGGGGGCCGGCCTGCACGTGCGCGGCGACATCACCTCGCCGACCTTCGTGATCGCCCGGGTGCACAAGCCCGACCTCTCCCGTGGCGGGCGGCTGTCCATGGTCCACGTGGACGCCTACCGCCTGGGCAACGTGAAGGACCCGATCGGCGAGGTGGACGCGCTGGACCTGGACGCCACGCTGGAGGACTCGGTCACGCTGGTGGAGTGGGGCGAGGGGCTGGTCGAGCAGCTCAGCGACGAGCACCTGGAGGTCCGGCTGGACCGCCGCGAGGACGACTCGCGCGTGGTCGCCCTGATCCCGCGCGGCGGCGACTGGCCCTCACGCGCGGCCGCCCTGACCGCCTGACTCCCGTTTTGCGCGAAATGTCGGGTGCTGCCGCGCCGCGACATTTCGAACTTATAACCTGACGGGGTATAAGTCCGATAAGTCGTGGCGCGCCAGCGCCCGACTTATCGTATTTACGCGGCCTGGAGCACTTCCCAGACGTCGACCCAGGTGCCCTCGTCGTCCGTGGTGCGGGCCAGCAGGTGCCGCCCCTCGTGGCAGAACGCCGTGCTCACCCGCCGCCCCGGCGGCAGGTCGGTCCGGAACACCTCGGCCTCGGTCTCCAGGTCGCGCACGGAGAGGGCGCCGTCCAGCGCGGCGGCGCGCAGCCGGCCGTCCGGGCTCTCCATCTCGGCGGCGAACGCGTCCGCGCGGGAGGACTCCGCGTAGCCCGCGAACCGCCTCGGCAGGTCCTCGCCCACCACCCGGTCGATGCGGGCGCCCGTGGCCAGGTCCCACACCGTGGCCACGTCCCGGCGGTAGCGCCCGACGCTCGCCGCGCCCTCGCCGGTGGTGACGAGGCGCCATTCGGACTCGTTCAGCAGTACCGCATCCGGCTTGTGCACGTCCGAGAAGGTCGTCGTGATGCGGCCCGCGAGCACGTCCCAGACGGCGAAGTGGCCGTCGGCGTCCCAGGTGACGAGGGAGAGCTGGTGGCCCGGGCCCAGGGCGACCTGGGCGCGACCGGCGCCGCGGCCGGGGCGCAGCTCGGTGACGAGAGCGCCGGAGTCGATGTGGCGGACCTTGACGTACTCGCCGGTGCGCGCGCACTCGACCAGCATCCGGCGGTCGGGCATGAGCAGCCAGTCGCCGGCGACCCGCAGGTGGTGGCGCTTGGCCAGCTGGAAGCGCTCGGCGGAGGCGGGCTCCAGGCGGGCGTGCGCGGCCACGGCGCCGGAGACGACGACGTCGCCGACGGCGACGCGCTGTTCGAGCAGGACGCCCTCGGCGCCGCCGGCGGCCAGGTCGTACACCTGGTCGTCGGAGGTGCGCACCTGCGCGATGGGTGTGCCGCGGCGGTACCCCTCACCCTCCTTCACCAGCCACCGCACCAGCCGCCCGCGGCCGCCCGGGATGGTCCACGACAGCGGCTCGACCCGCCACGACGGGGGGTCGGCCAACACCGTCCGGGCCAAGCGCGCCCGCGCCCAGGCGGCGGCGCCGCGCAGCACGGCGAGCTCGGGGTCGGCCGGCCGGGTGACGGGGCGGCCGATGCCGCCGTGCAGCGCCGCGCCGATGCCGGGCAGCCGGGCCGCGCCGCCGACCAGGAGCACCGCGGTGACGTCGCCCGGGACCAGGCCCGCGCGGGCGATGACGGCCCGGCAGCTGGCGATCAGCCAGCGCGTGGCCGGCTCCGTGAGCTGGTCGAGGAGGCGGCGATCCATGCGGTACGGCGGAACGCCCGCCTCCACCTCGTCGGCCGCCTCCGGCACGTCGGCCAGCCGGTGCTTCAGCCGGCGCACGATGTCGAGGGCGTGCAGGTTGGCCCGCACGCTCGTGTCGCCGCCGGCCGCGAACGCCGGCTCCACCCACTCGGCCAGCGTGGCCCGGAGGTCGGCGGCGAGCATCACGTCGATGTCGCGGCCGCTGCCGGAGCTCTCCTGGCTCAGCGGCACCGGGCGGCCGCGCTGGATCTGCGCCAGCGTGGCGGTCCACGTCGCGCCCAGGTCGCAGACCAGCACGTGGCCGCCCTCGGGCACCTCCAGCAGCGTCATCGGGTCGAGCACCGCGGCCGACGCGTCGACGACGATCTCGGCGTCGGGGAAGCCGGCCATGGAGGCGGCGGCGACGAGCGCCTCGCGGCGGGGATCGTGGGTGCGGTACCCCGCCGGGGCCGTCAGCACGAGACGCCCGATCGGGCCGTAGACCCGTCTGGCCTCGCCGATGATCGCCTCCAGCGCGGTGTCGACCAGCTCCACGCCGTTGACGAGCTGGTCGCCGAGCCAGATCGGGGCGTTGGCGTCGATCGCGCGGCGGACGCCGTCGACGTACTGCCGCGGGTGTTGGTCCCTGGCCTGCTCGGCGGCCATCCCCACGGCGAGGCGGGGGCGGCCACCGCCCGTCACCAGGGTGGCGCTGCCCGGCCAGCGGGTGGCGCCGGTCACCGGCTCGCGGACCGGGTGCAGCTGATCGGGTAGTACGACGGCGGCGGACAGGGCCCAGGACCCTACATCCACGACCAGGATCGGTTCGGTCACAGCGGCTCTCCCGGCGTCGATAGCGGCCGATGCTAGGCCCCGCTCGTTGCGCCCGCGTTAACTGATCGTGCCTGCGACGTCGCAATCCCGAGGGTCACGGCAGGGAATGTGTCCTACCCCTCCTCTAGAGTTGGCCCCGTGCTGGTGATGGTGATGGACACGGCGACGGCAGCGGTGACCGCGGCGCTCGTGCGGGTCGGCGACGACGAGGTGGCCCTGCTCGCGGAGCGGGTGACGGTCGACGCCCGCGGCGCCGGGGAGCTGCTGGCCCCCCAGATCACCGAGGTCCTGGCCGAGTGCAGCGTGTCGGCCGGTGACCTGGCCGCGGTGGTCGCCGGGGTCGGGCCGGGCCCCTTCACCGGCCTGCGCGCCGGCCTGGTCACCGCGGCGGCCATGGGCCACGCGCTCGCCATCCCGGTCCACGGCGTGTGCACCCTCGACGCGATCGGGCTCCGCCTGCGCGGCCGCGCCCTGGTGGCGACCGACGCCCGCCGCAAGGAGGTCTACTGGGCCGTCTACCAGGACGGCGCCCGTCAGGCCGGCCCCGACGTGGCCCGGCCCGCGGCGGTGGCGCTCGACGGGGTCGAGCGGGCCGCGGGGGACGGCGCCGAGAAGTACTCCGACGTGTTCGCCCTGCCGCTCGACGGCCCGCGCTACCCGTCGGCCCTGGCCCTCGCCGAGCTGTCGGCCGACCGGGTGCGGGCGAAGGCGCCGTCGGAGACGCTGACGCCGCTGTACCTGCGCCGGCCCGACGCGGTGCTCCCCGGCGAGCGGAAGCCGGCCCTGCAATGACCGCGGTCGGCGTCGCGGGCGCGGTCGAGCTCGCCGAGCTGCGGTGGTTCCACATCGAGGAGCTGCTGCCGATCGAGGACGAGCTGTTCGGCGAGGAGCGCTGGTCGGCCGGCATGTTCTGGAACGAGCTGGCCAACGGCCACTACTACCTGGTCGCGCTGGACCGGTCCGGCGACGGCGAGCGGGTCGTGGGGTACGCCGGGCTGGCCTTCGCGCCGCCGGACGAGGCGTGGGTGCAGAACGTCGGCGTGCGCAAGGACGCGCAGCGGCGCGGGGTCGGGCGGCGGCTGCTGGAGGCCCTGCTCGGCGAGGCGCGGCGGCTCGGGGCGCGGCAGGTGCTGCTCGAGGTCGCCGTGGACAACGCGGCGGCGCAGAAGCTGTATGCGCAGTACGGGTTCGAGGCCGTCGGCATCCGCCGCGGCTACTACCAGCCCAGCAACACGGATGCACTGGTGATGATGCGTGAGCACGAAGACTGAGCCGCTGGTTCTCGGGATCGAGACCTCGTGCGACGAGACGGGCGTCGGGATCGTCCGGGGGCACACGCTGCTCGCGGACGAGATCGCGTCCAGCGTGGACGAGCACGCCCGGTTCGGGGGCGTGGTGCCGGAGGTGGCCAGCCGGGCCCACTTCGAGGCGATGGTCCCGACGATGCAGCGGGCGCTGGACAAGGCGGGCGTGACGCTGGCCGACGTCGACGCGATCGCGGTGACGGCCGGCCCCGGGCTGGCCGGGGCGCTGCTGGTCGGGGTGGCGGCGGCCAAGGCGTATGCGCTGGCGGCGGGCAAGCCGATCTACGGCGTCAACCACCTCGCGGCGCACGTGGCGGTCGACACGCTGGAGCACGGGGCGCTGCCCGAGCCGGCGATCGCGCTGCTCGTGTCGGGCGGGCACTCCTCGCTGCTGCGGGTCGACGACCTGGCCGGCGGGGTGGTGCCGCTCGGGGCGACGATCGACGACGCCGCGGGCGAGGCGTTCGACAAGGTGGCGCGGCTGCTGGGGCTGCCGTTCCCCGGCGGTCCGCCGATCGACAAGGCGGCCCGCGAGGGGTCGGCGTCGATCGCGTTCCCGCGGGGGCTGACGGCGCCGCGGGATCTGGCCGAGCACCGGTTCGACTTCTCGTTCTCGGGCCTGAAGACGGCGGTGGCGCGGTGGGTCGAGGCGCGCGAGCGGTCGGGGGAGCCGGTGCCGGTTCCCGAGGTGGCGGCCTCCTTCCAGGAGGCGGTCTGTGACGTGCTGACGGCGAAGGCGGTCGACGCGTGCCGTGAGCACGGGGTCGAGACGCTGGTGATCGGGGGTGGGGTGGCGGCCAACTCGCGGATCCGGTCGATGGCGCAGGAGCGGTGCGACAAGTACGGGATCACGCTGCGGGTGCCGCGGCCGAAGCTCTGCACCGACAACGGCGCGATGGTGGCGGCGCTCGGCTCGCACCTGGTGGCGGCCGGGGCGGAGCCGGGCCGGCTGGGGCTGCCTTCCGACTCCGCGATGCCGATCACGTCGGTCACCGCCTAGGGGCGTCGATCGCCGGGCGTCAGTGATAGAAGCAGACCAGGTCCGTGTCCTCGCGGCGGCACTCCCGCAGCCAGGACCGGACCTGTTCGACGGCCGTCACGACGTCCTGGTCGTCGATCCGGGCCAGCTCGGGGGCGCTCAGGAGATCGAGGTGTGCCTGGAGGTCGTCGCGGGTGATGTGGCCCATGGCGGGAAAGTCGTCGGGCGGAGGCACGTCGGCGCCGGGGCCGCCGATGATGAGGTCGGTGAAGTCGTAGGTGACGCCCGCCTGGGCGACGGTCTTGGTGACGGCGTCGAACCAGCCGTACCGCATCCCCCACCACCCGTCGTTCGCCATCGGCGCGCCCCAGAGCTCGCACAGCACCTTCACGCAGTAGCCGTACAGGTGCGCGTTCTCGTTGGCGTGGGGGCGCCCGAGCATCAGGTCGGCCATGTAGTCGGCCGCCGGCCGCTCGGTCTCGAACCACTCGTCGAGCTCGGTGAGGTCGGGCCCGCAGTGCTCGACGACCCAGGCCGCGAGCGATTCGTCGCGCAGGGCCAGCACGTCGCGCAGCGCGTCCAGACGGATACGGACACCGTACTGTCCCGCTCGACGGGGCGCGGCCCGCCCGGCATCGATAGGCTGGACGGCACGGTGATGTTGGAGGGGTGTGGTGGGAGTAGAGTCCAGCGCCGTGATCGTGCGCATGTGGGAGGTCAGGGCGCACCCGGAGGCGTTCGGGGAGTTGCTGTCCTGGGTTTGCGAGGCGATGCTGCCCAAGGTCGAGGTGCACCCCATGCACCTGAGCAGCGAGGTGTACGCGTCGACCGACCAGCGGCTCGTGGTCGTGTCCAAGTGGCGGGGGAGCACGCCCGAGGGGTTCGCCGAGCCGCCGTCGCACCTTGTGGCGCGCAAGCCGCAGTTCTGGGACTTCACGCAGGTCGACCGCTGACCCGCGGCATAAATGTAAGGCGGGTCCGGGCGGGGCGGGGTTACGGTCGCCTACTGTGCGCAGACTGCCTCTCGCCGAGCCCGGGGAGCCCGACAGCCGGTCCGCGGCCCGCTATCTGATCTGGATCGCGCGACAACAGTTCTCGCTGATCGCCGGGGGCGTCTGCTTCGGCGTGCTGTGGATGGTCAGTCAGGCGCTCGTGCCGGCGGCGATCGGGGCCGGGGTGGATGCGCTCGCCCGCGGGGACAAGTCCCGGCTGGGGTGGGCGGCGGCCGCGGTGCTCGGGCTCGGGGCGGCGACCGCGTTCAGCGGGATCATGCGGCACCGGTTCGCCGTGTCGAACTTCCTCAGCGCCGGGTTCCGGACCATGCAGGTCACCGTGCGGCAGGCGGCGCGGCTCGGGGCCGCGCTGCAGCGGCGGGTGGCCACCGGCGAGGTCGTGAGCATCGGGACCTCGGACTTCGACCAGGTCGGGCTCGCGATGGACATCACCGCGCGCGGGTCCGGGTCGGTGGTGGCGATCGTCGTCGTGTCCGTGCTGCTGCTGCGCGTCTCGGTCCCGCTCGGACTGGTCGTGGTGCTCGGCGTGCCGGTGCTGGTGGCGGTGGTGGGGGTGCTGCTGCGACCCCTGCACCACCGGCGGCGCGACCAGCGGCAGCTCGCCGGGGAACTCACGGGGCGGGCGGCGGACATCGTGGCGGGGCTGCGGGTGCTGCGCGGCGTCGGGGGCGAGGCCGCGTTCTCCGCGCGATATCGGACCGAGTCGCAGCGGGTGCGCTTCGCCGGGGTGCGGGTGGCGCGGGTCGAGTCGATGCTGGAGGCCGCCCAGATCCTGTTGCCGGGGTGCTTCGTCGCGCTGGTCACGTGGCTCGGGGCGCGGTTCGCGGTGGCCGGGCGGATCAGCCCGGGGGAGCTGGTGGCGTTCTACGCCTACGCCGCGTTCCTGATCTCGCCGCTGCGGACGCTGACCGAGTTCGCCGACAAGGTGACCCGCGGGCTGGTGAGCGCGCGCCGGGTGGTCGACGTGCTGCGGCTCGAGCCCGACTTCGAGCACGACCCGGCCGCGGCGGCGCTGGAGCCCGGCGACCTCGAGGACCCCGACTCGGGACTGTTCGTCAAGGCGGGCGTGCTCACGGCGGTCGCGGCCGTGCGGCCCGAGGACGCGGCGGGCATCGCGGATCGCCTCGCGCTCCTGGCGCCGGGGTCGGCGGCGCGCCTGTGCGGGGTACCGCTGCGGGAAATGCGGCTCGAGGAGGTGCGGCGACACATCGTGCTGGCCGACAACGACGGGCGGCTGTTCCGCGGTGCGCTGCGGGAGGAGCTCGGCGACGGCGCGACGCTGGACGCCGCGGCTGCCGGGGACATCGTCGACGCGCTGCCCGACGGGCTCGACACCGAGATCGCCGAGCGGGGGCGGGACTTCTCCGGCGGCCAGCAGCAGCGCCTGCGGCTGGCCCGGGCGCTCGCGCTCGACCCTCCGGTGCTGGTGCTCGTCGAGCCCACCAGCGCGGTCGACGCGCACACCGAGGCGCGCATCGCCGATCGGCTGCCGCCGGCGCGGGCCGGGCGCACGACCGTGGTCTGCACGACCAGCCCGCTGCTGCTCGACCGGGCCGACACCGTGGCCTTCGTGGGCGCGGACGGGCGAGTAGCGGCGACCGGGCCGCACCGGGTGCTGCTGGACGGCTGCCCGGAGTACGCCTCGATCGTGAACCGTGGGGAGGACTGAATGCTGCCGATCGCGTCGCCGGCGCAGGTGCGGGCCTACCTGCGCGGGCTGTTCGCCGCCTATCCGGGGCGGCTGAGCGTGGTGCTGGTGCTGCACCTGGCCGCGGCGGCGGCCGGGCTGGCGGCGCCGCCGCTGCTGGGCACGCTGGTGGAGCGGGTCGCGGCCGGCACCACGACGTGGACCGTGGACCGGATCGCCATGGCCATCGCCGGGTTCGTGGTCGCGCAGTCGGTGCTGGTCAGGTACGCGCGGCTGGCCTCGGCGCAGCTCGCGGAGCAGGTGCTGGCCCGGCTGCGGGAGGAGTTCGTCGACGGGGTGCTCTCCGTGCCACTGTCCACGGTGGAGCGGGCCGGCACCGGCGACCTGCTCAGCCGGGCGACGCGGGACGTGCAGCAGACGTCGGAGTCGGTGGACAGCGCGCTGCCGACGATCGTGGTCGGGCTGCTGCAGATGCTGCTCACGCTCGGGGCGATCGCGCTGGTCGCGCCGCTGCTGCTGGTGCCGGCGCTGATCGTGGTGCCCGGGCTGTACGCCGTCTCGCGCTGGTACTTCCGTCGCGCGCCCGACGGCTACCTGCGCACCGGGGCCGCGTTCGCGCGGGTGGTGGACGGGCTGACCGAGACGGTCGAGGGGGCCCGGACCGTCGAGACCCTGAGTCGGCAGCGGGCGCGGGTGGAGCGGACCCAGCAGCACCTGGGGGAGCTGTACGCCGTCGAGCGCTACACGCTGGGCCTGCGCACGGTGTGGTATCCCCTCACGGAGTTCTCCTACGCGCTGCCGCCCGTGGTGACGCTCGTGGCCGGCGGCTGGTTCGTCGCCGAGGGCTGGGCGAGCGTCGGGCAGGTGACGACCACGGTGCTGTACTTCGTGGCCGTCGTCGACCCGCTGGACCGCGTGCTGTCGTACTTCGACCGCCTGCAGCTCGGCCTGGCCTCCCTCGCCCGCGTGGTCGGGGTGCGCGCGGCGCTCGAGCCGCAGGCGGACGGGCCGGCGCGGACGCCGGTCGACGAGCGGCTGGTCGCCTCCGAGGTGCGGTACTCCTATGTGGACGGCCGAGACGTGCTGCACGGCATCGACCTCGAGATCCGGCCGGGCGAGCGGCTGGCCATGGTCGGCCCTTCGGGCGCCGGCAAGTCGACGCTGGGCCGGCTGCTCGCCGGGATCCACGCGCCGCGGTCGGGGTCGGTGGAGCTGGGTGCGGTACCGCTGACGGATCTTCCCCTCGACGAGCTGCGCGGGCACGTGGCGCTGGTCACCCAGGAGCACCACGTGTTCATGGGCAGCCTGCGCGACAACCTGACGCTGGCCAAGGCCGGCGCGACCGACGAGGAGCTGTTCGCGGCCCTGGCCACCGTCGACGCCCTCGACTGGGCGATGGCCCTCGGCCTGGACGCCACCGACCTGTCCCTGTCCCCGGCGCAGGCCCAGCAGCTGGCGCTGGCCCGGCTGGTCCTCGCCGACCCGCACACGCTGGTCCTCGACGAGGCGACCTCGCTCATCGACCCGCGGGCGGCCCGGCACCTGGAGCGCTCGCTGGCCGGTGCGCTGGAGGGCCGGACCGTGGTGGCGATCGCGCACCGGCTGTTCTCCGCCCACGACGCCGACCGGGTCGCGGTCGTGGAGGACGGGCGGATCACGGAGCTGGGCAGCCACGACGAGCTGGTCGCGGCCGACGGCGCCTACGCCGCGCTGTGGCGGTCGTGGGCTACTTGATCAGGGTGTACACGACCCCGATGACGATCAGTGCGCCGATCGCGAGGGCGAAGGTGAGCAGCAGCTGGCGGCCGTCGTGCGACTCGGGCGGCAGGGGAGCCGGGGCGGACGGGGCGAGCGCGGGCAGGTCGGCGATCGCCCCGCGCAGCTCGTCCATGGTCTTGGCCGAGTAGACGGTGCCCGCGCGCTCGGAGAACTCGTCGAGGGTGAGCCGGCCCGCCTCGGTGTGCCGCTGCAGGACCGTGATCACGCGCCGCCGGTCCTCGTCCGATGCCCGCACGCCGCCCATGGTTTCAGTGCGCGGCGATCGGCGCCAGGGTTGCCCCGACGACCTGCACGAGGTCGGCCGGGGCGAGCTCGATCTGCAGGCCGCGGCGCCCGCCGGAGACGTACATCGTCGCCAGCGCCGACGCGGACTCGTCGATCACGATCGGCAGCCGGGAGCGCTGCCCGACCGGGGAGATCCCGCCGGTGACGTAGCCGGTGGCCCGCTCGGCCGCGGCCGGCTCGGCCATCGCGGCCCGCTTGCCGCCCACCGCGGCGGCCAGCGCCTTGAGGTCCAGCGACGCCGAGACCGGCACCACGCCCACGGTGAGCTGCCCGTCCACGGTGGTGACGAGGGTCTTGAACAGCCGCGCCGGGTCGACGCCCAGCGCCGCCGCGGCGGCCTCGCCGTAGGAGGCGGCGCGCGGGTCGACCTCGTAGGTGTGCGGGGTAAAAGCGATCTTCGCGCGCGTCAGCAGTGCGGTCGCCGGGGTGCCCTTGCTCGCCACTGGCCCACAATAGCGACATGCAGATCGGCGCGGTCCAGTTGTACCTCGGCCCCGGCCACCTGTTCCTGGGCGCCACGAACGCCGTCGACCTTTCGGTGTTCGACGGCGACGGCGCGGTCACCGCGACCGAGCACCACGTGCGCATCGCCGCGCGGCCGCAGGTCGGGCCGGTGCGGGTGCGGCTCTGGCAGGGCGCGGGCCCGCGGGTCGGCCGGCTTGTCTTCGACGGGGTGCTCAAGCTGCCCGACGCCAAGTTCTGCGTCGAGGAGGGCGGCGGTGCGTCGCGGTACGTCATCAAGGTCAGCGGCTACGGCCCGCGGGTGCTCGTCGCCGTCGACGACCCCGGCCACGCCTCCCGGGTCGACGTGGTGCTCGAGCCCGAGTTCGTGCCGCGCAGCGCACAGGTCTGGCCGGCCGGCGAGCCGCCGTTCCCGAAGCTGACGGTGTCGCCGACCGCGCCCCGGCACCGGGCCGATGCCGTCGCCGACGCCCTGGCCGGCCACGACTTCCCGCGCAAGCGCCTGGCGGCGGCCCTGCTGGTGGTGGCCGAGGAGCGGCGGCAGCGCAACTCCGAGCAGAGCGTGGCCTTCTACGTCAACGACATCGTCGAGTGGCTGCGGTGGCTCAATGACCGGCTGACGTACGAGATGTGCCGCGACACCGGCCGCCGGCTCATGGGCCAGCTCGGCCTGCGCAGCCCGGACCTGCTGGCCGAGGACGTCCTCACCGATCTGGAGCGGCGCCTGGGCCACCCGCTGGTCTGAGCAGCAGCGCGGCGTGCTCGCCGTTGATCCTGGTCAGCGCCAGCGCGGCCGACCGCGAGCCCTCCAGTCGCAGCTGGCGGCGCAGGTCCTCGACGTCGTGTGCGGAGCCGCGCTTGAGGATCTGCAGCGCGCCGACGTCGAGGGCGCGCAGCGCGGCCCGCAGCTTCTTGAGGGCGATCGGCAGGCGTTCGAGGATTTCGTACTGCCGGGCAAAGGGGCTCGGCGCCGCGTCCGGCGTCGTGACGTACGCGATCTCGGGGTCCAGCAGCGTGCCGCCCAGCGACTCGGCGAGCTCGGCCACCAGGTGGGCCCGCACGACGGCGCCGTCGGGGTCGTGCAGGTAGCCGCCGACCGGGCCGGCCGGGGCGCGCTCCTCGCCGGAGCCGGTGAGCTCGGACGCCTCCCCGCCGCGCAGGACCGTCGCCCGGCGCGGGGCCTTCGCCAGCGGCCCGCACCACGCGGCCGCCTCGACCACGTCGCCGTCGACCGACACCCACTCGCCCTCCGTGCCCTCGGGCAGCAGCGCGTGGTCGATGCCCGGGGCGAGCTTGAGCACGGCGTACCGCACCCGGCCCGGCAGGGCGGCGACGAAGTCCCACGGCGGGGAGTAGGCGCGGGGGTCGAACACCCGGCGGCCGCCCGTCGTGCGGCGGGCCGGGTCGCAGAAGACGGCGTCGAACTCGGCGAGGTCCAGCTCCGTGGCGTCGCGGGCTTGTACGCGTACCGAATCGGCCAATCGCAGCGCGCGGACGTTGGCCTCCGCGACGGCGGCCGTGGCGGCGGCGGCGTCGACGGCCAGGACCTGCAGTCCCGCCCTGGCGAAGGCGATGGTGTCGGCGCCGACCCCGCAGCCGAGGTCGGCGACCCGGCGCGCCCCGGCGGCGGCCAGCCGGGCGGCCCGGCGACGGGCGACGGCGGCCCGGGTGGCCTGCTCCAGCCCCGCCCGCGTGAAGAGCATCACGGCGGCGTCGGGGCCGAACTTGGCGGCCGCCTTGCGCCGGAGCCCGGCCTGGGTCAGCGCGGCCGCAGCCAGGGCCGGCGCGAACCCGCGGGCCCGCAGCGCCGAGGCCGCGGCCAGCGGATCGTCCTCGGGCTGCTCGGCGGCCGCGGCCAGCGCCGCCCGCCCGGCCTCGGTGTCCAGCGCCAGTAGGTCGTCGAGCTCCACAAGCCGATTATGCGCAATGATCGCGGGGTGATTTCGCGGCGTGTTTGGCACTCTAGTTGACGGAGTGCTAGCCGCCGACATAACCTCCGATTAGCACTCTCGTGTCGAGGGTGCCAGTCAACCCGGCCGGGGCCGGCACCCGCGACGACGGCTCTACCGGGCTACAAGATGAGCAAGCTCGATACCCCAGGAGGGTATGCCCGTGACTACCGCGACGCAGGTTGCGATCAAGCCGCTCGAGGACCGCATCCTGGTCCAGGCCAACGAGGCTGAGACGACCACCGCCTCGGGCATCGTCATTCCGGACACCGCGAAGGAGAAGCCCCAGGAGGGCACCGTCATCGCGGTGGGCCCGGGTCGCATCGACGACAAGGGCAACCGGGTGCCGATCGACGTCAAGGTCGGCGACACCGTCATCTACTCGAAGTACGGCGGCACCGAGGTCAAGTACGCCGGCGCGGAGTACCTGGTGCTCTCCGCCCGCGACGTGCTCGCTGTCATCGAGAAGTGACCTTTCTTCACTAGAAGCAGTGGCCACCGCCCCGGACCCGTGCGTCAGTCGCCCGGCGGCCGGGGCGGTGTCGCTTTGAAGGGAATCCAACAAGCATGGCGAAGATCCTGAGCTTCTCCGACGAGGCGCGCCACCTTCTGGAGCACGGCGTCAACCGCCTGGCCGACACGGTCAAGGTCACGCTCGGCCCCCGGGGGCGCAATGTCGTCCTGGACAAGAAGTTCGGTGCCCCCACCATCACCAACGACGGCGTGACGATCGCCAAGGAGATCGAGCTCGCCAACCCGTACGAGAACCTTGGCGCGCAGCTGGTCAAGGAGGTCGCCACCAAGACCAACGACGTGGCGGGCGACGGCACCACCACCGCCACGGTCCTGGCCCAGGCGCTCGTCCGTGAGGGCCTGCGCAACGTGACCGCCGGCGCCAACCCGGCCGGGCTCAAGCGCGGCATCGACGCGGCCTCGGCCGCGGTCGTGAAGGCGCTCAAGGACAAGGCCACCCCGGTCGCGAGCCACACCGAGATCGCGCAGGTTGCCACCATCTCCGCGCAGGACGCCACCATCGGCGACCTCATCGCCTCGGCGATGGAGCGGGTCGGCCGCGACGGCGTCATCACGGTCGAGGAGGGCTCGACCCTCACGACCGAGCTCGAGGTCACCGAGGGCATGCAGTTCGACAAGGGCTTCGTGTCGCCGCACTTCGTGACCGACGCGGAGGCCCAGGAGGCCGTCCTCGAGGACACCTACGTCCTGATCACCACCCAGAAGATCTCCGCCATCGAGGAGCTGCTGCCCCTCCTGGAGAAGATCGTCCAGAACAACAAGCCGCTGCTGATCATCGCCGAGGACGTCGAGGGCCAGGCCCTGTCCACCCTCGTCGTGAACGCCATCCGCAAGACCTTCAAGATCGTTGCGGTCAAGGCGCCCGGCTTCGGCGACCGCCGCAAGGCGATGCTGCAGGACATCTCGATCCTGACCGGCGCCGAGCTGGTCGCCCCGGAGCTCGGCTACAAGCTCGAGGGCGTCGGCCTGGAGCAGCTGGGCACCGCCCGCCGCGTGGTGGTCTCCAAGGACCTGACCACGATCGTGGACGGCGGCGGCGACAAGTCCGAGGTCGAGGGGCGCGTCGAGCAGCTGCGCAAGGAGATCGAGGCCTCCGACTCCGACTGGGACAAGGAGAAGCTCAACGAGCGCGTCGCGAAGCTCGCGGGCGGCGTGGCGGTCATCAAGGCCGGCGCGGCGACCGAGGTCGAGATGAAGGAGCGCAAGCACCGCATCGAGGACGCGATCTCCGCGACCAAGGCCGCGGTGGAGGAGGGTATCGTCCCCGGTGGCGGCGCCGCCCTGACCCAGGTCCTCTCGGTCCTGGACGGCGACCTCGGCCTCACCGGCGACGAGAAGGTCGGTGTGTCGATCGTGCGCAAGGCCCTGGTCGAGCCGCTGCGGTGGATCGCCCAGAACGCGGGCTTCGACGGGTACGTCGTGGTCGGCAAGGTCCAGGCGCTCGACTTCGGCCACGGCCTGGACGCCGCCACGGGCGACTACGTCGACCTGGTGAAGTCCGGCATCGTCGACCCGGTGAAGGTGACGCACAGCGCGGTCGCCAACGCCGCCTCGATCGCCGGCCTGCTGCTGACGACGGAGAGCCTGATCGTCGAAAAGCCGGTCGCGGCGGAGCCGGCGGCCGCGGGCGGCCACGGTCACGGTCACGGCCACTCGCACGGCCCGGGCTTCTGACCCGTTGCGAACGGGCCCGGGGCGGCGTTCCTGCCGACCCGGGCCTTTTTGCTCGAAAAATCCCGATGCCTGGAGGCATCAGGATTTTTCGAACTTTTCTCCTGACAGGTTATAAATCCGGTAAGTCGTGGCGCGAAGCGCCCGACTTATCTGCATCTGGGTCGGTTTGAGCCCATCCGGCGGGCGCGGTCAAAAGCTTAGGGAGTGATTACCGCTGTTGGAACCGCCCGGATGACCGCCGCATGCTAGGGGCGTGCACACTCGCAGGTTCGGGGCGCTCGCCGCGCTGACCGCCGCCGTCGTGGCCCTGGGCGTCGCCGAGGCCGTCGCCATCGTCACGGGCGCCACCACGTCCCCGCTGGTGAGCGTCGGCGGCGTGGTCATCGACAACGTTCCGGCCGCGGTCAAGGACTTCGCGGTCCAGGTCTTCTACACCTACGACAAGCTGGCGCTGAGCGTCGGCACCATCGCGCTGCTCGCCGCGTTCGCCGTGGTCGTCGGCGTCCTCGCGGCCAAGCGGGAGATCATCGGGTACGCCGGCATCGGGCTCTTCGCCGCCATCGGCATCGCCGCCGCGCTCAGCCGGCACGCCGCGCCCTGGTACGCGTTCGTCCCCACGCTCGTCGGGGCGCTGGCCGGCGCCGCCGTCCTGCGCTGGCTGTTCGCCCGCGAGACCGGGTACAACGCCACGCCGGAGGAGCGGCGGGCGTTCCTGCGCGCGGCCGGGTACACCCTCGCCGGGGCCGCCGTCCTGGGTTTCGCGAGCCGCTGGTGGTCCACCCGCCGCGGGGTCGAGGCCGACCGGGCCGCGATCAACCTGCCCCCGGTGCCGCCGGACACCGCCGTGTCGCCGCTGCCGTCCGAGGCCGACGCCGGGCTGCCCGACCTGGCCCCGTTCGTCACCCCGAACAAGGACTTCTACCTGATCGACACGGCACTGGTGGTACCGCAGCTGACCAGCGAGGACTGGCAGTTGCGCATCCACGGCCGGGTGGAGAAGGAGATCACCATCAGCTACAAGGAGCTGCTGCAGCGGCCGATGATCGAGCGGTACGCCACGCTGGCCTGCGTCTCGAACGAGGTCGGCGGCGGGCTCATCGGCAACGCCAAGTGGCAGGGCGTCCGGGTGGCCGACCTGATCCGCGAGGCGCGCCCGAAGGCGGGGGCCGACCAGGTGGTGAGCCGATCCAGCGACGGGTTCACCGCCGGCACGCCCACGGCGGTGCTGCTCGACGGCCGCGACGCGATGCTCGCGATCGCCATGAACGGCGAGCCGCTGCCCGTCGAGCACGGTTTCCCGGTGCGGATGGTGGTGCCCGGACTGTACGGCTACGTCTCCGCGACAAAATGGCTCGTAGAACTCGAACTGACGTCGTTCGCCGATTTCGACGCGTATTGGATCAAACGCGGATGGGCGGCGCAGGGGCCGATCAAGACCGAATCGAGAATCGACACGCCGCGCGACGGCGGTAAACCGAAGGCCGGCGACGTGATGATTGCCGGCGTGGCCTGGGCGCAGCATCGGGGCATTTCCAAGGTCGAGGTCCGCGTCGACGACGGGGAATGGCAGACAGCGACGCTGCTCCCAGTGCCGTCGATCGACACCTGGCGGCAATGGACGCTCAAGTGGCGGGCCACCCCGGGCCGGCACCGGCTGACGGTGCGCGCCACCGACAACGGCGGGCAGACCCAGACAGACGCCGTGGCGCCGCCGGATCCCGACGGCGCCACGGGGTGGCACTCGATTGAGGTGGACGTCCCGTGAGGCGGACGTCCAGGTAGGTCAGCGGGCGGCGGTGCGCGACCGCGCCGTGCCCGCCGACGTCTGCGGCCGACGCTGCGACGGCACGCCCGGGGCCGGGTGCGTCGGGCCGGGGCGCCCGCTGGGCACCATGCGAAGCGGCTGCTGCGGCCCGGCGTTGGTCTGCGGCACGGGCGGCGTCGGGCGCAGGCCGAGCTTGGCCTCCAGCCGCGCCACGTCGACCGTGCTGTGGCGCCGGTCGGCGGTGTCCTCCCAGCCCAGGGCCAGCAGCCGCAGCCGCTCGCCCTCGGTGAAGCCGCCCCACACGCCGTAGGGCTCGCGGGTGGCGAGCGCCTGGGCGGCGCACTCGGCGCGCACCGGGCAGGCCCGGCACACGTTCTTGGCGGCGTTCTCCCGGCGGCCGCGGGAGGCGCCGCGTTCCCCGTCAGGATGGAAGAACTGGGCGCTGTCCCGTCCGCGGCACAGTCCGAGCCGCTGCCAGTCCCAAACGTCCGCGATGGGACCGGGCAGGCGCGTCACATTCGTCATTCGCTCCTCCTTCCAGGCGTGCGGCCTGGAATTCGCGCGTCGCACATTCCCTGTACAACGCGCGAGACCGCCACAGGTAACGGCATGTCGTCGATCAATTTCTCGTAGGCCAATCGCGGCGAAACCACGTCTAGATCTAGCGATTTCGTGTTTCTCTCTTTGAGAGAGAGGAGCACGACGGTGCGTACGATTTTGGTGTGTGTGCGAACACAGGTCGCGGCACAGACGGTCGCCGCAGCCGCGGCCAGACTCGGAGTGGCACACGCGGTGCGGACCGCCGTCACGATGGTCGAGGCCCTGGCGCGACTCAGCGAGCAGCCGGCCGACCTGGTGCTGGCGGACCCGGCGCTGTCCCGCCCCGACAGTGCGGAGTTCTCCCGGCGCGTGCTGGCCGTGTCGCCGACCGCGACGGTGGTCTTCTTCGGCACGGAGGACCCCCGGGCCGCCGCCGCGGCGATCGCCGCCGGCGCCCGCGCGGTCATCCGCGTCGACACGGCCGACCCGGTGACGACCCTCGCGAAGGCGGTGCTGCTGGTGCTGAGCCAGGTCGGCCGCAACAACGGCGACCCGGTGCTCCAGGCCCGCGTTGGCGCGCAGACCCAGGCCGCCGGCAACGCGCTGCAGGCCGCCCGCGGGCTGCCGGGCGCCGCGAGGACAGCGGTCGGCGTGCCGGGGGCCCGCATCGCGGGCGCCGGGGTGCCGCAGCAGCGCGGCGACGGGCTGGGCGAGCCGCCCCGCCGGCGGGTCGAGCTCACCGAGCGGGAGCTGCAGGTGCTGCGGGGCATGGCGGACGGCAAGAGCAACGCCGAGATCGGGCGCGAGTTGTTCGTTTCCGAGGACACGGTCAAGACGCACGCTCGCCGGCTGTTCCGGAAGCTGGGTGCGCGTGACCGGGCGCACGCCGTAGCGGCGGCGTTCCGTGCCGGCCTCGTGAGCTGACGCCTCGCGCGCGCGAGCGGCAGGGGCTGACCGAATGGCCCCGCGCGTTGTCCCGCGTCACTAAGTTGATGCCTGGGGCCCGGACCGGGCCCACGGCGTCCGCCCCCGCGACCGCGCCGAAGGGCGCGAACGGGTCAGCGCCCGCGCGCTCCATCGGGTGCGCGGCGCAGAAGGGCAGAGGCCGATCCGGGCAGGCCGTCCAAGGCATGCCGCAGCGGTACCCGCCGCGCGACAAACCTAAACGGCCGCCTGTTCAGGTCAGCCTTCGTTGTCGTCCGTCGCACTCGCCAGTGCGTCGTGAACCCCGTCAGCGTAACCCCGCGCGTACTCCCATGTGACGTAATGGTCAGGGTCGGGGTCGAAGGCGGGCTCGTGCACGCGCGGCCGGCCGGACGTCAGCAGGTGCTTCAGGTTGCCCCGTAGCAGGTCCCAGTCGAAGTAGTGCGGCTCGTGGCAGTCCTCGCACTCGATGACGAGCCCGCGCACGCCGATCGCCGTGAGCAGCGCCTGGTAGATCTCGAGGTCGGCAAGGTCCTCGAGAACGTCCTGGCGCTCGGCGGCGGTCAACGGGTCGTCGGCCCCGTTTTCGCTGAGCTCGGCCGAAGGGTCGGCCGGGTCACCGGCGAACGGGTCGATGGGCTCTTCGTGCACGCCTCAACGGTAGCCCTATTCGGCCTCGGTGTGGGCCCGGGCACGGCTCTGCCATGGCGGACGGGTGTGGCGCCGGGGCGGAAGTACGATGAGACGCACCCGCCGGACGACCGAGAACTGGGATGCGCTTCATGGACTTCTCCCGACCTGACGTGCTGCCTTTGGGCCTGACCTTCGACGACGTGTTGCTGCTTCCGGGCGAATCGGACGTGGTGCCCAGCGCTGTGGACACCTCCAGCCGTATCACCCGCAACATCACGCTGCGAATGCCGCTGGTGTCCAGCGCGATGGACACGGTGACCGAGGCTCGGATGGCGATCGCCATGGCCCGGCAGGGCGGCATCGGCACCCTGCACCGCAACCTGTCGATCGACGACCAGGCGCAGCAGGTCGACATGGTCAAGCGCTCCGAGGCCGGCATGGTCACCAACCCGGTCACCTGCTCGCCCGACGACACGCTGGGCGACGTCGACACGCTGTGCGGGCGGTACCGCATCTCCGGCGTGCCGGTCACCGACGCGGACGGCCAGCTGGTCGGCATCGTCACCAACCGGGACATGCGCTTCGTGTCCGACCCCAACACCCGGGTCCGCGACATCATGACCTCGGCCCCGCTGATCACCGCCCGCGTCGGGGTGAGCAAGGACGAGGCCCTCGCCCTGCTGCGCCAGCACAAGGTGGAGAAGCTGCCGATCGTCGACGAGAGCGGCAAGCTGCGCGGCCTGATCACCGTGAAGGACTTCTCCAAGAGCGAGAAGTTCCCGCACGCGACCAAGGACGAGGCCGGCCGGCTGCGGGTCGCCGCCGCCGTGGGTGTTGGCGAGGACTCCTACAAGCGGGCCCGCACGCTGATCGACGCCGGGCTCGACATCGTCATGGTGGACACCGCCCACGGGCACAACCGCCAGGTCGTGGAGATGGTCCAGCGGCTGAAGAAGGAGACCTCGGTCGACGTGGTCGGCGGCAACGTGGCCACCTACGAGGGCGCCAGGTCGCTCGCCGAGGCCGGCGCCGACGCGGTCAAGGTCGGCGTGGGCCCGGGCTCGATCTGCACCACCCGCGTCATCGCCGGCGTCGGCGTGCCGCAGATCACCGCGATCATGGAGGCCGCCCGCGCCTGCCGTCCGCTCGGCGTGCCGGTGATCGCGGACGGTGGCGTGCAGTACTCCGGCGACATCGCCAAGGGCATCGCGGCCGGCGCCGACACCGTGATGCTGGGCAGCCTGCTCGCCGGCTGCGAGGAGAGCCCCGGCGACCTGATCTTCATCAACGGCAAGCAGTTCAAGACGTACCGCGGCATGGGCTCCCTCGGCGCCATGCAGTCCCGTGGCCAGGCGCGTTCCTACTCCAAGGACCGCTACTTCCAGGACGACGTGAACTCCGACGACAAGCTCGTCCCCGAGGGCATCGAGGGCCAGGTCGCCTACCGCGGCCCCCTCGCCGCGGTCGCCCAGCAGCTCATCGGCGGAGTGCGCTCCGGCATGGGCTACGTCGGCGCGCCCACGATCGCCGAGATGCACGAGCGTGCGCGGCTCATCCGGATCACCGCGGCCGGGCTCAAGGAGAGCCACCCGCACGACATCCAGATGACCGTCGAGGCGCCGAACTACCACTCGCGGTAGCGGAGTGGACGTACACCCCGAATCCAACAGGAGCCGACATGCGTGACGTGGTCGAGATCGGGCTCAGCAAGAGCGCCCGGCGTGGCTACCACCTGGACGACATCGCGATCGTTCCGACGCGCCGCACCCGGGATGTCGACGACGTGTCGACGAACTGGCAGCTCGACGCGTATCCGTTCAAGATCCCCTGCGTGGCACACCCGTCCGACGCCACGATGAGCCCCGCCACCGCCGTCGCGCTCGGCAAGCTCGGCGGGCTCGGCGTGCTCAACGTCGAGGGGCTTTGGACGCGGTACGCCGATCCGACCAAGATCCTGGAGGAGCTGTCCGACCTCGACGACGAGGCGCCGGCCACCCAGCGGCTGCAGGAGGTCTACGCCGAGCCGATCAAGCCGGAGCTGATCGTCGAGCGGGTCAAGGAGATCCGCGACGGCGGCGTCACGGTCGCCGTGCGGGTGTCGCCGCAGCACACGCTCGCGCTGGCCCCGGTGATCCTCGACGCCGGCGTGGACCTGCTGGTCATCCAGGGCACGCTGGTGTCGGCCGAGCACGTCTCGACCACCGACGAGCCGCTCAACCTCAAGGAGTTCATCGCCGACCTCGACCTGCCGGTCATCGTCGGCGGCTGCACCAACTACCAGACCGCGCTGCACCTCATGCGCACCGGCGCGGCCGGCGTCATCGTCGGCATCGGGGCCGACGAGTGGTCGACCACCGACCGCGTGCTCGGCATCCGGGTGCCGATGGCGACCGCGATCGCCGACGCCGCCGACGCCCGGCGCGACTACCTGGACGAGACCGGCGGGCGGTACGTCCACATCATCGCCGACGGCAACATCCAGACCTCGGGCGACATCGCCAAGGCGCTGGGCTGCGGCGCCGACGCGGTGATGGTCGGCGAGCCGCTCTCGCGCAGCGAGACCGCCCCGGCCGGCGGCGCCTGGTGGCACTCGGCCGCGAGTCACCCGAAGCTGCCCCGCGGCTCCTTCGGCTCGGCCGAGCCGACGCTGGGCAGCCTGGAGAAGGTGCTCTACGGCCCTTCCGAGGACCCCGACGGCGCGCTGAACCTCTTCGGCGGGCTGCGGCGGGCGATGGCCAAGTGCGGGTACCGCGACCTGAAGGAATTCCAGAAGGTCGGCCTGATCCTCGACAAGTAGAACGTCCTCGAGAGGCGGCCCGGGTCGACCGACCTGGGCCGCCTTCGTGTTGCTGGGGTTCTTTGGACGAAAAGTCGGGCACTGCGTGCCGCGACTTTTCGGACATATAACCTGACGGGGTATAAATCCGATTGACCGTGGGAAACCCGGCGAAGCGGCGTTGGGTTGCCGGAAGCGGGGGCCGGGCGCAGGACCCGGCCCCGAGGCGAGCGGCGCCCGATCAGCGGGGCAGCGCCTGCTGCAGCTCGGCCCGAAGCGCCGGGGTCAGCATCTCGCCGGCCTGCTTGGCCAGGCGGGCCATCTCGTAGCCGACCACGCCGATGTCCGCCTCGCGGCCGGCCAGCGTGGCCAGGATCGAGCCGTCCCGGATCGACATGACCAGGAAGAAGCCCTGGCCCATCTCGACCACGGTCTGCTTGACCTCGTCGCCGTCGAAGATCCGCGCGGCGCCGCTGGTGACCGAGACCAGGCCGGACGTGACGGCGGCCAGCTGGTCGGCGCTGTCGCGGGGCAGGTGGTCGGAGACGGCCACCAGGAGGCCGTCGGAAGACACCACCACCGCGTGGGCGATGCCGGGCACCCGCTCGGTGAACGCGTTGATCAGCCAGCTCAGGTCCCGTGCTTGTTGGCTCAGGCTCACGCCGTGCTCCCTCGATGTTCGTTGATCGGCACCGTGGGCACCTCGTCCTCGTTCGCGGCCCGGTGCACGCCACTGTAGAACCGGGTGAGCATGCTGCCCACGCTGGCCGGGTCCGGCTCGGTGTGTCCGACCGTGATCGGCTGGGTCGGCTCGGGCTCGGCGGGCACCTGGCCCGTCGGGTCGCCCGGCAGCTGGGCAAGCGGGACGCGGATGGGCAGCCCGGCGCTGCTGGTGCCGGCGGTGACCGGCTCGCGCTGCGCCGGGATCGCCGGGGCCGGGGCGGGCGCGTCGCCCCCACCGCGGGACCACCAGCGGGTGCCCTTCGCCGCCGGCGCGGAGTTGCCCCGCGCGGCGGCGCCCAGGATGTCCTCGGCGCGGCTGGGACCGCGCCGAGCGACGGCCGCGGGGCCGCCGTTGGTCGAGCGGTTGGCCGGCGCCGTCGACGCGGGTGCCGGAGACTCGGAAGCGGGCGCGGCCGACATGGGCGCCGCTGAAACCGGGGCCGCCGAAACGGGCGCGGCGGACACCGGAGCGGCCGACACAGGGGCCTCCGATACCGGTGCGGCCGAGACTGGCGCGGCGGACACCGGGGCGGCCGACACGGGGGCCTCCGACACCGTCGCGATCTGCCCCACAACGGCCGGGAGCGGTGGCGCGGCAGCATCCGCAATGTCCGAACCGTCCGCCGAAGCATCCTCGACGACCTCGGCGTCTTCCACATCGGCGGAAGGCGGGCGGCCGGGCAGCGCCGGCAGCACCGCGGTCGGTGAGTCGGCCTGCTCGGCCCCGGCCGGCGCCTGCGAGGTGCCGCCGTCGACCGGGATCGGCAGCCGGGCCGCGCCGGCGAGCCGGTTGGGCGCGTTGCCGTACAGCCCCGTGCCCTCCGGCGGGCTGGCCAGCAGCCGGGCGGGGAGCGTGACGTACGCGGTCACGCCGTCGTCGGTGGCGGTGAGCCGGACCGAGACGCCGTGCCGGTCGGCGAGGTGGCCGACCACGACCAGGCCCATCCGCTCGGAGGCGGCCACGTCGATGGCGATCGGGCTGGAGACGCGCTCGTTCGCCTCGATGAGGCCGGACTCGGTCATGCCGATGCCCTTGTCCTCGATGACGATCGTCGCCTCGCGGGCGCCCTGGGCGGGCCAGCCGGTCACCGTCACCACGGTGTCCGGCGGGGAGAACGTCGTCGCGTTCTCCAGCAGCTCGGCGAAGAGGTGCACGATGTCGGAGACGGCGTGGCCGACGACGTAGATGTCGTTGGACACGTCGTGGCGGATGCGGGCGTACTGCTCGATCTCCGCCATCGCCGCCAGCATCACGGCCGACAGCGACACCGGCTGGGCCCACCGCCGGGTCGCCTCGCTGCCGGCGAGGACCAGGAGGTTCTCGTCGTTGCGGCGCATGCGGGTGGCCAGGTGGTCCAGCCGGAACAGGTTGGCCAGCTGGTCCGGGTCGGTCTCGGCCGACTCCAGCTGGTCCAGCAGCTGCAGCTGGCGCTCGACCAGCGTCTGCGACCGGCGGGCCAGGTTGACGAACATCGAGTTGACGTTGCGCCGCATGACCGCCTGCTCGACGGCCAGGCTGACCGCGGAGCGGTGCACGGCGGTGAACGCGTCCGCCACCTCGCCGATCTCGTCGGAGGAGCGCACGCGGGTGGTGGTGTCGACGGTGACCGTCTCGCCGCGCGGCAGCGTCCGCAGCCGCTGGATCGCCTCGGGCAGGCGGTGCTGGGCCACGTCGAGCGCCTGGGCCCGCAGCTGGCGCAGCGAGCGGGCCATCGACCGGCCGATGAGCCAGGACAGCAGCAGGGCCAGCAGCATGACCAGCACGATCGCCGAGGTGGCGAGGATCGCGTTGGTGCGCTGGGTGGCGCTGCGGTCCCCGGCGCCCTTGATGGCGTCCTCCAGCATCTCCTTCTCGATGCTGCGCAGGTAGTCCAGCTCCTGGGTGCTGGCCCGCCACCAGTCCTCGGCGGAGACGCCGACGGCGGCGCCCCGGGACCGGGAGATGACGTCCTGCTGCAGGCGGGCGACGGTGGAGACGGCCGGCTGGCGCAGGTTGCGGTCGTAGAGGGCCAGGTGCCGGGGGCTCGCCGAGGAGCGGAAGCGCTCCACGGCGGCCACCTGCCGGGCCTGGATCTCCGAGAACGTCTCGAAGTCGTCCGGGGCGAACTTGCCGGCGCTGGCCGCGGCGAAGATCCGCCCGCGCAGCTGGTCTTTGAGCTCCTTGGACTGCGCGAGGTCCATCAGCGAGGAGACCTCGGCCACCGACTGGGAGTCGCCGCCGATGTCGGGGCGGTCCGGCACCAGGTCGAACAGGTGCTGGATGGTGACGGAGTACTGCTGGAACACCGCCTCCTCGCGCAGCCAGCGGGACTTGACCCCGGCCCGGACCAGCGCGAGGTCCTGGAAGTCGGCGTTGATGTGGCTCTGGGTCTGGCTGAAGAGCGGGTTGCGCAGCAGCGGCCGGGCCTGGGTGGAGAAGGCCTGCAGGGCCGCGTCGGTCGCGGCGTAGCTGGCCGCGAGCTCATCGGCGGCCGAATTCTGCCCGGGCGGCGCCGGCGTGGTGGTCGACTTGGCGAGAACTCCGGCCGTTCGGTCCCTTTCCACCTGCAACTGGTGGATGAGATCGGTCAGTTGGCGGCCGACCTTGACCCCTTGGGCGAACTGATCCAGCTTCGTCGCGTCCTGCACGGAAAGGTTGATCTGCACGCCGGCGATGACCAGGAAGGCGACGGCGGGCAGCACCAGAACGGCCGCCAGCTTCGTGGGCACACGCCAGTCGCGCACCCGGAACAGGGATGCGCTGCGCCGCTGCGGCTCCCCCGGCCGCCTGCGGCGATGGCTGTTCACCTTCATCACGACGGCGGGAGCCCTCGTGGAAGGCGGCGAAGCGAAGGTCTGCACCCTCACACCTTTCGCATGCGTCATCGCGCTGCCTAGACAGGGTCTGGCAGCGTGCGGCCCTTATCAAACCAGGGATGCGACGTGTGTCCAACCACGTCATAGTGGCACAGGTCACATTACTCGAAGCCGGACAGCGGGCTTGCTACGCATAGATCAGAGAGGAAGGATACGGCCGTCCGACCTCCCGCACGCCACAAGGAGTCATTCGCCGTGCTCACCCGGGGCCTCCGGCCTGCAGTGACCGCCGTGGCGCTGATGTCGGCCTTACTCATGTCGGCGTGCACCACAGATTCGAAGCCGGCGACCACCGCGCCCGCCACCGTCGCGATCGGCCTGCTGGTGCCCAGCAGCGGCCCCAACGCGCAGATCGGCCAGCAGGCGACGCTGGGCGCGAAGCTCGCGATCGAGCTGGTCAACCGGGACGTGCCGGCCCAGCCGCTGCCCCTGCCGCTCGGCCCCGGCGCCGGCCTGCGCAACGGCACCAAGCTGACGCTCATCCCCGGCAACACCGAGAGCGCGCCGGAGAAGGTCGAGAAGGAGACCACCCGCCTGGTCGAGAACGGCGCGGTCGGGCTCATCGTGGCCGACACGATCGACGTCGCGCTGTCCACCGGCCGGGTCACCGACCTGCTCGGCGTGCCCCTGGTCGACGCGCTGAGCACCTCGGACACCTTCGGCGAGCTCAACCGCACGGGGCACTTCCGCATCCAGCCGAGCGACCAGCGCGAGGTCACCACGGCGCTCGACCTGCTGTACCGGCAGAAGGAGACCTCGCAGTACCGCCGCATCGTCACGGCCGCGGGTGCCCCCACGGGCGCGCTGGGCGACGAGGTGGCGAGCCTGAAGAACTCCATCCAGGACCTGAGCCTCGCCGCCGGCTACGAGGCGGCCGGCAAGGACCAGGTCGTGTCGCTGGCCACGCCCAACCCGTCCGCCAACCAGGTGAGCAAGGGCGACGCGGTGCTGGCCGTCGTGACCAGCCCGGCCGAGGCGGCCGCGGCCAACGAGCTCGCGGTGAAGCTCAAGGGCACCGCGCCGGTGATCGCGCTCGGCCCGGCCGTGTCGGCGCTGGACGGGGTGAAGAACCCGGCCGTGCTGCGGGCCGCCGGCTGGTCCAACGAGTTCGCCGCGCGCAACCCGATCGCCCAGGTCATCGGCTCGATGTACGAGCAGGCGTACCACACCAACCTGACCGAGGTGGCGGCCGACGCGTTCATGGCCACCCTGGTCCTGGCCCTGGGCATGGACCAGGCGGTCGACTACACCAAGACGTCGGTGCGCAACGCGGTGCAGGCCGTGAACATCCCGGCGACGCAGACGATCATGCCGTGGAACGGGGTGCGCTTCGACGGCAACGGCGCCAACCAGCTGGCCGCCGGCGTCGTCGAGCAGCGCTCGCCCAACGGCTACCTCGTGGTGCACCCGATGGAGCTGGCCGCGACGCCCACGCTGCTGCTCTAGCGCGCGCTAGCCGAGATACTCGCGCAGGGACCCCGGGTCGCTGCGGACCAGCTCGTTGAGGTCGAGGACCTGCCCGGCACCGCCCGGGGCGGCCAACCGGCGCGGCAGCAGCGGATGCTCGCGCTTCCAGCCTTTGCGCAGCAAGGTGTACTCCACGACCACCGCCAGCAGCGCGGCCCCCATCCAGGGCGGCGCGGCGGCGTCCTCCTCGCCGTCGGGCGGCAGTCCTCGCCGGGCCCGCTCCACGTCGACGGGGCGGCGCAGCAGGGTGCCGGCGAGCTCGCCCCGGGTGTCCGGCGCGCGGCCCAGGACGGCGGTGACCGCCTCGACGTACTGCCGCGCCCGCCGCTCGACGTCGGGCAGGTAGGCCTCGACGGGCAGGTCGGCGAGGCGCACCCAGGGCTCGCCGGCGGGCCCGTCCGGCAGCGCCTCGGCGGCCAGCGCCCGCAGGGCCGCCGGCCCCAGCTCGTCCAGGGCGGCCGCGTGAGGGTCGAGGCGCACCAGCGGCCCGTCGACCGGCGACTGCAGTTCCCCGGCCAGCCCCGGGTGGCGCGCGGCCAGGTCCGCCTGCAGGGTGGCGACGTCCGCGGCCGGGGCGCCCCAGCGGGCCAGCCGCAGCCGCCAGCCCTCGTGCAGGTCCTCGGCCCGGATCGGGCCGGTGACCGGCAGCGAGCCGGTCGCGTGCGGCGACATCGTGCCCGAGGCCAGCGGGGCCGCGGCGAAGGTGGCGAACGCGGCCTCGATCGCGGCCGCCTTGAGCAGCGCCCGGGCCGCGTCCTCCACCGCGGAGAGCCCGCCGCCGGCCGCGGTCACCGCCGCCGCGTCGCGGACCTGCTCGGCCTCGCCCAGCAGCGTCTCGGTGGCGGCCAGCAGCCGGGCGTGCCGGACGGCCGCCTTGTCCGACCCGGGGGTGCGCCTCCGCGCCTCGAGCAGGCCGCGGACCAGGTCGGGGTGGCGGGAGGCGGGCTGCGCCAGCTCGTGGGCGAGCAGCATCCGCAGCTCGTCGGCCGAGAGCCCCCACACCAGCGGGAGCCCGATGACGAGCACGCCGGCCGTGGTGCTGACGGTGGCGGGGCCGCCGAGATGTACCGAAGGCGGCGGCTGGACATCGGCGAACTTCACCGCGTCGAGGACGACCGAGTGCACGGCGGCGTGGTGGGCCGCATCGACCGAGGGCAGCGCGGGTGGCGACGGCGGGGCCGGGGTCCCCAGCAGCCGGCGACCACGCCAAACGGTCAGCCCGCCGGGAAGTCTCGCCATAGTTGACCAGTCTGCCGTAATCCGGGGCCGAAACCGAAGGGTCTTCCACCTAAGTTACTCGTGAGTCACTATGAGGCATGCGCTACGACGTTGTGGTGATCGGCTCCGGCTTCGGCGGCAGCGTGACCGCGTTGCGCCTGGCCGAGAAGGGGTACTCGGTCGCGGTCCTCGAGGCCGGGCGGCGCTTCGCCGACGACGAGTTCCCGAAGACCTCCTGGGACGCCCGGCGGTTCCTGTGGGCCCCGGCGCTCGGCTGCTACGGCATCCAGCGGATCACCATGCTGCGCAACGTGCTCGTGCTGGCCGGGGCCGGCGTCGGGGGCGGCTCGCTGGTGTACGCCAACACGCTGTACCGCCCGCTCCAGCCCTTCTACGACGACCCGCAGTGGCGGGACATCACCGACTGGCGGGCCGAGCTCGAGCCGTTCTACGACCAGGCCGAGCGGATGCTCGGGGTGGCCACCTACGCCCGCACCACGAGCGCCGACAAGGCGTTTCGCAAGGTCGCGCAGCGGATGGGGGTCGGCGAGAGCTTCCACGCCACCCCGGTCGGGGTCTACTTCGGCCGCTCCGGCGTCGACCCCTACTTCGGCGGGGCCGGCCCGCAGCGCCAGAGCTGCGAGCACTGCGGCAGCTGTATGACCGGGTGTCGCGTCGGGGCCAAGAACACCCTGGTCAAGAACTATCTGTACCTCGCCGAGCGAATGGGCGCCGAGGTGTTCCCGCTGACCACGGCCACCGAGGTCCGCCCGGCGGTCCCGGGTTCGCCGGACGGCGGCTACACGGTGCACACCCGCGGCACCGGCCGCCGCGGCCGGCGCCGGACCTTCGAGGCCGGCCAGGTCGTCTTCGCCGCCGGGGCCCTGGGCACGCAGCGGCTGCTGCTGCGGATGCAGGCCGACGGCGTGCTGCCGCACCTGTCCCGGCGGCTGGGCACGCTCACCCGGACCAACTCCGAGTCCATCGTCGGGGCCCGAACGCTTCGCAAGGGCGCCGACTTCACCGACGGCGTGGCCATCACCAGCTCGTTCCACCCGGACGCCAACACCCACATCGAGCCGGTCCGCTACGGCCCCGGCTCCAACGCGATGGGCCTGCTGCAGACCGTGCTCACCGACGGCGGCCCGTGGCGCCCGCTGCGCTGGTTCGGCGCCTTCTTCCGCCACCCGATCCGGCACCTGCGGGTCCTCTCGGTGCACCGCTGGTCGCACAAGACGGTGATCGCGCTGGTCATGCAGTCGCTGGACAACTCGCTCGACGTGCACTACCGGCGGGGCTGGACCGGCCGGCGGCGCCTGACCACCACCCAGGGCCACGGCGAGCCCAACCCGGCGTGGATCCCGGCCGGCAACGAGGCGGTCCGCCTGCTGGCCGAGGAGATCGGCGGGCTGCCCGGCGGCAGCTGGTCGGAGGTGTTCAACATCCCGCTGACCGCGCACATCCTGGGCGGCGCGACCATCGGGGACTCCGCGGCGACCGGGGTCGTCGATCCGTACCACCGCGTCTACGGCCACCCGGGGCTGCACGTGGTCGACGGCGCCGCCGTCTCGGCCAACCTGGGGGTGAACCCCTCGCTGACGATCACCGCCCAGGCCGAGCGGGCGATGTCGATGTGGCCGAACAAGGGCGAGGCCGACCTGCGCCCGGAGCTGGGTGCGCCCTACGCGCCGGTGGCGCCGATAGCTCCGTCACGTCCGGCGGTCCCGGCGCAGGCTTCGGCCGCACTCCGACTAGGCTTTTCCACATGACCACGCCGCCGCCGGTTCTCGTCGTCGACTTCGGCGCCCAATACGCGCAGCTCATCGCGCGCCGGGTGCGCGAGGCCCACGTCTACTCGGAGATCGTGCCGAGCTCGATGCCGGTGGCGGACATGCTGGCCAAGGGGCCATCCGCGATCATCCTCTCCGGCGGGCCGTCGTCGGTCTACGAGGAGGGCGCGCCGCAGGTCGACCCGGCCCTGTTCGAGGCCGGGGTGCCGGTCTTCGGCATCTGCTACGGCTTCCAGGCGATGGCCGTGGCCCTGCGCGGCGAGGCCGCCCACACCGGCGTGCGCGAGTTCGGCGGCACCCAGCTGACGGTCGCGTCCGGCGGCGGCGTGCTGCTGCGCGACCTGCCGGGGGAGCAGTCGGTGTGGATGAGCCACGGCGACTGCGTGACCGCCGCGCCGGCCGGCTTCACGGTCACGGCCGGCTCGCCGGGCGCGCCGGTGGCCGCCTTCGAGGACACCGATCGCCGCCTGGCCGGCGTGCAGTTCCACCCCGAGGTGGCGCACACCCCGCACGGCCAGGAGGTGTTGCGCCGGTTCCTCTACGACATCGCCGGCATCGAGCCCACCTGGACCTCGAACAACATCATCGAGGAGCAGGTCGAGGCCATCCGGGCCCGGGTCGGCGACAAGCGGGTGATCTGCGGGCTGTCCGGCGGCGTCGACTCCGCGGTCGCCGCGGCGCTGGTCCACAAGGCCGTCGGCGACCAGCTGACCTGCGTGTTCGTGGACCACGGGCTGCTGCGCGCGGGCGAGGCCGAGCAGGTCGAGAAGGACTACGTCGCCGCGACCGGGATCAACCTCAAGGTCGTCGACGCCTCCACCACCTTCCTCGGCGCGCTGGCCGGGGTCACCGACCCCGAGCAGAAGCGCAAGATCGTCGGGCGCGAGTTCATCCGCACCTTCGAGGCGGCCGCGCGCGAGATCGACGCCGAGGGGCACGTGGAGTACCTCGTGCAGGGCACCCTCTACCCGGATGTGGTCGAGTCCGGCGGGGGCACCGGCACGGCCAACATCAAGTCCCACCACAACGTCGGCGGGCTCCCCGACGACCTGCAGTTCGCGCTGGTCGAGCCGCTGCGGACGCTGTTCAAGGACGAGGTACGGCAGATCGGCGCCGCCCTCGGCCTGCCCGAGGAGATCGTCATGCGCCACCCGTTCCCGGGTCCGGGGCTGTCGATCCGGATCATCGGGGCGATCGACGAGGAGCGGCTGGCCATCCTGCGCGCCGCCGACCTCATCGCCCGCGAGGAGCTCACCGCGGCCGGGCTGGACCGCAGCGTCTGGCAGTTCCCGGTGGTGCTGCTGGCCGACGTGCGCAGCGTCGGGGTCCAGGGCGACGGGCGGACCTACGGTCACCCGATCGTGCTGCGCCCGGTCTCCAGCGACGACGCGATGACCGCCGACTGGTCGCGCCTGCCGCACGAGCTGATCGCGAAGATTTCGACCCGGATAACGAACGAGGTCCGCGAGGTCAACCGCGTGGTCGTGGACGTTACGTCCAAGCCGCCGGGCACCATTGAATGGGAGTGAATCCCCCTTCAAGGTGCTTCCACTCTTGCCGCGGCCGGTAAAAGCCGGACAATTTATCGACGTGACTCCTGCGTTACAGCCACTGCGGCGCATCGCGGCCTACTGCGTCTGCACCGACGGCGACAAGTTCCTGCTCGTCCGTGCCTCGGCCAAGTCCGGCACGCCGGGCGCCTGGTCGCTGCCCGGCGGCGCCGTTGACCACGGCGAGCACCCGGTCGACACCGTCGTGCGCGAGACCGCGGCCGAGACCGGCCTGTCGGTCGCCGTGGCCGGCCTGCGCGACGTGCTGGCCGACATGCGCGCGCTGCCGGCGCGGGGGCTCACCATCCACACCGACCGGCTGATCTACGAGGTCACCATCCGGGGCGGCGCGCTGCGCGACCGGGTCGGCCAGCCCACCGACCTGGCCCGCTGGGTGACCCTGGACGAGGCCAAGGCCCTGCCGCTGCGCCGGTTCACCGCCGACGCGCTCGGCCTGCCCGACGCCGAGGCCGACATCCGCCCCGACGGGGTGCCCGAGGTCCCCTCCTTCTACGCCGTGCCCGGCCCGGACGGCCTGCACCGCGCGCAGCGCTTCGCCGCCTATGCCGTGTGCACCGATCGGCGCAACCGCGTGCTGCTCACCCGCATCTCCGACGGCTACCCGGGCGGCGGCTGCTGGCACCTGCCCGGCGGTGGCACCGACTTCGGCGAGCAGCCCGGCGTGGCGCTCGTGCGCGAGCTGGTCGAGGAGACCGGCCAGGAGGGCACGATCACCGAGCTGCTCGGCGTGGCCAGCCACCGCGACGCGGCCCAGCTCGGCCCCGAGGGCTACCCGATCGACTGGCACGGCGTGCGCGCGTTCTACCGCGTTCACGTGGCCCGCTCCAGCCGCCCGGTCATCCACGACGTCGGCGGCTCGACCGCCGAGGCCCGCTGGTTCGACCCGGAGGAGCTCGACGAGCTGCCATTGACCGAGGTCACCGAGGAGGCCCTGCGCGGCGTCGGCCTACGCTGATCGCATGACGCAGACACGGGTGATCACCGTCTACGGGCGCCTGCCGGGGGCGGACGAGGAGATCGGCGGCCCGATCCGGCACGGCGAGAACCCCGCCTCCGCGGTGGTCCGGCTGTTCCGCGAGGAGGCCGGCCTGCCGGTGGTGGTTTCGGGGGTACTGCACGTCGGCGCCCTCGTCACCCCGTCGCTGCACGAGGACCGCGTCACGTTCGCCCTGGTGCCCGCCTCCCCGGACGCCGCGGCCGCGGCTCCTGCCGATGAGGCCGTCGAGTCGGAGCTGCCCAAGGGCCAGCGGTTCGCCGCGTACGGCTTCGTCACCGACCGGGCCGGCCGCGTGCTGCTCACCCGGATCGCCCCCGGCTTCCCCGGCGCCGGGCGCTGGCACCTGCCCGGCGGGGGCACCGACGTCGGCGAGCAGCCGGCCGACGCGCTGCTGCGCGAGCTGTTCGAAGAGACCGGCCAGCGCGGCGAGATCGTCGAGCTGCTCGGGGTCACCCACCGGCGGAGCCTGGGAGTCGTGGGCCCGGAGGGGTACCCGATGAACTGGCACGCGGTCCGGGCGCTCTACCGGGTGCTCGTGCCCGAGCCGTCCGTACCGAGCGTGACGGAGGCGGCCGGCGGCTCGACCGCCGAGGCGGCCTGGTTCGACCCCGCGGAGCTCTCCGGCCTGGCAGTGACAGAGGTCGTACAGTGGGCCGGGTCACTGCCCGCAACGGGCAGTGACGGATCTCGTTAAAATGGACTAGAGGTTAACAGATAACTACACTGAGTAGTTCCGTGGCTCGCCCCGGACAGCGGTTTCCTCCGCGGGGGCATCGCCAACGGCGATCTGATATGGGATCGTGTAGATCGCGAGACCGTCTCGCGAAACGGACATCAGGGGGCAAAGACCCCCGAAACGCGACCGTGGGAACCCCGTTCCTACATGGAGGATCAGTGCCGAGAGCACCTTGGCAGCGACGACGCACCACGGACAGTCCGCGTCCCGGTGGGGGCCGGCAATGGGCGGGGCGCCTGCGGCGCAGCGGCTCCCTCGCCCGCCAGGTGCTCTTCGCCGGACGTGTCGGCCGCCGCGGTGAGGGCAATGTCGCCGGCGCGACGTCGCTGCTCGTGCCCCCCGTGGAGACCGACACCCGCACCGGCCGGGTTCGTCTGCCGCGCCTGCGGATGCGCCGTCGTGACGGACTGTCACGGGATCTGACCACCGAGGCGCTGTCCCTCGCGCCCGTCAGCCCGCCCGCGGCCGGCCCTGCGGCCGTCCGGGACGAGGAGCCGGCCCCGCTGGCCATCCCGCTGCTGCCCGGCGAGCGCACCCTGGCCCGCCGCATCCGCTTCGCGCTGGTCAACGCCTGCACCCTGAGCAGCCTCATGCTCGGCCTGTCGGCCATCTTCATCGCGGTCAACCACGGCGACGTGCGGATCGCCGCCGCGCTGCTCATCGCGTGCGTGATCTTCGACGGCCTGGACGGCTTCCTGGCCCGCCGCCTCGGCGTGGCGAGCCCGTTCGGCGCCCAGATGGACTCGCTGGCCGACATGTGCTCGTTCGGGCTGGCCGCCCCGGTGGTGGTCTACGCCTGGCTCAACGGCTCGGCCCCGGCCGCCCTGCTCGTCCCGGCCTGTGCCCTGGTCGCCGCGGCCGCCGCGATCCGCCTGGCCCGCTTCAACGTCTCCCCGAAGGACGGCCGCTTCTTCTGCGGCGTCCCGACCACGATGTGCGCCGCGGTGCTGGCCCTGAGCACGCTGATCGCCCCGGCGATGCCCTCCGTCGTGCGGGTGGCCGGCGTCGTGCTGCTCGGCCTGGCCATGGTGTCGAGCTTCCCCTACGCGAAGCTCGCCCGGCTGGCGAAGCTCCCGCCGTGGCTGCTGGTGCTGCCGGTGATCGGCGCGCTGGTCAACTTCCGGATGACCTTCGTCCTGGTGGTCCTGGCCTACCTGGTGAGCGGTCCGCTGATCTGGCTGCGCCAGCGTCGCCAGAACCAGGCCGCCTGACCTGGTCTTCAGCTAGCGAAAAGGGGCCCTTTCGGGGGCCCCTTTTTTCGATAAGTCGGGCGCTCCGCGCCGCGACTTATCGGATTTTTCGCCTGGCGGTGGTTTCCAGGGGTCGTTGCAACACGGTGTTTCAGCTGGCGGTGGTGGTGAGGAATTGGGCG
>NZ_BAAARV010000059.1:0-59883 GCF_039532525.1 Dactylosporangium salmoneum
CAGCCCTACACCTCACCCACTTCGAATACCGTTACCTACCGCAATCTCGTTGAGATCACGTCATTGGGATAGCAGTTGTCTGATGCCATCCTTCGGGGACCCTGGAGAAAATGGTGACCTAGCGGGCGTGGCATTGTTGAACGACGACTGCAATGCGCCGGTGCCCGCATATTGCTGGTCGCCGTTCCGTATATCGTCGCACCGACGGGCCCGCGCAGAAATGGCACGGGTGTGCCACGACGCTTCGGGGCAGGGCCGGGCTGTGCCGTGCGGTTCGTCTCGTGGGGCGCGGGATCGCCATCAGGCGCCATGCTGTCGCTCGCGGGATGTCCGGCCTGCTCAGGCAGTGTGACCGGTGGCGGCGAGGCCGGCGCTGCTTCGCCCATCGAGCCGTCCTGCTGGTCGCCGGCCGGTGGCGGCGTGTCGCCGTGCACGCGGCGCAGCCGCTCGGCGTGCCGTCTGGCCAATCCCCAGGCGCGATGCCGCTCATGTTCCCGGCGGAACTGCTCCTTCGCCGGACAATAGCGACGCGACCTCGTCCGATCGCGCATGGCAGCCAATTCGGACCTGGTGAACAATTGCAGCTGCCCCACGCATTCAATTATCCCAGCACCCAGCCGAAAACGCCGCCCCGGACCGCAGCGCATAATGGCAAATGGCGCACGCTCATGCCGCCTGGTCCTCAGTCCCTATCGCTGCCGTGCGGCCTCAGAACGGTACCGCCGTGGCGAGCAGGCCGGTGGCCTCGCCGCGCCCGGAGAGTCTGCGGCAGAAGTCCAGCGCGTCCAGCGTGATCCGTTCGCCGTCGGTGCCCCACGCGCCGCCGGCCGGGCCGGTGAGTTCCAGGGTGTAGGGGTGGCCGTGGCGGCCGGCCCATTCGTGCACGATGTCGTCGATGAGGAGGCCGTCGTGCTCCGCGGCGGGCTGCGGGTCCAGGCCGATGGCGGCGCAGATGTCGAGCCGGTGCATGAAGCAGTCGCGGGTCAGGATGATGTCCGTCAGGTAGCCGAACGTCCAGCGCTCCAGGCGCCCGCCGACGAGTTGGGCCTCGGGAAGGGTGCGCCGCAGCAGGAGGCCCGGCAGGCGACGGCGGCCGCGTACGGCTTTCGGGGTCAGCTCCCGCCAGTGCTGGACGAGCTCGGCCGTGGTGAGGCCGGCGTTGCGCCGCACCTGCAGGGCGGTGAGGAAGTCGATGGAGACGGGCGCCTTGGCCTTCCGGGCTTGCCGCATCGACGTCGACATCTGGCCGAGCAGCTGCGGCAGGCTGCTCATGACCTGCACCATGCCGAGCATGTGGCCGGCGGTGTCGCGGACGGTCCATCCGGTGTTGGCGGTCGGGGCCGACCACTGCTGGGGCTCCAGCCCGGCCAGCAGGTCGGCGCAGCGGGCGTACTCGGCCTCGGCGAGGCGCATCGCCAGGGCGCGCTCGATGCGCGGCAGCCGGGGCGGGGGCGCGGCCTGTGCGGTCATGGCAGGCTCCTCTCGTCGGTGATGCCGACGTTGGTGGCGTACATGTCGATGGCCCGATCGAGCAGCGCCGACCAGCGCGTGCCGCCCGGGTCGTTGGCGATCTGCGCGTCGGCCAGCCCGCTGACGATGGCGACGAACAGGTCGATGTCGGCCTGCTCGCGCACGCCGTGACGGGCCATCCTGGCGATGAAGTCCTGCATGACGGCGACGGACGGCGCGTAGGCCTCGGGCGAAGGCGTGAAGTCGGGGAGCGTGCGCTGGTTCATCAGCTGGTGGCGAGCCGGGAAGTCCACCGCGAAGTCGAAGAACACGCGGGCGTAGAAGCGCATGGCGGCCCGGCTCGGGCGGGGCTCGTTCGCCTCGGCCGTCTTCGAGTACTCCAGGAACTGCGTCCAGGCGTCGCCGAACATGGCGTCGTAGATGGCGTTCTTCGACGCGAAGTGGGTGTACAGCGACGGGGCCCGCATCCCCACCAGGTCGGCCACGTCCCGCAGCGTGACCTGGGCCAGTCCCTTGTCCCGCGCGACCTGCCACGCGGCGTCGATGATCTCCCGCCGTGTGGCCGTACGTCGTTCGGATTTCCTATCGCGCTTCGGTTCGCCTAACACGATTAGGAGTATCGGGCCGCCGGCTGGGTGGCGTCAAGCGGCACATCGGCGGGGAGGTCCCGGGGTACGGCCCGGGCCGGCGGGCGGACCGACCGCAGGGCGAAGGCGTAGAGGGCGGCCATGCAGATCAGGCTGGCGGTCGAGCCGGTGAGCAGACCCCAGGCGGCGCCGTGCAGGCCGGCGTACCCGGCCCCGACCGTCAGGCCGCTGAGGGAGACGACGGCGAAGGCGACGTACTGCACGAAGAGCAGCCGGGCCCGGTGCATGCCCCGCAGGGCGGCGGTGAACGGGACCTGGAGCAGGTAGACCGCGCACTGCAGCGCGATGGGCAGGGCCAGCGGGGCCGCCTCGGCGAACTTGTGGGTGTGGACCAGCACGAAGGAGACGACGGGCCAGACGGTGAGCACCAGGAGGGTGCCGAGGACGGCGAAGGCGGTCACGAGCTGACGGGTCCGGCGGCGCAGGGCGGGGCCACCTTCGGCGGCGTCGCGCGACGCGCGGGGGACCAGCAGGTTCTGCAGGGCCGTGATCAGATTTTGTACGGGCTGGAGCTCGACGGTCTGCACGAAGCGCAGGTTGGCCAGGTCGATCCGGGACAGCCGACCGGCGACGATGAAGCTGATCGCGAGGACCTGGACCTGGGCGACGATGGCGGTGACGGTGAACCAGCCCGACAGGTGCCGGGTTTCGGCCAGCCAGGCCCGGGGGCTGCCCCGCCACGGCAGCCGGCGCTCGCGGACGAGGTAGACGGTGGCGCCGGCGGTGGCGCCGAGGCCCCAGGCGGTGAGCAGGCCGCCGGCGCCGGCGGTGTGGGTGAGGATCATGACGACGACCGCGACGGACTGGGTGCCGGCCCAGACCAGGCCGATGCCGAGGGCCTTGTCCGGGCGGCGCGCGGCCAGGTAATCGCCGCGGGCGGTGTCGTGCAGCATGATCGGGACCATGAACGGCGCCAGCCAGACGAGCTGGTGCAGGTCGATCTCGCCGCGGCTGGGGGAGAGCGCCCACAGGGCCACGAAGACGACGGTGGTGATCAGGCCGGAGCACAACGCGGTGGCCAGGCCGTCGCGGACCAGCCGCGCGCGGGGCTCGCCGTCGAAGCGCGAGGCCAGCGCGAGCAGCACGTCGCCGACGATCGCCCGGTTGAGGCACGTCGCGAAGTAGCCCACCGCCAGCGCCAGGGCGAGCGCGCCGAAGCGCCCCTTGGGCAGCAGGATGCCGCCGAGGAGGGTGTTCGCCGAGTTGGCGGCGGCGATGACCACCTGGTCGAGCAGGCCGGCACCCACGAGCCGGCCCCGGGCGCGCCGGATGCGCGTCCGCTCAGGTGTCCTGGGCCTGGCTGGCATGCTCGACCGGCCTCGGCAGCTGCCCGTCGGTCCGGCTCGTCGGCACCGCGGGGGAGATCGGCGCCGCGGGGGGAGCGGGCGCGGCGAGCACCGGCTCGTCGTAGTGACGCTGGCCGCGGACCGTGGTCAGCACGGCTTGGACGAGCAGCTCCAGGTCGAGCCGCACACTCTGGCGCTCGATGTAGGCGAGGTCCTTCACCAGCCGCTCCTGCGGCGGCATGTGGAACTTCTCGATCTGGGCGATGCACGCGATGCCGGGCCGCGTCGTGTGCCGTTCGGCGTAGCCGGGGACCTGCTCGAGGTGCTTGCGGACGAGCACCGTGCGCAGCGGCCGCGGCCCGACGAGGCTCATCGAGCCGCTGAGCACGTTGATCAGTTCGGGGAGCTCGTCGAGGTGCCAGCGGCGCAGCCGGCGGCCGACCCTGAGCGTGCGCGGGTCGCCGGCGGGCGACAGGACCGGTCCGGTGAGCCGCTCGGCGCCGTACTGCATGCTGCGGAACTTGAACTGGCGGAACGTGCGGCCGCCGCGGCCGACGGAGTTCTTGGTGAAGAAGATCGGCCCGGGCTCCTCGAACCAGATGAGCAGCCCGATGATCGGCCACAGCGGCAACGTGAGCGCGAGGCCGACGAGAGCGCCGGTCACGTCCAGGACCCGCTTGCCCCTCGGGTCCGGGCGCAGGGTGCAGCCCGTGTGGTACCGCAGGACCGCGTGCTGGATGGCGGGCGGCGGCGGCGCGTTGTCCTCGACGATCCCGGCCGTGGCGCCGCTGAGCACGATCCCGCCGGCGAACGATCCGGTGATCAGGATCATGGCGACCCGCGCCGGCAGCTCGTGGCCCAGGCGCAGCCAGACCCACGGGGCGGCGATCAGCGCCGCGGTGACGACGAAGGCGACCCGGCAGGCCCAGGCCCGGACCCGCGGGGGGACGGAGGAGGTGAGGACGACGGCGGGCAGAAAGGCCAGTAACAGGGGGAAGAGCAGTACCCAGACTCTCACAGGGGTTCGTACCTCCAGGGCGGGCGGGCGGACGCCGTCGTCATCGGTATGCCTTCTCCTGCTCGGCCCACATGGTGAACAGCAGCAGGATCCAGATCTCACGGGCGTGTTCGGCCGCGCCGCTGAGGTGGCGCTCGACGATCTCGTTCACCGCGTCGAAGCGCAGGTAACCCTGCCGCCGAAGGACGTCCCGGCTCAGGTACTCGCGCACCAGCGGCTGGAACTCGCCGCGCAGCCAATGCGGCAGCGGGGCGTTGAAGCCCTTCTTGCCCATGGCGAGCGTCGGCGGCGGCAGCAGGCCGGCCATCGCCTGCCGCAGCAGCCACTTCGGTTGCCGGCCCGGGAACTTCAGCCGGCCCGGCAAGGAGAACGCGAACTCGAGCATCGGCGTGGCCAGCAGCGGGACCCGTACCTCCAGCGAGTGCGCCATGCTCACCCGGTCGACCTTCGTCAGCACGTCGTCGGGCAGGTAGACGTGGGTGTCGGTGTACTGGAACCGGGTCATCCGGTCGAAGGGGGCGCCGGCTTCGTAGTGCCCCTGGTGCGTGTCGTACGCGTCGCACAGCTCGGCGTACACGTCCGGCTGCAACAGCTGCGCCTTGTGCGCCTCCCGGAACACGACCCGCCACAGGTAGTGGCTGCGGCCGGGCTCCTCCAGGGCGTTCTCGACGAAGCGGCGGGCCTTGAAGTCGAAGCTCGCCCTGGCGCTGGAGCGCGGGAGGAAGCGCAGCAGGCCCGGCACCATCCGGGCCGTCACCGCCCGCGGCAGGTATCGGTAGTAGCGGGCGTACTTGTCGGCCTGGTACGTGAGGTAGCCGGCGAAGAGCTCGTCCCCTCCGTCGCCGCTCAACGCCACTGTCACGTCCCGGCGGGCGAGCTGGCACAGGTAGTAGGTGGGCACCATCGACGGGTCCGCGAACGGCTCGTCGAAGGCGGGCAGGATGCCGTCCACGAGGTCGTGCGCCGTCGGCTCGACCATCAGCTCGGTGTGGTCCGTGCCGAACCGCTCCGCGGCGACGGCGGCCTCGGCGCGTTCGTCGTACGACCGGTCCGCGAAGCCCACCGAGAAGGTCTTCAGGGAGGCGCCGGGCAACGCCCGCCGGGCGGCCGCGACGACGGTGCCGGAGTCCATGCCGCCGCTGAGGAAGAAGCCCACGGGCACGTCGGCCTCCAGCTGCTGGCGGACGCAGTCCACCACGAGGTCGCGCAGGATGGCACACGCGCGCAGGGCGCTGAGGTGGGGCCGCTGCGGCACGTCGGCGAGGGCCCAGTAGCGCTGCAGCGTGCAGCGGTTGTCCTGCCAGACCAGCGTCGTGCCCGGTTCCAGCTTGCGAATCTCCCGGTACATCGTGCGCGGCGCGGGCACGTACATCAGCGACAGGTACGCGCTGAATGCCTCCAGGTCCGGCGTCCGGTCGGGGATCGCGCACAGCACCGCCTTGATCTCCGAGCCGAACACGAGGCCGTCGGGGCGCTCCGCGTAGTGCAGCGGCTTCACCCCGACCCGGTCGCGGCACAGGACCAGCCGGTGGTTGGCGCTGTCGTACAGGGCGATGGCGAACATGCCCTCCAGGTGCTGCGGGAAGTCGGTGCCGAACTCCTCGTACAGGTGCGGGATCACCTCGGCGTCGCTGCCGGAGCGGAACGTGTGCCCGCGCGCGGCGAGGTACTGCCGCAGCCGTGCATGGTTGTAGATCTCGCCGTTGAGCACCGCGTGCACGGTGCCGTCCTCGGAGCGCACCGGCTGCCGGCCGTGCAGCACGTCGATGACGGCCAGCCGCCGCACCGCCAGGCCGCCGGTCGGGCTGAGGAAGTAGCCGTCCTCGTCCGGGCCCCGGTGGGCGAGGCTGCCGCACATGGCGCGCAGCCGATCCTCGTCAACAGCAGGCCCGCCGTCGGCCACTACGATTCCGGCGATTCCGCACATGAGTCCTCCGCCTCGGTCGATTGATGAACAGGCGGGCGCGGTCAGACCGGTGCCGGTTCGACCGGCCGGTGCGACGGTGCGGGCACGAACGGTTCCCACAGCCCCGTCTTCTGCGCCGACAGCCGTACCAGGTACCGGGGTCCGAGGACCAGGTAGCGCCGCCACAGCCGGCGCGGCTCGAGCAGCAGCCGCCACGTCCAGGCCAGTCCGTTGCGCTGCATCCAGCGCGGTGCGTAGCTCAGCAGCCCGGCGTGATAGTCGAAGGCGGCCCCGACCGCCAGCAGCGGCATGGCGAGCAGCGGCCGCATCGCGTGGACGAACGACTCCTGCCGCGGGCAGCCGAGGCCGACCAGCACCAGGCGGGCTCCCGACGCGTTGATGCGCTGGGCGATGCGGGCGTACTCGCCCGGCTCGGCGTCGCGGAACCGCGACGGCTCGGCGCCGGCGATCCGCAGCGTCGGGACCGTCCGGGCCAGCGCTGCCTCCAGCCTCGCGACGGTGCGCTGCGTGGACCCGTACAGGTACACCGGCAGCTCCTCGGTGGCGGCGCGCCCCAGGACCCGGAGGGTCAGTTCCGGCCCGCTCACCCACTCGCGCAGCCCGGCCTGGTGTAAGAGGTTCAGCGCCCACCGCACCGGCTGACCGTCCGGGGCGACGACGTCGAAGGCGTTGAGCCGGGCGTTGTGCCGCCGATCGGACACGCCGGTCATGACGCCGTGCACGGCCAGCGCGGTCAGGATGAACGGCCGCTGCTGCTGGGCGGCCGCGATGACCTTCGTGATCGCCGCGTCGTAGTCGATGACGTCGACCAGCACCCCCATGACGCTGCGTTTTCCCGCGTCGACCAACGCTCTTCCTCTCCTCTCGCCCCGCCGGCACGCGGCCGACCACGACGGCCGGCTCGAGGCAACGAACGCCAGCCTCAACTGCGGGATGCTGAGCGCGCCTGTACCCATGCCGTTGCCGATAAACGCGGCCGGCGGCCGGGCTGAGGTGACTCGCCGTGTGATGTGGGCGCGCGGCCGCGACGACGTCGCCGACCTGTGCCACAGCCCCCGCCACCTGCGTAATCACCTGCGGACGCGCGGCCCGGTCCCGTGCGGTCCTCTTATGCTTGCGAGGTCTGCCGGCGCACCAGGTTCGAGGACGGTTACACGTTATGGGCGATCCATTTCCCGACGCCGGCGCCGGTGACGGCCGACCCCGCACGGGCGCGGGAGGTCTTCCCGGCCGGCCCCGGGGCCGGGTGATGGCGCGGGCCAAGGTTCCACAGCAAGGACCGCCCGCCGACGAGGTCAAGGTCCGGCGGCGTCCGCGGTGGGCCCGGCCGCTGATCGTCCTCGGGGTGCTGCTCATCCTGGTCAGCGCCGCCGGCATCGCCGGTTCCCAGGCGCTGCTGCACCGGTACACCGACGCGATCGGCCAGCAGCGGCTGCTCGGCGACGCGGCGGCCACGCACGTCAGCATCGACGGGCCGATCAACCTTCTGCTGGTCGGGATCGACGAACGGAGCAGCAGCCCGGACGCCGACCACAACGCGGACTCGATCCTGATCGTGCACATCCCGGCGAACCACAACGCCGCCTATCTGGTGTCCATACCCAGGGACTCGTACGTGCCGATCCCGGCGTACTCGAAGAGCGGCTTCGGCGGCGGCAGCGACAAGATCAACGCGGCGTTCGCCGACGGCTACGGCGACGGCGTCGGCCGCGCGGGCGGGTTCGAACTGCTCGCCCTGACGATCAAACAGCTGACCGGGATCTCGTTCAACGGCGGCGCGATCGTCGACTTCTCCGGGTTCAAGTCGTTGGTGGCGGCCCTGGGCGGGGTGGACATGTGCGTGGACGAGCGGACCGTCTCCGTCCACGTCGGACACGACGCCCGCGGCCAGTACCGGATGCCGTACGAGCTCACCGAGGACGGGCCGGTTCCCGTCCCCGGGGTCACCCCGCAGGTTTACCAGCCCGGCTGCCAGCATCTCTCCGACTGGCAGGCCCTGGACTACGTGCGGCAGCGCGAGCTGATCCCGGACGGGGACTACGGCCGGCAGCGGCACCAGCAGCAGTTCCTCAAGGCGGTGCTGAAGCAGGCCACCAGCAGCGGTGTCCTCACCAACCCCGTCAGCCTGGACCGTGTGCTGCGGGCCGCCGGTCAGGCCATGACGTTCGACAGCGGCGGGATCTCCATCCCCGACTGGATCTTCGCGCTGCGCAACATCCGCTCGGGCTCCGTGACCATGCTGAAGACCAACGGCGGCACCTTCAACTCCGAGGTGATCGACGGCAAGGACACGGAGATTCTCAGCGACACCAGCCTGGAACTGTTCTCCGACTTACGCGACGACAACCTGGCCGCGTTCGTCGCGGCCCATCCCGGCTGGGTGTCTCCCGATGCCGCCTGATTCGTGGCCGGGGGCGGGGCCGGCCGGATTCGAACCGGCGTCCTCCGTCGGTGCAGGACGATGCGACAACCTCTGCGCTACGGCCCAGCCGCGGTGAGTCTACGTCAGCGCCGCAACTGACGTAGGAAGCCCAGGTCCGGGCGCTCCGTCCAGGCGGCGACGCGTCCGTGCCGGCCGGTCGACATGGCCTTGGGGTCGGCTCGGGCGGCGAGCAGGGCGCGGACCAGGTCCGGCGAGCCGTGCGCGACGGCGGAGTGCAGCGGGGTCTCGCCGTCCACGTCCCGCGCGTCGACCCGCAGGCCGGCGGCCAGCAGCCGGGGGAGCAGGTCCGCGCCGGACAGCCACGGCAGCAGGTGCAGCAGGGTCCGGCCGCGCTCGTCGCGCACGTGCGGGTCGATGCCGCCGTCGAGGGCCGCGGCCACGCCCGGGCCGTCGCCGTGCCACACGCGGGTCAGCAGTTCGTCGCGCAGGCGGCGCATCGGGCGGGGCATCCGCACGGTGTGGTCGCGCCAGCCGTCCCGGGCGGCGACGCAGCCCTGCACGCCGCCGCCGAGCGCCTCGACCATTCGCTCCCGGTCGATCTCGGCCTGCGGGTGCGGGAGGGTGAACGTACCGTCGTGAATCACCACCTCGTGGGTGGCGTTGTCGCAGCGGACGCGGACGGTGTCGCGCAGCGGGCCGGTCACCGCCGGCGGCCGGGGCGGCCGCTCGGGGAAGAGCGCGGCGCGCACGAGCGGGTGCAGGTCGTCGGGGCGCAGGTCCCCGCGCAGCAGGGCGGTCAGCTCCGCGGGGCGCCGGGCCAGGACGAACGGCATCCGCGGCATGCGGGCCAGCTCCAGGCCGAACGCGGCGACCTCGGCGCGCTCCCGGTCCTCGTCGGTCTCGCCGCGCGGCAGCCGCGACACCAGCCGGGCCCGCGGGCGCGGGGAGTCGAGCCGGTCGAGGACCAGGCAGCGGCCCCGCAGGTCGATCCGCACGAGCCCGGCGCGCTCGTCGACCTCGGTCGGCCACGGCAGCACCCGCGGCGGCTCGCTCGGCCACGGCTCGACCAGCCGCAGCGCCGGGACGCGGGCCAGGGTCCGGTGCGCCGCCTCGACGAGCCACGTGTGGACCGGCCGCAGCCCGGCCAGGGACCGGTTGACCACGGTGTCGCGGGCGTCGGTGCGCGCCCGGTCGAACGCGGCCGGGTCGATCCGGTCGGGGCCCCACTCCGGCCGGAAGAGCAGCACCTCGAGGTCGAAGCCCGCCGCGGCCCAGGCGTCGGCGTGCCGGCCCTGCCCGCCCACCTCGAGGGCGAGCTCGACCTGCCCCTCCGGCCCGTCGCCGGCCACCTCGTCGTCGGGGAGGCGCTGCCCGTCGGGGGCGAAGAACGGCAGCCGGGTGACGCCGCCGGACCGGGCCAGCAGCTCGGCGGTACACCTGGCGTCCCATCGGTCGCGCAGCAGCATCAGCGTGTCGTCCCGCGCGCCGCCCCGCTCGTCGGCGGCGATGCGGTGGAACCGCACGCTGATGCGCTGCGGGCGGTCGTGCCAGACGGGCGGGCGGGCGGCGAGCGCGTGCCCGTCGGGGAAGAGGGCGAGCGGGAACCACGCGCCGCCGCGCAGCAGCCCGCCGGGGCGGCCCCGGGGCAGGTGCCAGCGCAGCAGGTCGGGCACGAGGTGGCGCAGGTCGCCCTCGACCTCGTCGGCGACGTCGGCGCCGTGCACGCGCCTGATCGCGCGCAGGTCCACGTCGACGTCGACGGCCGCCGCCTCGCACGCCCCGCGCCAGTCGCCCGCGAGCCGCCGTTGCGTCGCCCGCTCGATCATCCACGCCGGCACCGCGGAAGGATGCAGCGGCCGCACCCAGTCCACCCCCTCAGGATTTGCCGCCGAGTGTAGTTACGCCGCCCGACCGCAGCGCGACACGTCCCGGTCAGCACCCGTTCGCCTGCTGCGGATTGGTTGCCGGAATGCGCCTCAACGTTTCCGCTCGCAAGCGGGCGGCAGTCATCGGCGGCACAGCGGCCGTCATCGTCGTGGCCTCGGTCGGCACGGCCTGGGCCGACCCGTTCGGATGGTGGGCCGCCCAGCCGCACCCGTTCGCGGTGAAGGCCGACTACGGCGTGGCCGGCCCGCACGGCGACGGGACGGTGACGGGCAACCTCCTGGCGAACGACTTCGGCGCGACCGCGGTCGTGCGCAGCAGCGGCCTCGACAACCCGGCCGCGGGCAGCCTGACGGTCAACGCCGACGGCTCCTACAGCTTCACGCCGGCCGTCAAGGGCAGCCACGGCACGGTGAAGTTCACCTACACCGCGACCGACGCCGTCACGCTCTACAAGAACGCCGCGCCGGGCGCCGACAAGGTCCCGCCGCTCGGTTCGCTCGAGGGCCCGAACGGCACGACCGCGCTGATCTCCGGCGGCGGCTACGGCTCGTCCATGGTGGCGGCGCCGGGCCGGCCGGGGTGGTTCTACGGCGTCACCGACCGCGGCCCGAACGCCGACGACATCGGCCCGCTGGGCGAGAAGGTGTTCCTCGACCCGGCCTTCAACCCGCGGATCGGCCTGTTCCAGCTGGTCGGCGGCAAGGCGGTGCTGCAGCGGACGATCCTGTTCAAGACGCCCGACGGCACGGCGTACAACGGCCTGCCGAACCCGGTCACCAAGACCGCCGCGAGCGCCGAGAAGACCGAGGACATCTACGGCAACCAGATCGACCCGACCCAGCCCTACACGATTCCCGGCACCAACCCGCCCGTGACGCTCGACCCGGGCAACGGCTACGACTCCGAGGGCCTGGTCGCCCTGCCGGACGGCACCTTCTGGGTCTCCGACGAGTACGGCCCCTTCATCACGCACTTCGACAAGAACGGCACGGAGATCGAGCGCCTCTCGCCGTGGGGCGCCAGCGCCGGCCACAACGTCGACACCGCGCACCCGCTGCCGATCGAGCTGAAGCTGCGTACCAAGAACAAGGGCATGGAGGGTCTCACCGTCACGCCCGACGGCCGGACGCTCGTCGGCATCATGCAGTCGGCGCTCACGGTGTCCGACTACGGCATCGACGCGAAGGGCAAGACCGTCAAGCCGGCCAACGTCGCGCCGGTGCGGATCGTGACCATCGACCTCAAGACCAAGGCGATGCACGAGTACCTCTACCTGCTCACCAACCCCGCCACGACCGCCGGCGCCGTCAGCGAGATCACCGCCCTGTCCAGCACGAAGTTCCTCGTCGACGAGCGTGACGGAGTCCAGAACGGGCCCGGCACGGCGACGTTCAAGAACCTCTACGAGATCGACCTGACCGGGGCCACCGACATCAAGGGCGACGGCGTGAACCCGCTGGGCTACACGGTCTCGACCGCCTCCGGGCCGAAGTCGATCGACGCGTACGTCGGCGACGCGGCCACCGCGAAGGCCGAGCTGCTGCTGTCGCAGGCCGGCATCACGCCGGTGAGCAAGACGCCGTACCTCGAGGTCGGCACCGTGCTGAACCAGCTCGACCCGTCGGGCACGTTCTTCGGCCACGACAAACTGGAGGGCGTCGCGACCTCGGACGGCGGCAGGACGCTGTACCTCGCCAACGACAGCGACTTCGGCATGGACCACCTGCTCGGCCAGGACGAGGCGGCGTGCGAGGCCTCGGGCCTGTCCGACACGACGGCGTGCGCGCCGGTGAAGTCGCCGACGACGGGCAAGTTCCTCGTGCACCAGAAGACGCTGGACGCCAGCGGCGTGGTGGACGACGGCGAAATCCTCAAGGTCGACATGTCGAAGCTTCCGGTGGTGCTCGGCACGGCGACGGTCACCATCAAGTACTGACCGGCCGCATACCCGGTGACGGGCCGCTCCCTTCGCCAGGGAGCGGGCCGCTCGGCTGCTGGGCGGCCGGAGTGCCCCGGGCCGGGAAGGCCCGCAGCGTGCGGGCCTCGGTGGCGAGCAGGAGCAGGGGGGCCGTCGCGTAGAGGACGGCGAGGGCCCACATGGCCGGCCGGACCCCGAGCGCCGAGGCCAGGAGGCCGGCGGTCGCCGCACCGAACGGGATGGTGCCGAACACGAAGATCCGCGATGCCGCGGTGACCCGGCCGAGCAGGTGCGCGGGAACGAAGGCGCCGCGGAACGTCATGGTCATCACGTTCGCCATCGTGGCTCCGGCCAGCGCGACGAAGGAGCCCGCCGCGAACAGGGTCAGGCGCCAGCCGTGGCCACCGAGCGGCAGCAACAGCACGAACGGGGCGGCCGCGACGCTCGCCACCAGATACGTGCGGGCGCTGCCGAAGCGCCGGGACGCACGCGAGGCGAGTGCGGCGCCGAGGATGGCGCCCAGGCTGCCCACGCCGATCACGGAGCCCGCGGTCCCGGGCGCGGCGCCTTCGGTGCGCACCAGGAAGACGACCCGCAGCGCCGTGATGCCCAGCATCGCGAAGTTGGTCACCGACGCCACCACCAACATGGCCTGCAGCAGGCGTCCGCGCATGATGAAACCGATGCCCTCGGCGATCTGGCGCAGCATGCCCGGGCGGTCACCCGGGGAAGGGCGCGGCTCCGGCTCGGAGCGCAGGCCGAGCAGGCAGGCGGCGGACACCAGGAAGGTGACGGCGTCGATGAGGATGCCGCTGACCGCGCCGGCCGCCTGGGCCAGCAGCCCGCCGAGGCCCGGTCCGACGACCAGGGCGACCGATGCGCTGGTCTGCAGCCTGGCGTTGCCTTCCATGAGGTCTTCCGCGCCGACGAGATGGGGCAGGAATGCGTTGAACGCCACGTTGGCGAAGACTCCGGCGGTCCCGGCGAGCAGCGCGGCCACCACCAGCATGGTCATGGTCAGGACCTCGGTCCAGGCCGCGATCGGGATGACGACGAGCACCGCCGCCGAGACGATGTCGGCGATCAGCAGTGTGCGCCGGCGCGGCCATCGGTCGACCCAGACACCGGCTGGCAGCCCGATCAGCAGCCATGGCAACCAGGTGGCGGCCGTCAGGAGGGCAACCATGGCCGGACCTGCGTGCAGGGGCGAGATGGCCACCAGCGGGAGTGCCACCGTCGTGATCGCGGAGCCGGCCGCGCTGGTGGACTGCCCGATCCACAGCAGGGCGAAGTTGCGCGTCCGCAGCAGCCCGCCCAGAGGCCTGGCCACCGCATCCCCGCTCATGCGGATCGTCCCCTCGTAGACCGCACCCGTTGGCTCATCCGGCAGGATCACACGAAGGGCCCGCAACGTCGATCGATTTAGCGGCTGGCCGGTGGCCGTCTGGGACGCACACCCGCGGGAACTACACCGCTGTAGTTGTGGATCTAGCCTTTCTGCAGGTCAGGGGGCGACGTAGCCTCGCTGCGTGAAGGTCATCGGGGCGATGCAGACGGCCGGCGGGGACTGGCGGGTCGAGGTGGTCCGGCACGCGAGCGGCTCCCGGTGGTACCGCCTCATCCACCACGACAACATCGTCGACTTCCTGACGATCGGGCGGGTCGCCGAGCTGCTGGGGCAGGCCGGGGTCGACATGGGCGACCTCGCCGAGGTCGGCCGAGCTGGATGACCCCCCTTACCTTGTGGGGGTGGAACCGCACCAGCCGAGCTTCCTGACGAGGTTGCGGGCCGGGCTGGCCGGGGAGCGCGACACCGCCTACCTGGAGGCCCTGCGCGCCGCCGGTCGGGTCGCCTACGACGAGATCCTCGCCGCCGACGAGCTGCGCGAGCGGCTGCCGTCGCTGTGGGGCGCGCCGCCGGCGGCGGCGAGCCAGCTGCTGGCCGCGTGGAACGCGTTCGTGCTGCAGACGCTGGGCGAGACCTTCCTCGACGCCGACTACGCCGCGCGGCCGTCGACGGCCGGCTACGTGCCCCCGGTCACGTACGACCAGGCGGCGGCGTGGCTGACGGCGGTCGGCGAGTGGGTGTCGAGGGCCCGGCAGGCGCGGGCCAACCCGGAGTACGACATCGCCCTGAACACCCTGCTCCCGGCGCCCCTGCCGGCCTGGGCGGAGGTCGCCGCCTGCCCGCCGGAGCACCTGGTGGCCCTGCAGGCCGCCGTCGCGCCGGTGCGCGAGCACGCCGAGGTGGCCCTGCACGCGCTGGTCCGGGGCGGGGTGCCGCCGCAGTTCGAGTCGGCGGTCAACCGGCTCAACCAGGACGGCGCGGCGGCGGCCGCGGCGGTCGACTACGCCGCGGGGCTGCGCACCGGGCGCCACCACGCGGGCCTGCACGAGCTCATCGAGCAGCACCTCAGGCGCGCCCTGGAGCTGTGGTTCCGGGTCGGGCAACTGGCCTCGATGCCGTCGCTGCTGGCCGGCCCGCGCTTCGACGTGTGGTGCATGACCGACAAGGCGACCGTGGCCCGCTGGCGCCAGGATCCGCTGGCCGCCCGGGCCGTGGCCGACATGTGGCGCCGCGACCCCGATCCGGGCGCCACGCTGGCCATCCAGGCCCAGGTCGAGGCCGGCCTGCACAACGGCGACCTGTGGTACCACGTGCCCCGCTACGGCGACACGTGCTACTTCGAGCCGCCGTTCTCGCCGCTGTACGAGGTCCGCCGCCCGGTCCGCATCGCCGGCGTCGCGCTACGCGCGGGAGTCCAGTTCGCGGTGCGCGGCGGCGCCAACCGGGGTCTGGTCGTGGGCCCTTTCCGGCCCACGACCAACGTCCGCTACCGGTAGGCGGCGGGCCTTGCGGGCCTCCAGCGCGAAGCTCGCGCCCGCCAGCGCGAAGCCGGCGGCGCCGAGGCCGACGCCGACCCAGCTCGGGGCCACGTACCCCCAGCCGGCCGCGATGACCGCCCCGCCGAGCGCCGCGCCGAGGCTGTTGGCGATGTTCATCGAGGCCTGGCTCACCGCGGCACCCATGAGCTGCGCGCCCGGTGCCACGCCGATGAGCCGCGACTGCATCGCCGGGCCGAGGAACAGCGAGGCCGCGCCCACGACGAAGGCGCCGGCGAAGAGCGTGTACCGGTTGTGCGCGAGCACGGCGAACACGGCCATGCTGGCGATGAACACCACGAAGCCGCTCAGCAGGCTACGGCGCAGGTTGCGGTCGGAGGCCCAGCCGCCGAACGCGTTGCCCACGGTCATGCCCAGGCCGACGGCGACGAGGACCCACGGCACCGCGCCCTCGCTCAGGCCGGCCACGTGCGTGGTCACCGGCGCGATGTAGCTGTCGATGGCGAAGAAGCCGCCGAAGCCGACGGCGGCGGTCACCGCGACCAGCCACACCTGTGGTTTGCGGAACGCGCGCAGCTCGGCCCGCGGCGAGCCGGCCGGGTCGGCGGGTGCGTGCGGCACGGTGAGCGCGACGAAGGCCAGCGTGAGGGCGAACATGGCGGCGATGGCCAGGTACGCCACCCGCCAGCCGGCCGCCTGCCCGAGCCGCGTGATGAGCGGCACCCCGACGACGTTGGCCGCGGTGAGCCCGCCGAGCACCGCGGCGAAGCCCTTGGCCTGGCTGCCCGGGCCGATGATGGACGCGGCGACCAGGCCGGCCGCGCCGAAGTAGGCGCCGTGGGGCAGCGCGGCCACGAACCGCGCGACGAGGACCGGCCAGAAGCCAGGAGCAACCGCCGAGGCGACGGTACCGAGGGTGAACAGGCCCAGCAGGGCGACGACGAGCGTCTTGCGGGGCAGGCGGGCGGTCAGCGCCGCGATCGTGGGCGCGCCGACGACGACCCCCAGCGCGTACGCGGTGATGATCCAGCCGCCGTGCGCCACGGCTCGGGCCGAGGATTCGGCGTACAACTGCGGCAGTAGATCCCGCGACATGTCGGGCAGCAGGCCCATGGCCACGAACTCGGTCAGCCCGATGCCGAAACCGCCCAGGGACAGGGCCGCGAGAGCAGTCCAGCGGCGCACCGCGGTCAGGTCCTCCACGGCGAACAGTTTAGCAACAGCGTTTCGTTATATGGTTGTGGGCATGGACACGCCCGGGGCCGGCCTCGGCTACTTGCGCGGATACAACGACGCCCTCGTGGTCGGCCTCGCCCGGGCCGCGCCGGAGTTCGACCGCTCGTCGATCGCCGCCGCCACCGGGCTCACCCCGCAGGCGGTGTCCAAGGTCCTCGGCCGGCTGACCGGCGAGGGGCTGATAGAGCCCGCGGGGGTACGTCGCCAAGGCGTCGGCAAGCCGGCCACCATCTACCGGATCGTGCCCGCCAGCCGGTTCGCGATCGGCGTGCACGTGGCCCGCACCGGCGTCCGCCTCGTCCTGACCGACCTCGTCGGCGAGGTCCTCGCGGGCGCCGCCGCCCCGCTGTCGGCCGACTTCACGCCCGGCGAGCTGCTCGACGCGGTCGACGCCGCGCGGGCCGAGCTGCTGCAGGCGTGCCCCGTCGACCCGGCCCGGATCGTCGGCCTGGGCCTGGGCATGGTGGGGCCGCTCGACCACGCCAACGGCATCGTGCGCGACGCACACCGCCTGCGGCACTGGCACGACGTGCCGCTGCGGGAGCTCGCCACCACCCGGCTCGGCGTCGCGGTACACCTGGACAAGGACGTCACCGCCGGGGTCACCGCCGAGGCGTGGCGGCGCGGCGACAGCTTCCGCGACGGCGTGCTCGTCATGGTGGAGTCGGGCATCGGCGCCGGCCTGTGGCTGGGTGGCGGGGCCTACCGCGGCGCGCACACGAACGCCGGCGAGTTCGGCCACACCGTGCTGCAGGTCGACGGCCCCCGCTGCGTGTGCGGCCGCCGGGGCTGCCTGGAGGTCCTGCACGACGCCGCCGTCGCCGCCGGGGACGTGCCCCTGGCGGCCCGGCTGCTCGGCGTCGGCGTGGTGAACCTGCTGCAGACCACCGACGTGGGCCACGTGGTGCTCGCCGGCGCGGACCTGCTGCGCCACCGCGACGTCTACGTCGACGCGGTGGCCTCAGCGGTACGCCAGGAGGTGCCCCGCGCCGACTGGCTCACGGTGACCGTGTCCGCGTCGGCGCTCGGCGGCGACGTCATCGCGGCCGGGGCGGCGATGCAGGTGCTCAACGCCGCCTACGGCCGCCCCTCGCCGGCCCTATTGAATCGCGGCCTCGGTTAGCGACGACCGGATCGCGAACACCCGGTCCAGGCCCGTGATCTGGAAGATGCGCAGCAGCCGGGCGTGCGGGATGACCAGCTCCACCAGGCCGCCGGCCTCGGCGAGCCGCTTGTGCACGCTGATGAGCACGCCCAGGGTGGTCGAGTCGAGGAACCCCACGTCACTGAGGTCGACGACCAGCGTCGAGGCGCCGTCGTCGATCAGTTTGTGCAGGTATGCGCGCAGCTCCGGGGCGGTCGCGACGTCCAGCTCCCCGCTCGCCGCGACCACGGCGCGCGGCCCCTCGACCGTGGAGGTGACCTGCATGGGTGTTCCGCCCCTTCGTTGTTGTCGCACGGCTAGTACTTTCGTTCGGGCAAGCATACGTCCGAATGGCCGATTACTCTTCCTGCGCGGGGTCCCACGTCAGGTGCTTGCTGAAGCGGACCAAGGTACCCGTGTCCTCGACCGAGACCACGTCGAGCCGTTCCACCACCGCGGCCAGCACGTGCAGGCCGCGGCCGCTCTCCGGCAGCCCCGCCGCCTCCTCCGGGGCCGGTTCGGCGTCGACCGCGGGCACCCGCTGCGGGTCGAAGCCGCCGCCGTCGTCGGTGACCTCGATCACGCACAGGCCCTCGTCGACGGTGACATCGATGTGGTACTGCGTGGCCAGGCTCGCGTGCGACACCACGTTGCCGCACGCCTCGGTGAGGGCGAGGCGGATGTCGTCGCGGCACTCCTGGGTCACGCCGGCCCCGGCCAGGGCCCCGTCCAGCGTCCGCCGGGCATCGCGGACCCGGGCGGCATCGCGCGGCAGCTCCAGCGAGAACTGCAGGCGCATCTCCTGCTGCGGCACAGCTTCCTCCTTCGTCGCGTCCACGGCGTACCCACCCGGCGCACACCGAAAACTGTCGTACCCGTCCGGCAAGATGCCGGCATGGAGACGGGACTGGACATCCGGGTCGTGCACCACCGCAGCGCCGAGGCCAAACGCCCCACGGCAACCGTCGTCGACGTGACCTCCCGCGGCCCCCACCCATGGGTGCGGTTCAGCCCGTTCTACCCGCACGGCGGCATCCCGGTGCCGCTGAGCCCCGGCGCGACCGGCTCCTCAGTTGAGGCGATCTGGCAGGCCCTCAAGGTGTTCGACGGGGCCGACGTGGACCGGGCACTGCTCTCGGCGACCCGGATGACGGGCCTGAAGCGCACGGTCCGCCGCTTCGGCCCGGTCCGCGGCCACCGGGCCGGGCTGGACTCGCCCGACCTGCTGGACTACGAGACGGCACGGCGGCGCATCTACCTGCCGGCCTATCGTTTCGTCCTCGACCATCACCTCGCGGACGAGCTGGCGGGGCTGGCTCGGCTGGCCGATGCTGGGCCGATCGCCCTGCTGGACTACACCACCAACGGTGACGTGACCGACTTGCGCACGCCCCTGTCGCATGCCGCGCTGATCCGGTCACACCTGCTGGGCGAGTGGCCGTCGGGGTGAGCGACCGGCCGCGCGGCGCCGGCTCGTTCCCGGCCGGCGGGGATGGTGGGGTGCGCTTTTCGCTCCTTCAGCCATCGGTGTGGTGAGGCCGGCCGCGCGGCGCCGCCGGTGTGGTGGGGCTGGTGCTCGGGATCGGTCGGCGCGGCCGTGGCCCGTTCGCGGGTGGGCTGTTTCAGGTGGATGACTCGCCGTCGGTGTGGCGGCGTTGGTTGGCGCGGTTGGTTGGCGGGGTCGGCGGCCGTTGGCGTGGTGGGGGCGGACTGCGGGCAGGGGTGTGCGGTCAGTTGCCGCCGGTGTGGCGCGGGCAGCGGCCCTCGTTGACGACGGTGTTCGTGATGGCGTCCAGGATGATGAAGGTGTCGCCCCGGATGATGTTGAGGCGGCCGCCGGGGATCGGCGTGCCGGTGCAGTAGCTGGGCAGCGGCACCGGGCGCCCCTCGCTCACCACGGCCGGCGGGGCCTGCGGCAGCCCGGCCGCGAACGCGAGCGCCAGCAGCAGCGCCACCTTTGAGCCCGGCCGGCGCCGCACACCACCCGCCCCGGTTCGTCCCGCGCCGGACGGGCCGAGGCCGAGCCAGGACCTGCGGGGGTGGCCCGGTGCGGATTCCTCCGGCGCGCGGTCGAGGTCGATGACCGCGTCCATCGCCTCCCCATCGTAGTGTCGTGAGGGTGCTCTACTTCGTGTACACCGCGGACCGGCCCGGCAGTTCGGCGCTGCGGGAGGAACTGGTCGAGGCGCACTGGGCCTACATGGACGGCTTCGAGTTCCATGCTCGCGGGCCGACACTCAGCGACGACGGCGAGACGGCGACCGGCAGCCTGCACATCGTGGACCTGCCGTCGGACGGTGCGGCCCGGGCGTTCGTGACCGAGGAGCCGAACTGGCGGGCCGGCGTCTATGCGGCCATGCAGATATTCCGGTTCGAGGATCTCGTGGGGCGCACGATGTGGGAGTTCCCCGGCCCGGAGGGCGAGCGGTTCCTGGTCACCGGGGCGGCCGGCGAGCCGGTGGGCGACGGGGTCATCGTCCACGGGCGGCTGCGCGGGCTCGACGACGGGGCGGTCCACGGGTTCGCCGCCTGCGTGCAGGCCCCGGACGCGGACGCGGCCGCGCGCACGGTACGGGACGGCCGGGACCTCACCGTGCGCCCGTGGTGCTTCGGCGGGCGCCGCTGAGCGACGCCCTGCGCGAGGCGGGCGCCGCCGGACGCTGCCCTGTGCGAGGCGGGCGTCGCTGTGGGACGTCCTGCGCGGGCGGGGCGCTGCCGGGCGATGTCCTGTCGGGGCGGGCGCTGCCGGGCGCCGTCGTGTGCGGGGCGGGCGCTGCCGGGCGACGTCAGCGCTCGAACTCCCAGATGGCGGCGCCCGGGGACTCCGGCGGCGGGAGTTCGGCGTCCAGGATCGCGCGGGCCTCGGCCAGCCGGGTCGCGACGAAGTCGGTGGGGTATCCGTCGTCGGTGTAGGCGCGCAGCAGCGAGACGCCGGTCAGGCCCAGGAGGAACGCGCGCGGGTCGCGGTACGACATGGAAGGAAAGCGTAAAGGCCGACGCGTCCTGTCAGGTTTTGCTGGCAGCGTGGCCGGCATGGAGAAACCACTCACCGGCAAGGTCGCGCTCGTCGCCGGGGCGACCCGGGGTGCCGGGCGCCAGATCGCCGTGCAGCTCGGCGCGGCCGGCGCCACCGTGTACGCCACCGGCCGCAGCACCCGCGAGCGGCCGTCGGAGATGCGGCGGCCGGAGACCATCGAGGAGACCGCCGAGCTGGTCACCGCGGCCGGCGGGACCGGCATCGCGATCGGCGCCGACCACCTCGACCCGGAGCAGGTGCGGGCCGTCGTCGCGCGCATCGACGCCGAGCAGGGCGGCCTCGACGTGCTGGTCAACGACATCTGGGGGGCCGAGGGGCTGTTCAGCTGGGACAAGCGGCTCTGGGAGGACGACCTGCAGACCGGCCTGCACATCCTGCGCCTGGCCGTGGAGACGCACATCGTCACCAGCCACGCGGCGCTGCCGCTGCTCGTACGGCGGCCCGGCGGCCTCGTGGTCGAGGTGACCGACGGCACGGCGGAGTACAACGCCACGCGGTACCGCGTCTCGTTCTTCTACGACCTGGCCAAGGCCTCCGTGCTGCGGATGGCGTTCGCGCTCGCCGAGGAGCTGCGGCCGCTCGGCGGCACGGCCGTGTCGGTCACCCCCGGCTTCCTGCGCTCCGAGGTGATGTTGGAGCACTTCGGGGTCACCGAGGCCACCTGGCGCGACGGGGCGGCGAAGGACCCGCACTTCGCGATGTCGGAGTCGCCGGTGTACCTCGGGCGGGGCATCGCCGCCCTGGCCGCGGACCCGGACAAGGCCCGGTGGAACGGCGCCTCGCTGTCCAGCGCCGGGCTGGCGGCGCAGTACGGGCTCACCGACGCCGACGGCAGCCGGCCCGACTGGTGGCGGTACGACGCGGAGGTGGTCGCGGCCGGCCGGTCCGGCGGCGTCGAGGGCTACCGTTAGCCCAGTGCGCGTCTCCCGGCTCATCTCGCTGGTCCTGCTGCTGCAGGCCGGCGGGGTGCGCACGGCCGCCGAGCTGGCCGAGCAGCTCGAGGTCTCCGAGCGCACCATCTACCGCGACATCCTGGCCCTGTCGGCCGCGGGCGTGCCCGTGTACGCCGAGCAGGGCCGGGCGGGCGGCTACCGGCTGCTCGACGGCTACCGCACCCGGCTCAACGGCCTGTCCCGGGCCGAGGCCGAGGCGCTGTTCCTGTCCGGGCTGCCCGGCCCGGCCCGGGACATGGGCCTCGGCGAGGCCCTGGCGACGGCCGAGCTGAAGGTGTCCGCCGCGCTGCCCGACGCCTTGCGATCGGCCTCCGGGCGGGCCCGACAGCGCTTCCACCTCGACGCGCCGGGCTGGTTCCGCGACGCGGAGCCCCCGCCGCTGCTCGGCGCACTTGCCCGGGCGGTGTGGGAGGACCGCGTGGTGACCCTCGCCTACGCCGGGAAGGCGGGCGAGGTGACCCGCAGCGTCGCGCCGCTCGGGCTGGTGCTGAAGAACGGGGTCTGGTACCTCGTGGGCCGCGTCGGCGCCGACGCGCGCACCTACCGGGTCGACCGGGTGCGCGCGGCCACGCCCACCGAGGAGCGCTTCGCCCGGGACGACGGCTTCGACCTGGCCGCCTTCTGGGTCGCTCGGGCGGCCGAGTTCGAGCGGGCGCTGCTGGCCGAGACGGTCACCGTCCGGCTCAGCCCGGCCGGCCTGCGCCTGCTGCGGATGAGCGTGGAGGCGATCGCGTACCGGGCCGCGGCCGAGGGGGCCGGCCCGCCGGACGCGGAGGGTTGGGTCACCGTCGCGCTGCCGGTGGAGTCGGTGCCGGTCGCCTACAGCCAGCTGCTGGCCCTCGGCCCGGACGTGGAGGTGCTCGACCCGCCGGAGCTGCGGGCCATGGTGGCCGGCGCCGCCGAGCGGACCGCCGCCCTGTACCGCCGCTGACGGGCCAGCGCGACCACGGCCAGCGCCCACCCGTAGCCGCCGGCGGCGAGCGCCCCCGCGCTCACCGTGCCCTGCAGCATCAGGCTGCCCGTGCCGAACAGCGCCAGGATCGCGGCCGCCGCCCAGATCGCGGGCAGCGGCGGGACCTTCGCGTCCGGCCGGATCAGCGCTGCCATGAGCGACCAGGCGGCCAGCGCCGCGGCGACGACGACCGCCGTGCCGTACCACGGCAGCCGGAATCCCTCGTAGACGAACGGCACGATCGTCAGACACCCCGTGCAGGCGTACCAGTGCAGCATTTTCGCCATGGCTGGGAGCCTGCTCCGGCCGCTTGTGACGAGCCTGAGGGAACCTGTGAGCCTCTCAGCTGATCAGGCCGGCGGCGAGGTCGAACAGCACCGAGCCGGCGATGCGCTCGCGGGGCTCGGCGAAGCGCCAGTCGATGACGGCCACGGTCGGGTCGGCGGGGTCGACGCGCGCCGGCACGCGCACGCCGGGCGCCATGAACTTCACGAGCGGCAGCGGTACCACCTGCCGCACCCGGGCATTGACCGTTCCGCCGCCCGGTGCCGGCACGGCGAGGTCGATCCGGCTCGCGCCGCGCTCGTCGGGGTCGGTGGACAGCCCGGTGATCGCGGTGATGACGGCCGCGACGGGCACCCCATCGCGCATCACCCGGCGCAGCCGGGCCAGCCGGCGCGCGCCGATGATGAGCAGGGGCAGGCCGATCCCGGCCAGGACGGGCACGAAGGCGGCGGTGACCGCCAGGGTGATCCAGTCGTCGGTGGACGGCACGGCGGGCAGCGACACCCAGACGAGGGCGGTCGCGCCCACCATGACGAGGGCGATGGGGGTGATGATCGCCCCGGTGAGCCGGGCGATCCCGGCGCCGGTCTGCAGCGCCGGCAGCGTCGGATTGGTCATGCATCGAGCATGGCCGCTGCCGTGGGCCGCGTCAGTCGTGCTGGTGCGAGCCGTCCTGTGGTGTGGGCACCACCAGCGTCGGGTCGCCGACCAGGCGGTCCAGGAAAGCCGACAGCTTGCCGGTCAGGCGGTCCACCTGCTGCTCGACGGTGAGCGTCTCGTCCAGCCGGCCGCCGGCGCCCGGCTTGCGCAGCCCGCGGACGTACAGCGAGCAGCCGAGGTCGGAGCAGAGGTACACGCCGACGGAGTCGCCGTTGCGGCCCGCCTTGCCGGCCCGGCGCCCGGTCATGAGCGACACGCCGCTGCCCGGGTGGGTGGTGAGGCACAGCGAGCACATGCTCCGGTGCCGGAAGCCGCGCCCGTGTTGCTCGGCGATCCGCAGCGACACGGCCACGAGGGCGCCGGCGTGCCCGGCGGCGATGTAGGCCCGGTCGAGCGCGCCCGGGTCGCGCCAGCCCAGGAAGTCCAGGTCGGGCCAGCGGCGCTCGGCGAGGTCGCGCGGGACGAAGGCGCGCTGGGCCTCCCCGCGCGAACAGTTGACGAAGGCGGCGCGGATGTCGTGCTCGGTCAGAGGTTCCACGCCTTCGACCGTACGGTTCCCTAAAGCCTTTAGGCAACCGATTACCGGAGGTGCTCGGCGAACAGGTACGCCGGCATGGCCCCGTGGCTGCTGTCGATGGACACCCCGGTCATGCCGTGATGCTCCCAGCCTTCGATCGTGACCGGAACCACGTCGCGCGCCCTCTCGAATTTGGGATATCGTCCCGGATATGGGAGACGACTTGGAGGCCCGGCTGGCCCGGCGCCTGTCCGAGCTGCGCCAGGAGCGCGGCTGGTCCCTGGACGACCTGGCGAGCCGCGCCGACGTGAGCCGCTCGACCCTGTCGCGCCTCGAACGGGGCGAGATCAGCCCGACCGCCGCCCTGCTGGGCAAGCTGTGCGTCGTCTACGAGCGCCCGATGTCCCGCCTGCTGGCCGAGGTCGAGCCGGAGCCCCCGCAGCTGGTCCGCGCCGCCACGCAGCCGGTGTGGCGCGACCGTGCGACGGGCTTCACCCGCCGGGGCGTCTCCCCGCCCCACCCGGGCCTGCGCGGCGAGGTGATCGAGGCGACCCTGGAGCCGGGCGCCGACATCGCCTACGAGGAGCCGCCGGTCCCCGGCCTGGAGCACCACCTGTGGGTCTTCGACGGCGCCCTGACCCTGACGGTCGGTGGCACCGCCTCGTCGCTGACCCCCGGCGACTGCCTGCGCTACCGCCTGTGGGGCCCGTCGAGGTTCGTCAACCCGGGCCGGGCGCCGGTCCGCTACGCCCTGCTGATCGTCCTGCCCTGAAGGAGCTGCCGTGATCGAACCGCTCAGCCCGTCGTCGTACGGGGCCCGGGTCGAGGCCCTGGCCGAAGTCCTGACCGACGCGGTCGCCGGTGGCGCCTCGGTGGGCTTCCGCCTGCCGTTCGCCGTCGAGGACGCCGCCGCCTGGTGGCGGACCCGGGAGCCGGCCGTCCGCGAGGGCACCCTGCGCGTGTGGACCGCGACGGTCGACGGCGCGGTGGCCGGCACCGTGAGCCTGTCGCTGGAGACCAAGCCGAACGGCCGGCACCGCGCGGAGGTCCTGAAGCTGATGGTCCACAGCCGCTTCCGGGGCCGGGGCCTGGGCCGGGCCCTGCTGGAGACGGCCGAGGCGGCGGCCGCGTCCGGCGGGGCGACGCTCCTGCTGCTGGACACCGCCGCGGGCAGCCCGGCCGAGCGCCTGTACGCGTCGGCCGGCTGGACCCGCTACGGGGTGGTCCCCGCCTATGCCGCCGACCCGTCCGGGGTCCTGGAGGACTGCAGCTTCTTCTACAAGAAGCTCTAAGCGGCGCGGACGGCGCGGCCCACGCCGGCCAGGGGCAGCAGCCCGACGAAGAGCAGGATGCCGGCCAGCGGGATCAGGTCGAGGTTGACGATGATCAGCAGGAAGGCGAAGAGGACCGCGACGGGGCTCCAGGCCGGCAGGCGGTGGCCCCGGACGAGCAGGATCAGCAGGGTCAGCAGGCCGAGCTCGAAGGCGGCGGGGCCGGCGGTCTGCAGGGCGTCGGGCAGGCCGGGGAAGCCCGGGTTCAGGTCGCCGGTGATGACCCACAGGAACGCGAGCGAGCCGGCCACCGTGGCCACGACGGCGAGGTTGGCGACCAGGCGGTTGGTGAAGTCGCGCGGCGGCAGCAGGGCGCGGGCCCCGACCGCCATGGCGGCCAGGAGCACGATCGCGGCGAAGAACATGACGTGGCCCGCGTTCCACAGCAGGCTGCCCTTGTGGTGGTGGCCGTCCATGCCGTCCAGCAGCCGCAGGGTGCCGTAACCGAACAGGAGCGCCGGCGCCGCCACGGCCCCGGTCCGCACGAGTGGTGTGGTCATGCGAGAAGCTTCGCCGCGCGCCGGAATCCGGGCATCCGGGCTGAACCCGGACCGCACCCGTAGGTGCGCGGACAAGTCACGCGGACGCGATGAGCTGGAGCAACTCGTCGCACCAGGCGTTGTACGGGGCGCGGTCGACCCGTACGGGGTGGACCCGGTTGCTCAGGACCACCACGCCGTAGCCGCGCGACGGCTCGAACCACACGCGGTTGCCGACGAAGCCCGAGGCGCCATAGCCGTCGGGGCCGGCGGCCGGGCCGCCCAGGCCGCGGGTCGGGTGCAGCCACCAGCCGGCCGCGAAGCGCTCGCCCTCGTCGTTGGCCGCCAGGCACGGCGGGGGCGCGTCGCCCAGCCACGCGCGGGCGGCCTCGGTGACCAGTTCCAGGGTGCCGAACGCGCCCGCGTGGCCGGACACCCCGCCCATCGCGGCGGCGTTCTCGTCGTGGACCTCGCCGGCGATGAGCCGCCCGCGCCACGGGCACTCCTCGGTGGCGACGGCGGGGGAGACCGTGCCGCCCATCCGCAGCCCGGTGCGGCGGGCGGCCAGCGCGGCCAGGGACGAGCCGGTGAGGTCCTCGACGAGGGCGCCCAGGATGATGTACCCCAGGTCGCTGTACACCGGACCGGCCTCCGTCAGCGGGGTCGCCAGGGCGGCGTCCACGATCGCGTCGCGCCCGTGCAGGGTGCGGAAGAAGTGCCGCGACGCCGGCAGCCCGGAACGGTGCGCGAGCAGGTCCTCCGCCGTCACCCCGCCCGCTGGGGTGCCGGCCGCCCGGGGCCACAGCTGCCGCAGCGGTCGATCCAGCGGTACCGCCAATGCCTGCACTTCCGGCAGGGTCACCAGGACCTTGGTCAGGCTGGCGAGGTCCCACCAGGAGTCGGCGGTCGCCGGGCGGCCGGTCGTCACGTCCGCGGTCCCGTGGACCACGGCGGCCCGGACCTGGGCGCGGTCGAAGACGCTCACCGCCACGGCCGGCATCGGCGCGCGGCGGGTGAGCGCCTCGATCGCGGAGGTCAGTGCTACGACAGCGAGTCCCGGATGTCGGCGTAGACGTCGTAGCCGTGGATCCAGGCCACGTTGTCGGGCAGGGAGACCAGCCGGGCGTTGCGCTCGTCGGTCGCGGGGCCGTCGGGCAGCTGGAAGCAGGCCGCGTTGCCGCGCGAACCCATCTGGATCTTCCGGGTGCGGGCCTTGCGCAGGTGCTCGTAGCGCTGCAGCGCCTCGGCCACGCTCAGCCCGTCGGTGGTCAGGTACTCCGCCAGCGCGGCGGAGTCCTCGACGGCCTGGTTGGAGCCCTGGCCGGCGTGCGGCAGCATCGGGTGGGCGGCGTCGCCGAGCAGCGTGACCCGGTCGGTGCTCCACTTGCGCAGCGGCTCGCGGTCGTAGAGGGCCCAGCGGCCGGTCTCCTCGACGTTGCCGAGCATCGTGGTCACCGTGTCGTTCCAGCCCTCGAACGCGGCGACCGCGTCGGCCGGCTCGCACTTGGACGACCACGACTCCAGGGTCCACTCGGGGTCGGGCACGTAGGCGACGAAGTTGATGAGCTCGCCGCCGCGGACCGGGTACACCACCAGGTGCCGGTTCGGGCCGAGGAAGAACGTGAGGCCGAACTTGTCGCCGCCGGGCACCTTGTCGATCGGCACGAGGCCGCGGAAGCAGCTCATCGCCGAGAAGACCGCCTCGTCGGGGCCGGTCACGTGGTGGCGCACCGCGGAGCGCAGGCCGTCGGCGCCCACCACGATGTCGGCCTGGGCCTTGGTGCCGTCGGCGAACTCGAGCTCGACGCCGTCGGGGGCCTCGTTGACCGCCGCGCAGCGCTTGCCCAGGTGCGGCTCGCCGTCGAAGCCGGCCAGCAGGACCTGGTGCAGGTCGGCGCGGTGCGCGCCGAGGAACGGGCCGCCCATCTTCTCGTCGTACCAGTCACCCATCGGGTGCTCGTAGAAGATGTCGCCCGTCTTCCAATGGTGGAACTCGATGCGCTGAAGGTTGGACGCGACGTCGCGGACGGCCTGGCCGATGCCGAGGGCGTCATAGACGCGCATGCCGTTGCCGCCGAGGGACACCCCGGCGCCGATCTCGCTCAGCTCGCTCGCCTGGTCGAAGACTTCGACCTCGAAACCCTTGGCCTGCAAGGCGATCGCGGCGGTCAGGCCGCCGATGCCGGACCCGACAACGGCGACGCGCAGGGGTGCGGAACCCATCCGGTACTCCACGTGATGCGAGGGGACAAAACGCACGGAGGCGACGGAAGCCTATCGACCCGATCAAGAGGTGCCTAGCGGTCTGGCGATGAATCTTTCATCGCAATTGCCTGGACTCTCGCCCGCTAGTGCGTTGTTCGTTGTCAATCCGCAGGTCAGCGGCCTTGAATCCACCAGCAACGACCATTGTCGATGGACGGGAGAGCGAGGATGAACCGCAGACGAAGGCTCGCGCTGATGCTGGCCGCGGCGCTGGCCGGGGCCGGCGCCGCGGCCGTGGTGGCCGCGCAGCCGGCGGCCGCGCACGGCGCGATGATGCAGCCGGGCAGCCGCACCTACCTGTGCTGGAAGGACGGGCTCACGGCCACCGGCCAGATCGTGCCGCAGAACCCGGCGTGCGCCGCGGCCGTGGCCCAGAGCGGCCCGAACGCGCTGTACAACTGGTTCGCGGAGCTGCGCTCGGACGGCGCCGGGCGCACCGCCGGGTTCATCCCGGACGGCAAGCTGTGCAGCGCCGCGGCCACCGTGTACGACTTCTCGGGCTTCGACCTGGCCCGCAACGACTGGCCGGTGACGCACCTGACGTCGGGCGCGAGCATGGAGTTCGACTACAGCAACTGGGCGGCCCACCCGGGGACGTTCTCGCTGTACGTCACCAAGGACGGCTTCGACCCGACGAGGCCGATGGCCTGGTCGGACCTCGAGTCCACGCCGTTCCTGCAGGTTACCAACCCGTCGATGGTGGGCTCGCCGGGCACCACCGACGGGCACTACTACTGGACGGGCAAGCTGCCGACGGCCAAGTCGGGGCGGCACGTCATCTACTCGGTGTGGGCCCGCTCGGACAGCCAGGAGACCTTCTACGGCTGCTCCGACGTCATGTTCGACGGCGGGCACGGCGAGGTGACCGGGATGGGCAACGCCCCGACGCCCCCGTCCTCGCCGTCCACGTCGACCTCGCCGTCCACCTCATCGTCGCCGAGGACGAGTAGCTCACCGTCGAACCCCGGTGGTGGCGGCGGCGCGTGCACGGCGACGTACACCGTGACCAGCAGCTGGCAGGGCGGCTTCCAGGCCGACGTCAAGGTGAGCAACCCCGGCTCGGCGCCGATCACCGGCTGGACCGCGGGCTGGAACTACACCGGCGGCCAGACGGTCACCCAGGGCTGGAACGCCACCATCACGCAGAGCGGGACCGCGGTGACGGCGAAGAACGTCGACTGGAACGGCACCGTGCCGGCCGGCGGCAGCACGAACTTCGGCCTGCTCGGCTCCGGGTCGCCCGGCACCGCGCCCACGCTGAGCTGTACCGCCGCGGGCGGCACGACCACGCCCCCGAGCAGCCCGCCCAGCAGCCCGCCGGTCAGCCCGTCGGGGAGCACGAGCCCACCGCCGCCGGCCGGGTGCGCGGGGGCGGCGTTCTGCGACGGGTTCGAGTCCCAGAGCGGCAGCACCGTGTCCGGGGTCTGGGGCCTGTCGTACCGCGACTGCCAGGGCACCGGCACGGCCACCGTCGACACCGCGGTCGCGCACAGCGGCGGCAAGTCGGTGCGCATCGACGGCAAGGCCGGCTACTGCAACCACGTGCTGGTCAAGCCGACCAAGGACCTGAGCGGGCTCGGTTCGGTGTGGTACGCCCGCTTCTACGTCCGGCACAGCACCGCCCTGCCCGCGGCCCACGTGGCCTTCGCCGCGCTGCGCGACAACGCCGACGGCGGCAAGGACCTGCGCATGGGCGGCCAGAACGGCGCCCTGCAGTGGAACCGCGAGTCCGACGACGCCACCCTGCCGGCCCAGAGCCCGGCCGGCGTCGCGCAGAGCCGCCCGCTGCCCACCGGCAGCTGGAACTGCGTCGAGTTCATGGTGAACGGCTCCGGCACGCTGCAGACCTGGCTCAATGGCACCGCCGTGCCGGGCCTGACGGTCGACGGCACCCCGACGCCGGACATCGACCAGCAGTGGCTCGGGCGCACCTGGCGGCCGCAGGTGACTGACCTGCGGCTGGGCTGGGAGAGCTACGGCGTCGGCGACGACACGCTGTGGTTCGACGACGTCGCGATCGGCGTCTCCCGCGTCGGCTGCTGAGCGGCCGGCCCGCCCACCGCGCCGGCATCCCGCGGCGCGGTGGGCGGGCCGTGAGGCGGCGCATGCGGCGGTTAGGTGACACGACATCGATCACTTTCCTGACGCCGGGCGGGCGACGGGATGCCTAACGTCCTTTTCCGTCAGCACGCCTACTGAGGGAGCAGTGGTACACATGGGCCTGTTCAAGCAGATGAAGGACCTTCGCAACGTCGCCGCCCAGGCGCCCGACATGGTCGCGCAGGCGCAGCAGACCGCTGCCGCCGCGCAGGCTTACGCCGCCCAGGCCCAGGCGGCCTACGGCATGAACGGCTACTCCGCCGCCAACGCGTTCGGCGCCCCGGTCGCGACCGGCATCGCCGCCGACGACCCGCGCCTGGCCCCGATCGCCGGCGTCGACCTGGTGACGTACGCCCGGATCTCCAAGGCCGCCTCGCAGGAGGGCCTGAACGCCGACGGGGTCGCCGCCCGCGCCCAGTCCTTCGGCGTCTCCGCCGACGCCTGGCAGGAGGCCGTGACCGGCTGGCCGGCCCGCATGCGCGGCGACACCCAGCTCGCCGTGCACTTCGGCAACGTGTTCGGCCAGGTCTGAGCGCGATGGGGCTCTTCGGCGACCTGCGCCGCCTCCAGCGGCAGGCGAACGAGATCGGCGCGAGCTACGACCCGGGCGCGCAGATGCAGGCCGGCATGCAGCGGATGCAGCAGATGCAGCAGAGCATGCAGGCGCAGACCGAGGACCTGGAGCTGCTGCGCACCGGCACGCCCGGCGCGGCCACCGTCATCGGCATCGCCGACACCGGTGCCCGGATCAACCTGCAGCCGATGGTCCGGCTCGACCTGCTGGTCGAGGTGGACGGGCGGCCGCCGTACCCGGTGAGCCGCGAGGTCCTGCTGCCGATGGGCGCCGGCCCGCAGGCCGGGGTCGGGCAGCGGGTGGCGGTCGTGGTCGACCCGGCCCGCCCGGACCGGGTGGTGGTCCGCTGGGGCGTGTGAGGCCATGCCGCGCAGGTGACGGCGGGTCACGCCGGGCGTCGGGATCGTGGGTTGCGTAATCGCGCCCAGACCCGAGGGAGACACCCGTGACCAGTGCCATCGCCGAGCGCGAGGTCGGCATCGAACACCCGCTCCTCCTGGCTGCGCTCATGTCGCGGCGGGAGGAGGGGGAGGGCATCTTCGAGCACCCGCTGCTGCTCGCCGCTCTCACCAAGCGCCGCCGTGAGGAGGGGGAGAACATCTTCGAGCACCCGCTGCTGCTGGCCGCCCTGGCCAAGCGCCGCGGTGGCCGCCGCGGCGGCGGGATCGAGCACCCGCTCCTGCTGGCCATGCTCATGCGCCGCCGCGAAGAGGGCGGCGAGGGCGGGATCGAGCACCCGCTCCTGCTGGCGATGCTCATGCGCCGCCGCGAAGAAGGCGGCGAAGGCGGGATGATCGAGCACCCGCTGTTGCTCGCCGCAATGCTGGCCCGCCGTTAACCATCACACCCAGGCCCGCCCCGACCGGGGCGGGCCGGCCACCGGCGGAAGGAGCGCAGAATGCCGGCCGACATGCCACACGAACAAGAGGGGGACCAGCCTGTGGAAGCCCTCATCGACGACCTGATTCTCGACATCCTCAACGAGTCCAAGAAGAGCGGGACCGGCCTCGACGCGGTGATGCACATGGTGCCGCGGATGGCGCCGGGCACGTCGCTGCTGGAGCGGATGCTCATCGCCGAGGCGCTGGCCGGCGCCCTCGCCGACGCCCTGGCGCCGCCCCTGGCCAAGGCCCTCGCCCCGCGGATCATGCAGCAGATGGGCGGTGAGGAGGGGGAGCACGGGGAGCAGGCCAAGCGCGCCCCGGCCCGCAGCGGCGGGACCCGCAAGACCGAAACGAAGTGACCGCGCGGCCGCCGGGTCGTTGAACCCGGCGTGCACCGCAGGGCGATCGGCGTCGTGGCCGCGCTGCTGGCCGCCGCCGGACTGCTCATCGGCCGGGCGGCGCTCTGCGCGTCGCAGGGTCCCGGGCCGCTTCACCGGCTGGCGCTACGGCGACGGCGAGCGGGCCGAGATCCTCGGCCGCGCCCGGGCCGTGGCGTCTCTGTGAGTCGCGGGCCGGCGGACGTACGCTGAGGCGCATGTCGTACGCGTCCTTCAAAGCGGCCCGGGACATGCTGCTGGAGACCGGGGAGGACTACGCCTCCGCGGTGGCGCGGTTCCGCTGGCCGCAGCTCGGCGAGTTCAACTGGGCCCTCGACTGGTTCGACGCGGTCGCCGCCGGCAACGACAAACCGGCCCTGTGGATCGTCGAGGAGGACGGCCGCGAGGAGCGGTACTCCTACGCCCAGCTGTCCGAGCGCTCCAACCGGCTGGCCAACTGGCTGCGGGAGCGGGGCGTGGGCCGCGGCGACCGGATCGTGCTCATGCTCGGCAACCAGGTCGAGCTGTGGGAGACCATCCTCGCCGCGATGAAGCTCGGCGCGGTCATCATCCCGGCCACCCCACTGCTCGGCCCGGCCGACGCCCGCGACCGGGTGCTGCGCGGCGGCGCCCGGCACGTCATCGCCGGCGCGTCGGCGGCCGCCAAGTTCGAGGGGATCGACCCGGCGGTGACCCGCATCGCGGTGGGCGGCGACGTCGAGGGCTGGGCGCGGTACACCCTGGGCGGTGCCCCGGACTTCACGCCCGACGGGCCGACGCGGGCGAGCGACACCCTGCTGCTGTACTTCACCTCCGGCACCACGGCCCGCCCGAAGCTGGTGGAGCACACCCACGCCTCCTACCCGGCCGGGCATCTGTCCACGATGTACTGGATCGGCCTGCGGCCCGGCGACGTGCACCTCAACATCTCCTCGCCCGGCTGGGCCAAGCACGCCTGGAGCAACGTCTTCGCCCCCTGGAACGCCGAGGCCTGCGTCTTCATCTACAACTACACCCGCTTCGACGCGTCCGCCCTCATGCGCGAGATGCAGCGCTGCGGCGTGACGAGCTTCTGCGCCCCGCCGACGGTGTGGCGGATGCTCATCCAGTCCGACCTGACCCAGCTGGCCACCCCGCCGCGGCTGGCCGTCGGCGCCGGCGAGCCGCTCAACCCCGAGGTCATCGAGCAGGTCGGCAAGGCGTGGGGAGTGACCATCCGGGACGGCTTCGGCCAGACCGAGACCACGGTGCAGATCGCCAACTCGCCCGGCCAGCCGGTCAAGCCGGGCTCGATGGGCCGCCCGGTGCCCGGCTTCACCGTGACCCTCGTGGACCCCGGCACCGGCGAGCCGGCCGACGAGGGCGAGATCTGCCTCGACCTGGGCAGGCGCCCGCTCGGCCTGATGACCGGCTACCACGGCGACCCCGAGCGCACCGCCGAGGCGATGGCCGGCGGCTACTACCACACCGGCGACATCGGCGCCCGCGACGCCGACGGCTACATCACCTACGTCGGCCGGGCCGACGACGTGTTCAAGGCCTCCGACTACCGCATCTCCCCGTTCGAGCTGGAGAGCGTCCTCATCGAGCACGAGGCGGTCGTCGAGGCGGCCGTCGTGCCCTCGCCCGACCCGCTGCGCCTGAGCGTGCCGAAGGCCTACGTGGTGCTGGCCCAGGGCTGGCCGGCCGACGAGTCGACCGCCCGGGCGATCTTCGCCCACTGCCGGGCCCACCTGTCGCCGTTCCAGCGCGTGCGCCGCCTCGAGTTCGCCGAGCTGCCCAAGACCATCTCCGGCAAGATCCGGCGGGTCGAGCTGCGCGCCCAGGAGCAGGCCAAGCACCCCGACCCGGCGGCCCGCCCCGACGGCGAGTTCTGGGACGCCTGACGCTCCCGGAATAGTGCCAGGCCCCCTCGCGGCCCGCCGCGGGCGCCGGCGCGTCGCTACGGTCCCCGCATGGCCAGATACTCCGTGGTGGCGCTCGCGCTCGCCGTGCTCACCGCCGTCGCGGTGCTCGCCGCCCAGCTGCTCGGCGCCGGTGCCGGCGGCGCGGCATCACCGCCCGCGAGACCAACGCCCGCTACGGCATCGCCTTCCTGGCCGTGCGCTACCTGGCCCGGCACTACGGCGAGCCGAAGCTCATCGCGTTCTTCGACCAGGTGGTACGGCGCCAGTCCACAGTGGAGGCCGCCGCCCGGGCCGTTTTCGGCGCCGACTGGCCCACCATCGCCGCCGCGGCGGCCCAGGCGATCCGCTCAGAGGCGGCCCAGCAGTAGCGCGGCGCCCAGCAGCAGCATCGCCACGCCCGCGGCGCGGGCCACCGCGGTGTACGCCCGCGGGCGCGAGGACAGCAGCGTGCGGGCCGCCGAGCCGAGCGCGGCGTAGAACGCGGCGCACGTGGCGGTGAACGTCAGGCCCAGCGCGGCGACCTGCAGCGCCACCGGCCAGCCCGCCCGCGGATCGGTGAACTGCGGCAGCAGGGCCAGGAACATCAGCAGGCCCTTCGGGTTGAGCGCGCTCACCCCGACCCCGCGCCGGAACACGGCCCAGCCGCCCCGGGCCACCGTCACCGGGCGGAGACCCGGCCGGGCGGCGAGGGTGACGGCACCGGTCCACAGCAGGTACAGCCCGCCGGCCACGGTCAGGGCGGTCATCGCCGCGGGCGAGGCGGCGACCAGCGCGCCGACGCCGGCCGCGACGACCGCCGTCACCACCGTGTAGCCGGTGGCCAGGCCGGCCACCGCCGGCAGCACCGCGGGGACGGCGAGGGTGAATGCCCAGTCGGGGCCGGGCACGGCGATCAGCAGGGCGGCGAGGAGCCAGAACGCCGCCAGCGCGCTCGTGGACATGGCGGCAACATATCGACGAACGCGCGCAAGGTGTTGCCAAGTTCTGCCCCGCCGGCGGGCCCCGGTGGAAGAATCCGCCCCGTGGACGCCATCGATCGCAAGATGCTTGCGGTACTGCAGAACGAGGGCCGCCTCACCGTCACCGAACTGGCGGCGCGGGTCGGCCTGAGCGTGTCCCCGTGTCACCGGCGCCTGCGCGAGCTGGAGCGCGACGGCACCATCCGCGGCTACCGGGCCGTCGTCGACGCCGACGCGGTCGGCCTGCGCTTCCAGGCGCTCGTCTTCGTCACCATGCGGCAGGAGGACCGCGAGACGCTGCTGGGCTTCGAGGCCGCGGTGGCCCGCATCCCCAACGTCGTGCAGGCCCAGCGGCTGTTCGGCGACCCCGACTACCTGCTGCGCATCGTCACCGCCGACCTGGCCGCCTACCAGCAGCTGGAGGACGACGTGCTGGCGGTGCTGCCGGGCATCCAGCGGCTCAACTCGACCCTCGTCATGAAGCACGTCGTGGCCGACCGGCCGCTGCCCGCCTGACCGGCGGTCGCGGGGACCGTCGTGGCGGACCGGCCGCTGCCCGCGTGACCGGCGGTCGCGGGGACCGTCGTGACGGACCGGCCGCTGCCCGCCTGACCGGCGCGGGGCCGTCGTGGCCGTCCGGCCGTTGCCGGTGCATGGGTGGCAGGGCCTATGATCCGAACCGGACGGGGAACCTCAGGTGGAACGAACGTGTGGAGAACGGACATGTCAGGCGCCGAATGGATGAAGGCGAAGCCCGCTGAGGGCGCGCCCATCGACCTGCAGACCGACCGCCCGCACCCGGCGCGGGTCTACGACTTCCTGCTCGGCGGCAAGGACAACTTCCCCGCCGACCGGGCCGCCGGGGAGGCCGGCCTGAAGGCCAACCCCAACAGCCGCATCCCCCCGCGGGAGAACCGCAAGTTCCTGCGCCGCGTGGTCGAGCACCTCGCCGCGGAGCACGGCGTGCGGCAGTTCCTCGACATCGGCACCGGCATCCCGACCTCCCCGAACGTGCACGAGGTGGCGCAGGCCGTCGCCCCGGAGTCGCGCATCGTGTACGTCGACAACGACCCCATCGTGCTGGCCCACGCCCGCGCGCTGCTGACCAGCAAGCCTGAGGGGCGCACCGAGTACATCGACGCCGACCTGCGCGACGTCGATCGCATCGTGGGCTCGGAGCGGCTGCGCGAGGTCATCGACTTCGACCAGCCCGTGGCGCTGATGCTCATCGCGATCATGCACTTCGTCGGGGACGCCGACCGGCCGTACGAGATCGTCTCGCGCCTCGTCGACGCGCTGCCCTCCGGCAGCTTCCTGGCCCTGTCCCACCTGACCAGCGACTTCGACGCCGCCGCCTGGGCCCGGGTGGCCGAGATCTACGCCAAGCAGGGCGTGACGATGCAGGTCCGCCCGCACGACGACATCGCCCGCTTCTTCACCGGCCTCGAACTGCTGGAGCCGGGGCTGCCGATCGTCACCAAGTGGCGCCCGGACGCCGACGTCGACGCCGACGCGACCGACACCCAGGTCGCCGTCTACGGCGGCGTGGCCCGCAAGGCCTAGCCCGCGTCCCGCGGGTCGGCCGGCGTGAGCGGGTCGGCCGGGGGGCGCAGGTCGGCCGGGATGAGGCTGTAGACCGCCATGTCGGACCGGGTCCCGGCCCGGTTCGGCACCAGGTTGCGCAGCACGCCCTCGAAGCGGAAGCCGGCCGCCTCCGCGACCCGCAGCGAGGCCTTGTTGGCCGTGTCCACCTGCAGGAAGACCCGCTCGAGGCGGCTCTCGGTCAGCGCCCACCGGGCCACCGCCGCGGCCGCCTCGGCGGCGAACCCGTGCCCGCGCGCCCACGGCGACGTCCAGTAGTGCATCTCGGCCGTGCGGGTAGTCCAGTCGACGCCGAACAGCTGCACGTGCCCGGCCAGCCGCCCGCCGTCCGACGGCTGCAGCGCGAAGCCGATCCCCGTGCCGTCCACCCGCCGCTGCTCCATGCCCGTCGCGCACCAGTTCACCGCGGTCGGCAGGTCCGCGCGGGCCAGGGCGTAGCCGACCGGGGCGCTGCGCACGTAGGCCTCGTCCTGCCAGGCCTCGTGCACGTCGGGCGCGTCGGCGGCGGTGAACGGGCGCAGCACGAGGCGCGCGGTGGTGAGCACGACCGGCGGGAAGACCTCATGGACCATCCATGGAACATATCCGGGTCACGCCGCGGCGATCACCTCGGCCACGCGGGCCACCCGGTGTTCCAGGGGCGCAGGGGGTACGTCGACCAGCTCGTAGCCCAGGTCGCGGTACACCTCGGCGTGGATGCGCTCGAAGCGCTCCGACTCGGCGAGGCTGATCCGGCGGGCCGCGGTCAGGGTGATGAACCCCATCAGCCGCACGAACAGCACCCGCCGCTCGTAGGTGCGCTCGCGGGCGATCCGCTCCGCCTCGCGGGCGAGGTCCCGGGGCGGCGCCACTCCGAGGTAGGCGGCCAGCGCGAGCGTGCAGACGGGGGAGCGGTCGAAGACCTGCAGCGCGCCGGTCGCGGCCAGCTGCCGTTCGCGCTGGACAGCGACGATCCGGTCCAGGAACGCGGCCGAGTCCGCCTCCAGCTGCGGCGTCTGCCCGATCACGTCGGTCGCCGCCTCGGCCACCACCACGTGCCCGCGCCGGCGCAGCGCCGCCGCGATCGTGGTCTTGCCCGCGCCGGGCGCTCCCGTCAGCACGTACCTACGCGTCATCGCCGCCTCCGTAGCGGATAGGTTGGTCGGATGTCGAGCGTTGCGATCGTCGGCCCGGGCGGCGTCGGTGGGCTTCTCGGCGGGGTGCTGACCCGCGCCGGCCACGACGTCGTCTACGTGGCCCGCCCCGAGACCGCGGCCGCGCTGAACGAGGGCGGCCTGCGGGTGCACAGCGTGCAGTTCGGGGACTTCGAGGTGCCGGCCCGGGCCGTGCAGACGCTGTCGGCGCCGGTCGACCTGGCCGTCGTGGCGCCCAAGGCCACGTCGCTCGGGGCCGCGCTGGACCGCGTCCCGCCGGAGCTGGTGGACGTGATGCTGCCCCTGCTCAACGGCGTCGGCCACATGGTGGCCCTGCGGGAACGATACCCCAGGGCGCGGGTGCTCGCCGGCTCCATCAGCGTGGAGTCGACGCGTGTCGCCCCGGGCCGGATCGAGCACACGAGCCCGTTCTGCACCGTGCAGGCCGCCGGCCCGGGGGCCGGTCTCGTCGCCGAGGTCCTGGGCGGGGCGGGCTTCGAGGTGAGGGTCCGCGACACGGAGGCCGGCGTGCTGTGGGACAAGATGGCGCTGCTGGCGCCGATGGCCCTCATCACGACCGCCGCGGGCGCCGGCATCGGCCCGGCGCGAGAGGGCCGCCGCGACGACCTCGAGCAGATGGTGGTGGAGGTGGCGGCGGTGGCCAACGCGAGCGGCGCGACCGTCGACCCGGCCGCGATCCTGGCCATCGTGGCCCAGCTCCCGCCGGGGATGAAGTCCTCGATGCTGCGCGACGCCGAGGCGGGCCGCCCCCTGGAGCTGGACGCGATCGGCGGCTCGGTCCTGGACGCGGGTGCGGAGCTGGGCATCGCGACCCCGGTGACGGCCCGCGTGGTGGCGGAGCTTCGGGCCAAGGCCTGACGACTCCCGGCGGGACGGTTCAGCCCGAGCTCGCGAGTGTCAGCGCGGGCGCGGGGGTGCGGCGCAGCGGGCGGGACGGTTCAGCCCGAGCTCGCGAGTGTCAGCGCGGGCGCGGGGGTGCGGCGCAGCGGGCGGGACGGTTCAGCCCGAGCTCGCGAGTGTCAGCGCGGGCACGGGGGTGCGGCGCAGCGGGCGGGCCAGGGCGGCGGAGACCGCGATGGACGCGCAGGCCATGGCGACCATGGCGTGGGCGGGGGAGAGGTACTGCGCCACGACGCCGGCCACCGTCGCGCCGGTCGCCTGCATCGTGAACATGCCGGCGCTGTGCAGGCCCAGCGACTGGCCCCGCAGGTCGTCCGGGGTCAGCTCGACGAGGCGGTCCTGCAGCAGGAGGCTCCCGCAGTACCCCACGGAGGCCACCGCCACCAGCAGCAGCGCCACGGGCAGGGCCGGGGTCGCGGCGAACAGCAGGTAGGGCACCGCCAGCAGCAGCTGGACCGGGGTGGTGAGGGGGCGGCGCCAGCGGCGGGGCAGCACGCGGCCGGCGAAGGCGTCGCCGGCCAGCATGCCGAGCGCGGCGGCGACGAAGAGGGCGCCGGCGGCCGCCGGGGAGAACGGCACGAACAGCGCTTCGCAGCCGACGATGAGCCCGTTGGGGACCCACAGTCCGATGTAGACCGCGCGGCGGGCCGGGTCGGACAGCAGGCGGCGGTTGCCGGCCCAGGTGGCGCGGACGGAGGCGCGGCCGGTGGCCCGGGGCGGGCGGCGGGACAGGCCGAACCTCGCCGTGAGGGCGCCGACGAGGGAGAGGGCGGCGCCGATCAGCAGGACCGCCGAGGGGGAGGTCGCGGCCAGCAGCGCCCCGCCCGCGGCGAAGCCGGCGATCTGCATGGCGCCGACGGACATGTTCAGCAGCGAGCGGCCGAGCAGGTACCCGTCGGCCGGCAGGATCTCGGCGAGCAGCCCGTAGCGCACGCCGCCGCCGACCGAGGCGGCCAGGCCCTGGGCCAGCACGACGGCGAGGACGGCGGCCACGGGCAGGCCCGGGGCGGCCATGAGGGCGGTGGTCAGGCCGGTGAACGCGGCCAGGCCCGCCAGCGCCGTGCGGGCCGGGAGGCGGTCGGCCGCGGACAGCAGTGTCAGCGCGCCGATCACCTGGGCGAACGACGAGCCGAACATGCTCAGCGCGCTCAGCAGCGCCGAACCGGTGGCGCCGTAGACCAGGGTCGCGAGCGCGATGCCGGACACCGTGCCCGCGGCGACCTGCGCGGAGACGGTGGCGAAGAGGGCCGGGAACTCCGGGGTGGCGAACAGCTCGCGGTACGTGCGCATGACCCGGAGCCTGCGGCACGCGCGGGCCCGGGCGGTAGAGTTTCGGTTGGAGGCGAAACGTGGGCGTGTGGCGCATCGACGCCGACGTGCTGGCCGGCAGCCGGTTCGTGGTGTCGCCGATGGTGGAGACGATCGGGTGCCTGGCCGCGCTCAACGGGCTGCACCGGGTGTCGGCGAGCCAGCGGGAGTGGCTGGCCGAGTACGGGCCGCAGTTCCGGGCCCGCTGGGCGGCCGATGCGTTCGCCCTGCCGTTCCTGCGCGACGCGATCCGGCCCGGCTGGCTGGCCGACTTCCTGGTCAAGCCGCCGCACGGCGGCGCGCCGCGGTTCGCCGCGGAGCTGGAGCGGGTCGCCGCCACCACCGACGAGCAGGCCCGGCGGGACATCCTCGAGGCCATGGACCGGCCGCTCGCGCCGGTGCTGCACGAGGACGGGCTGGTCGCGCGGGCGGTCGAGCTGCTGGACTGGGTCTGGCGGCACGCGGTCCGCCCGGGCTGGCCGCGGCGCCGCCGGGTGTTCGAGGCCGACATCGTGGCCCGCACCGAGCGGCTCGGCAGCGGCGGCTGGGCGGCGGTCCTCGACGGCATGCGCCCCGGCATGCGGTGGCTCGGCGACGGCCGGCTGCAGATCAACGCGTACGACTACCCGCCCCGCGACCTGACCGGCACCCGCCTGCTGTTCGCCCCGACCACCTCGCAGCGCGGCTGGGTGAGCTGGGAGGAGGGCGTGGACCTGCACGCGATCGTCTATCCGTGCACCGGCTGGCTCGCTCAGGACCCGGATGTCGTACCGCCCGGAGCCCTCGCCCGCCTCATCGGCCCGGCCCGGGCCCGGATCCTGACGCTGCTCGGGGCGCCGAAGAGCACCACCCAGCTGGTCGCCCTGACCGGCCAGACGCTCGGCTCGACCGGCGGGCACCTGCGGGTCCTGCGCGACGCCGGCCTGGCCGACCGCCGCCGCGCGGGCCGGTCGGTCCTGTACTACCGCACCGACCTGGGCGACGCCCTGTGCCGGGATCAGGCGCCGAGGTAGGCGCGCAGCAGGCCCTTGAGCTCGGACAGCACGAACGGGTCGCCGGCCGGGTCGGTGCGGAAGGCGCGGTTGAGCAGGCACTCGGTGACGTGGATGGCCAGCAGCAGGCGCGGGGTGAGCTCGGCGTCGTCGGGCCGGCCGTAGTGGCCGGTCACCGTGCGCCGCAGCCGCTCGGCCAGGTCGGCGTCGTTGCGCGCGCTCGCGCCCGGCGCCACCAGCAGGGTCTGGCTGCCCAGCGACACCTGCCGGTAGCCCGGCTCGTCGCGGAAGAAGGCGGCGAAGGTGTCCACGACCGAGTCCACGAACGCCCCGAGCGTCGCGGGCGGCGCCGCGACCAGGCCGTCCATCAGCGCGATGACCTTGTCCAGCCAGCTTTCCGACAGCGCGAGGAAGATCGCTTCCTTGTCCGGGAAGAATCGGTACAGCGACCCGACCGACACCTCGGCCCGCTCGGCGATGAGCCGGGTGCCGATCTCGTCGAACGGCACCTCCTGCAGGAGGGCGGCCGCCGCGGCCAGCACCCGGTCCCGCTTGTCGCGGCTGCGGCGCTGCTGAGGCTCGATCCGGGTGTTCATGGCCGCTCGATTGTCGCACGCTTGACGCCGCGACCGAAACTGAACCAGACTCTAGTTCATGTTTGGCGGTCGGAACTTCAACCTGCTGTGGCTCGCCGCGGTCACCTCGGCGCTGGGCAACGGCGTGCGCTGGATCGCGCTGCCACTGCTGGCCGCCGGCCAGAGCCGCGACCCGTGGACCATCTCGCTCGTCACGGCGGCCGAGCAGGTCCCGTGGCTGCTGTTCGGCCTCGCCGCCGGGGCCCTGGCCGACCGGCACGACCGGCGCGCGCTCGTGCGCCGCAGCGACCTGGCCCGGGCCGCGGCCGTGGCGGCGTTCGCGGTCGCGGTGGCCGCGGGGGCCACCCCGATCGCGCTCATCGCCGCCCTCGGCTTCGTGCTGACCTGCGGCGAGACGGTGACGAGCGCCGCCACGGCCGCCCTGCTCCCCGCGGTGGTACCGCCGCCGCGCCGGGCCACCGCCAACGGCCACCTGATGGCGGGCGTGCAGCTCACCGACGCCCTGATCGGCCCGTCGGCCGGCGCCGCGCTCTTCGGGCTCGCCGCCTTCGCCCCGTTCGCGATCGACGCCGTCACGTTCGTCGCCTCCGCGCTGTGCATCACCCTGCTGCGCGTCCCGGCCGACCCCGCCGGGGTGCCCGAGGCGCAGGCGAGCGCCCTGCTGCGCGTCCCGGCCGACCCCGCCGGGGTGCCTGAGGCGCAGGCGAGCGCCCTGCTGCGCGTCCCGGCCGACCCCGCCGCCCCCGCCGGGGTGCCCGAGGCGCGGGCGAGCGTCCTGGACGGGCTGCGACACCTCGGGTCCAGCCGGGCGCTGCTGGCCCTCTGCCTGCTGCAGGCGGCGACGACCCTGGCGTACACCGGCATCCTCGCGGTGCTGGTGCTCTTCGCCGGGCAGGTGCTGGGGCTGGGGCCGACCGGGTTCGGGCTGCTGGTGGGTGCGTTCGCGGTCGGCGGCGTGGCCGGCGGGCTCGGGGCGGGCGCGCTCGCGCGGTGGCTCGGCGCGCGCCGGGGGATGGTGATCGCGTACGCGGCCGGTGCGCTCGGCGTGGCCGCCTTCGGGCTGGCGAGCGGGCCCGTGTCCGGGGGCCTGCTGGCCGCGGCGCTCGGCCTCGCCTCCACGTCCGGCAACGCGGTCGCGGCGGCGATCCGCCAGGAGCTGGTGCCGGACGCGTACCTCGGCCGGGTCACCAGCGCGTTCCGGCTGGTCGGCCTGGGCGCCGCGCCACTGGGCGCGCTCGCGGCCGGCGCGCTCGCCCACGCGTACGGGCTGCGCGCCCCCTTCCTCGCGGGGGGCGCACTGAGCGCGGCCGGGCTGCTGCTCTACGCCTTCATGACGGTGAAGTCGTCGAGGTACACGTTGGTGTCCTTGGCGGCGAAGCCGAGCGTGCCGGAGGAGGGCAGGGCGCCCTTGTCGTCGGAGTAGTCCACGAACAGCCGGTTGTCCACCGCGATCTGGTAGTGACCGCCCTTGGCCACCACCCAGACGTCGTACCAGCGGTTCGTCGCGAACTGGCGCGGCGCGCTCTTCGCGGCGGTGCCCCCGTCGGCGCTGCCCCGCCCGCTGAGCGCGCCGGGACCGACGGCGACCTGCTTGTCGGCCGCGGAGAGCGCCGCGCGGACGTACCTGCCGTCGCCGATGTGCAGCATGACCTCGCCGGTGCCCTCCTTGTCGAGCTTCATCCGGAAGTGCACGGCCACGTCGGACGGCACGTCGCGCACCAGCTTGATGGTCGACCAGCCGGTGACGTCCGGGCCGCCGAACAGGCTCTCCCCGTCCGAGCTCCAGTTGCCGGCGACCCGGTTCCAGGTCGTGGCGTCGAGGCGGCTGTCGAAGGTGTCCTTGAACAGCTCGCCGTTGCCGGTGTACGACCACGGCTTGCCGTTCGCCCCGTCCTCGCCGTCGCCGCCGAGCAGCCGCACGGCGGCGAAGATCCCGCCGCCGACCAGCAGCACCAGCACCACCGCCGCGGCCGCGACAATGACGCCCATCCGCCGCTTCGGCCTGCCCGCGGGAGGCGGCACGAAGGCCGGCACGGGCGCGGGCGTCTGCATGGTCGTGGTCGGCGGCGCGAAGGGCGGCATGCCCGTGGCCGGGGGCGTCTGCATGGTCGTGGTCGGCGGCGCGAAGGGCGGCATGCCCGTGGCCGGGGGCGTCTGCATGGTCGCGGTCGGCGGCGCGAAGGGCGGCATGCCCGTGGCCGGGGGCGCGAACGGCGGTGTGGAGACGGGCGGCGCGACGGGCGGTGTGGGGACGGGCGGCGCGACGGGCGGCGTGGGGACGGACGGCGCGACGGGCGGTATGGAGACCGGCGGCGCGGACACCACGGACACCGGGGGCGCCGGTTGCGCGACGGCGCCGGGTATGGGCGCCGCGTACCCGCCGCCCTGGGCCACCACCAGCTCGGGCTGGTCGGACACGATCGGCTGGACGCCCAGCGCCCGCTGCAGCACGGCCGCGGCAAGGGGCAGCCGGGCCCCGCCGCCCACCAGGTACACCGCGGCCGGCCCGCCCGGGGCCACCCCCGCGCCCTGGAGCAGGCCCTGGACCATCCGCGCGCCCGCCTCGAGCGCCGGCCCGGCCAGCCGGTCGAACTCCTCCCGGGTCACCTGCACCTGCGCGCCGGCCAGCGGCACCTGCAGGACGGCGGCGGGCTGCGCCGACAGCTGCTCCTTGGCCGCCCGCGCCCCCGCCCACAGCTGCTGCCCCGCCCCCAGGTCGGCCGGCTGCTGCGGCCGCTGCAGCCGCTCCCAGACCTCCGGCGCGGGGACGAGCGCGCCGGCGTGCCCCACCACCGCGCCGTCGAGGGCGAGTCCGCCGGCCGCGGGCAGGCCGGCGGTGGCCACGACGACCAGGCCGGTCGGCTGGGCCTGCAGCACGGTGGCGTCGAACGAGCCGGCGCCGATGTCGCACACGACCAGCCATTGGCCGGCCGGCACCGGGCGGCCGGTGACGGCCGCGAGCTGGGCGGCCGCGGCGACCGGCTCGGGCACGAGCGCGACCGCGCCGAGGCCGGCCCGCCGGGCCGCGTCGGTGAGCACGGCCAGGCGCTGCGGGCCCCAGTCCGCCGGGTGGGTCAGCACGACCTGCGGCGGCCTGACGGCGGCGACCCGCGCGGCCTCCCCGGCCACCCGGGCCAGCAGGGCCGCGAGCAGGTCGGCCGCGGCGAAGGCGCGCCCGCCCAGCCACACCGTGCCCTCGTCGATGCGCCGCTTCGGGTGCCGCTCCAGGCCGCCCGGGTCGCCCGCCGCCGCCCACTCCGCCTCCAGGCCGGTCAGCAGGCGCCCGTCCGGGCCGGCGTACACCGCGGAGGGCAGCAGCGGGGACTGGCCGAACAGCACCGGAACGAGCCGCCCGGCGGGGTCGCGCAGCGCGGCGACCGTGTGCTGCGTGCCGAGGTCGATGCCGAGCGCGTATCCGGAAGCGTTCACGCCTGCACCTTAGAGCAGATCGCCCGGTGGCGATGTGCGGTGGTGATCACCACCAGCCCTGGCGCTTGGCCCAGCCGAGCAGCGCGGCGGACATGACGGCCATGATCACCAGTACCGCGACGAGGTGCGGGATCTGGGTGTGGTCGCTGACGATGAGGTTCGGGTGACCCCGCCGGGCAGGATCAACCGCACGTCCATGCGGCGAGCATGCCAGCACCGGGGGCGCCCCGCCAGGCCGGCGATGGTGAACAGTCGCGGGCGGTCCCCTGCTGGCCGTACCACAGGCAGAACATCAGCACCGTCCACACCTTGCGCGAATGGTCGGCCGACCCGCGGCGGTGCGCGGCGAGCAGGCGCTGCACGTGGCCGACGTCGATGAGATGGCCGACGGCGGCGGAGGCCAGCACGTCGCCGGCCCACTCGCCGACGACACCGCGCAGCCAGACCCGGGTCGGGGTGGGGAAGCCGAGCTTGCGCCGGTTGACCACGGCGTCGGGGACGAGGCCGCGCACCGCCTCGCGCAGGGCGTGCTTGGTGGCCCGCGGGCTGAGCTTGAGCTCCGGCGGCAGGGCGGCCGCGGCCGCGTAGACGGCGCGGTCGAGGAACGGCACCCGCAGCTCCAGGGAGTGGGCCATGGACATCCGGTCGGCCTTGGTGAGGATGTCTCCCGGCAGCCAGGTGTGGATGTCGATGTACTGCATCGTGCTCACGTCGTCGAGGCCCTCCGCCGCGCGGAACAGCGGCGCGGTGACGTCGGTGTGCGGCACCGCCGGGCCGCGCAGCAGCCGGGCCTTCTCCTCGGGCCCGAAGATGCGGGCGTTGCCGTAGTAGCGCTCGTCCATCGGCGTCGTGGCCCGCTGCAGGAAGCTCTTGCCGCGCACCCCCTCCGGCAGCACCTCCGCGACCGCGCGCAGGCCCCGGCGCAGCGGGTCGGGCAGGCCGGCCACCCGGGCCAGGGCGGCGGGCTCGCGGTAGATCTCGTAGCCGGCGAAGAGCTCGTCGGCGCCCTCGCCGGACAGCACCACGGTCACGTCGCGGGCGGCGGTGCGGCACAGGAAGTACAGCGGCACGACCGCCGGGTCGGCGACCGGGTCGTCGAGGTGCCACACGATGCGCGGCAGCGCCTCGATGACGTCCTCGTCGCGCACGACGGTGGCCTTCAGCTCGACGCCCAGCGCCTCGGCGGTCTCGGCGGCGTGCTCGATCTCGCTGTACCGCGGGTCGTCGAACCCCGCCGTGTAGGCCCGGATGCCGGGGTGCCGCTCCTTGGCCAGCGCGAGGACGGCGGTGGAGTCCACGCCGCTGGACAGGAAGGCCCCGAGCGGCACCTCGGACTGCAGGTGGGCGTGGACGCTGTCGCGCAGGGCGTCCCGGATCGCGGCGATCGCCTCGGCGGCGGGGCGGCGCACGGGGCGCAGGGCGGGGTCGAAGTACCGCCGGATGACCGGCTCCTGCCCGGGGCCGGCGGTCAGCGCGTGCCCCGCCGGCAGCCGGTGGATGGCGGGGTGCAGGGTCGCGGGCTCCGGGACGTACTGCAGCGTCAGGTAATGCGACAGGGCGGCCGAGCCGATCCGGGCCGCGCCGCCGGCGAAGGGCAGCAGCGCCTTCTTCTCGCTGGCCAGGTACAGGCCCTCGGGGGTGCGCAGGTGGTACAGCGGCTTGATCCCGAACGGGTCGCGGATCGCGTGCAGGGTGCCCTCGGCGGCGTCCCACAGCACCGCGGCGAACATGCCGCGCAGCCGCCGCACCGCCGACGGCCCCCAGTGGTGGAACGCCGCCGCCAGGACCTCCGCCTCCCCCTCGGTGGCGAAGACCGCGCCGTGCTCGCGGGCCAGGTCGGCGCGCAGCTGCCGGTAGTTGTACAGCTCGCCGTTGAACGCGACCGTCCACCGCCCCTGCTGCGGCCCGTCCACCGGATAGTGGCCCGGCTGGCGGCTGTGCGCCCGGTCGACGATCGCGAGGCGGGTGAAGCCGAACACGACGCCGCCGTCGGCGACCATCGACGTCTCGTCGGGCCCGCGGTGGCGCAGCCGCTCCAGCGCCGCGGCGAGGGCCGTGCGGTCGGCGGTACCGTCGGCGCTGAGGAAGACCAGGAGTCCACACATGCCGGTCAGGGTGCGAACCCGGCGGTTGGGAACTCGTGAAGAAGTCGTTGCCGCATCGATACCCGAAGCGGATTTCGCAGGATCCTCACATTTGCCGGGTCACAATGAGCGGGATGAGCGCACGCATCCTGGTCGCGGACGACGACCCGAAGCAGGCCGAGCTGATCCGGCTGTACCTCGAACGCGACGGGCACAGCGTGCTCACCGTGCACAACGGCCGGGCGGCGCTGGAGCAGTGCCGCTCGCGCAAGCCCGATCTGCTCGTCCTCGACGTCATGATGCCGCAGGTGGACGGCCTGGACGTGTGCCGGATCGTGCGGGCCGAGTCCAGCGTGGCGATCCTGCTGGTCACCGCCCGCTCCACCGAGGAGGACCTGCTGCTCGGCCTGGACCTCGGCGCCGACGACTACATGACCAAGCCGGTCAGCCCACGCGAGCTGGCCGCCCGGGTCCGGGCCCTGCTGCGCCGCTCCGGCATCGGCAGCCCCGGCCACCAGCGGGTCCTCGCCGTCGGCGACCTCGTGGTGGACGCCGGGCGGTTCGAGGTCCGGGCGGCCGGGGAGGCCGTCGTGCTCACCGCCAAGGAGTTCGGCATCCTTGAGCTGCTGGCCGGCGAGCCCGGCCGGGTGTTCACCCGCGGCGAGATCATCAACCGGGTGTTCGGCTTCGAGCGCGACGTCTCCGAGCGCACCGTCGACGCCCACGTGGTCAACCTGCGCCGCAAGCTCGAGGCTGACCCGGTGCAGCCGCGCTACGTGCAGACCGTCTACGGCCGCGGCTACCGTCTGGCCGAGGCGCCACCGCTCGGCGCGCCGGACGACGCGGCATGAGCTTCCGGCTGCGGATCTTCTGCCTGATCCTGGTGGTGGCCGTGGCCGCGATCGGGGCGACCGCCTGGCTGAGCTTCCGCCTGACCGCCCGGCAGATCTCCGCGTCGCAGGCGGAGGCGACCCGGCACGTGGCCGACATCGCCGAAACCGTGCGCTCCTACGCCCGCCGGCACGGCACCTGGGCCGGGGTCGCCGAGCGGGTGCGGACCCTCGCCGCCGCCAACCACCAGCGCATCCGCCTGGTCAACCTCTACGGCGAGGTGACCGTCGACAGCGACAACCTCGCCCACCGGGCCGCCCGCCCGGTGGTGAACCCGCCGACCCTCATCGACCCGCGCGCCACGCTCGTGCTGACCCCGGCCGCCGCCAACCCGAAGTCCGAGTTCCTCCTCATCGAGGAGCTCGAACGGTACCGCCGGTCCGCCGTCTACGCCCGCTGCGCCACCGACCACGGCTACACCGTGCCGGCGGTCGAGCCGGACCAGTACGGCGTGCCGCTGCCCCGGCCCGGCGCCGAGCCGGTCGTCGCCGAGTGCACCGAGCAGGCCACCCGCGAGCAGGGCATCGCCCACGACGGCGACGTGCAGGCGCTCTCCGCCTGCCGCTCCACCCAGCCACGGGACCGCTGCCTCGTGCAGGCCTTCGCCGACCGGGTGGCCGGCTTCGCCCCGGAGCCGCTGCAGCTGTTCCTCGGCGCCGTCGACGATGACGCGGTACAACTCGTCGCCCGCCCCTCGCTGCTGTCGATCGGCGGCGTGCTCGTGCTGGCGCTGCTCGGCACCGCCGTCGTGGCCCGGCACGTGAGCCGCCCGCTGCGCCGCCTGACCGCCGCGTCGCGGCGCCTCGCCGACGGCCACCTCGACACCCGCGTCCCCAACGGCGGCCGCGACGAGGTCGGGCAGCTCTCGGCGTCGTTCAACCGGATGGCCCAGGCCCTGGAGGAGGCCGAGCAGGCGCAGCGCCGCCTGGTCGCCTCGGTCGCCCACGAGCTGCGCACGCCGCTGTCCAATTTGCTGGGGTACCTCGAGGCCCTCCAGGACGGCGTGGTGCCCCCGTCCCGCGAGCTGTTCGGGTCGCTGCACGACGAGGTGCTGCTCCAGCGGCGGATCCTCGACGACCTGCAGGACCTCACCCTCGCGGAGTCGGGGCACCTGGCGTACCGCCGCACCGGCTTCGACCTCGCCGAGCTCGTCGAGACCAGCCGGGTGGCCCACCTCGCCGTCGCCGAGGCGGCCGGCGTGGCGCTCTCCGCCGAGGCCGTCGGCCCGCTGCCGGTGCACGGCGACCAGGACCGCCTGCGCCAGGTGCTGGGCAACCTGGCCACCAACGCGCTGCGGTACACCGACCCCGGCGGGCACGTGGTGCTGCGCGCCTTCCCGGCCGACGGGCACGCGGTGGTGGAGGTCCGCGACACCGGCTGCGGCATCGCCGAGGAGGACCTGCCCTTCGTCTTCCAGCGCTTCTGGCGGGCCGACCCGGCCCGCGACCGCGAAACGGGCGGTAGCGGGCTGGGCCTGACCATCGCGCGCCAGATCGTCCTGGACCACGCCGGCACCATCGAGGTCAGCAGCACCCCGGGCGTCGGCTCCACCTTCCGCGTGACGTTCCCGCTGGTGGAGGCGGGCTCATGACGGCAGCACCGGGTGGCGGGTCCAGTGCAGGCCGTCCGGCGAGGTGTACACGGCCGTCCGGTCGGACACGACGTACGCGCCGGGCGCGTCGGCGCGGACCGGCTGGCGCATGTCGTCGGTGTGCTCGAGCCCGGTCACCGGGGCCGGCTTGGTGTACGCGCCGGTGGTGCCGGCATACCACTCGGCCGGATCGTTGACCACCGACTGCACGACGTGGGTGCCGTCGGCGGCCAGGAACGAGTCCTCGCCGTGCTGGACCCACGCTGAACTGCTGCCGGTCCCCGAACCCATCGCTCGGCATGAACACCTCCTCGCCGGATAGGTGCACACCGGCCCGGCCCCCGGGTTTACCGGGCCGCGGAACGCGGTCAGATCTCGATGTGTGAGCCCATGATGACCGTGCGCTCGCGGGGCAGGCCGAAGTGCTCGGCGGCGTCGGCGGTGATGTAGGAGGTGGCGATGAAGAGGCGCTTGCGCCATGCCGCCATCGTCGGCTGGTCGCCGCGGCGCAGCTCGATCTTCGACAGGAAGTACGAGGCCTGCTCCAGGTGTGTGCTGCCCTCCGTGGTGGCGGGGTCCAGCAGGCGCAGCGCGGCCGGCAGGTCCGGGGTGTCCATGTAGCCGAAGCGGACCGTGACGTGGACGATGCCGTCGTCGGCGTAGCCCAGGTCGTCCACCTCGATGCGCTCGCCGGGCGGGATGCGGGGGACCGGCTGGGTCTCCAGGGACATGATGAGCACGTGCTCGTGGCGCACGTGGTTGTGCTCCACGTTGGCCCGCATGGCCAGCGGCGCGGTCTGCTTGCCGCGGTTGAGGAACACCGCGGTGCCGGGGACGGTGATGGTGAGCGACGGGTCCTCGCGCAGCTGGTCGATGAACTCGCGCAGCGACCCCTCGCGGCGGTTGCGCTCGGCGGTGACGATGGCCCGGCCGTGCTGCCAGGTGGTCATGATGGTGAACGCGGTCAGGGCGATGAGCAGCGGCAGCCAGGCGCCGTGCACGAGCTTGGTCAGGTTGGCCGCGACGAAGAGCAGGTCGACGGTGAGCAGCACGGCCGCGCCGGCGGCCAGGAGCCAGGTGGGGGTCTGCCACTTGCGGTGGGCGATGTAGAAGAACATCAGGGTGGTGATGGTGATCGTGCCGGTGACGGCCATGCCGAAGGCGAAGGCGAGCGCCGCCGAGCTGCGGAAGGCGAAGACCAGGGTGAGGACCGAGACCATCAGCAGCCAGTTGATCCACGGTACGTAGATCTGGCCGATCTGCGACTCCGACGTGTGCGCGACCCGCAGCCGCGGCAGGTAGCCCAGCTGTGCCGCCTGGGACGCCACCGAGTACGCGCCGGTGATCACCGCCTGCGAGGCGATCACGGTCGCGGCGGTGGCCAGCAGGACCAGCGGCAGGCGGGCCCACTCGGGCACGAGCAGGAAGAACGGGCCGGCGACGTTGGACGGGTCGGCGAGGACGAGCGCGCCTTGGCCGAAGTAGCTCAGCACGCAGGCCGGGAAGACCAGCCAGAGCCAGGCGCGGGTGATGGACCTCCGGCCGAAGTGGCCCATGTCGGCGTACAGGGCCTCGGCCCCGGTCACGGAGAGCACGATGGCGGCGAGGGAGAAGAAGGCGATGCCGAAGTGGCCGGCGAGGAAGCCGATCGCGTACGTCGGGGAGAGCGCCTTCAGGATCGCCGGATGCTTCGCGATGCCGGCCACGCCGCACACCCCGATCGTGACGAACCACAGGATCATGACCGGCCCGAAGATCCTGCCGACCGTCGCCGTGCCCCTCCGCTGGACGAGGAACAGGGCCACGATGATGACCGCGGTGATCGGCACCACCAGCTCCCCCAGCGACGGCTCGACCAGTTTCAGGCCCTCGACCGCGGACAGCACCGAGATGGCCGGGGTGATCATGCTGTCGCCGAAGAACAGCGCGGCGCCGAAGATGCCGAGCCCGGCGAGGAACACGGCCATCCGCCCCTTGCTGTCCCCGCCCCAGCGGCGCAGCAGGGTGATGAGGGCCAGGATGCCGCCCTCGCCGTCGTTGTCCACCCGCATCGCGAGGAGCACGTACGTGACGGTGACGATGATCGTGACGGACCAGAAGACGAGGGAGACCACGCCGTACACGTTGGCGGAGCTCACCGGCACCGGGTGGGGGTCGTGCGGGTTGAAGACCGTCTGCAGCGTGTAGATCGGGCTCGTGCCGATGTCGCCGAAGACCACGCCGAGGGCCCCGACGGCCAGGCCAAGGCTCACAGACTCCTGCCGTCCGGTCACGGCGTACCCCCCGCTGTGGATGTCGTCCCCGGCGGAGGGTACCCGGCCCGGGCGTACGCACCCGGGCCGTTGACGATTTCGGCGGGCTCAGCCGGCCACGAATGCGCGGACCTGGGCCAGCACGACGCCGTAGGAGTTGTACTCGTACGCGAACCGCCAGGGTGAGCACCCGCCGCAGCGGTTCATGAGCGGGCAGGACACGGCGGCGTACCGGCTGGCTGCGCGAACAGCAGCTCGTCGCGCGCCCGGGCGCCGGGGACGTCCGCGCGGAGCCGGAGGGCGCGCCGCCACCTCGGGGAACCGGTCGTGCCGCCGCGCAGCGGAGGCGGGGCAACTTTGTGCACGGTCCATGCATCAACCATGCCGCGACTGTTACGCGCGAGTAACGCGGAACGGAAGTGCCGGGTCAGCTCACGTGCAGGACGTGGTCGACGCGGGCCAGCTGGAGGGTGCGCGTGATGCGGGGGCCCGGGGAGCGCAGCGTCAGGCGGCCGCCCGTCGACCAGATCCGGCGGTGCACGTCCAGCAGCATGCCGATCCCGGCGGCGTCGATGAACGGGCAGCCGGCCAGGTCGATCACCAGGTGCGTGGGCTGCAGGTCGGCGGCCTCGTGCAGGATGGCGCCGAAGTGCGCCACCGAGGTGGCGTCGAGCTCCTCCGTGATCACGACCTCGATGGCCGGGGTCGCCGGGTCGGCCGGGGCGCTCTGCATGTTCCTAAGCGTTCGGTCTGCATGTGGCGAACATCCCCCGGAACTGTGACGGTTGTATGACTTCGGCCCTGGTGGGGAGGCCTGCTGGTGGACCGGCGCGGGCGGACGGCATGATTCGTCCTATGGCAGGCGTGCTGGTGATCGAGGACGACGACCGGATCCGGCTTTCGCTGGCGCTGGCGCTGGAGGACGAGGGGTACACCGTCCGCGGCGCGGCGAGCGCGGAGGAGGGCCTGGTGGCACAGCGGGAGGAGCCCGCCGACACCGTGCTGGTCGACCTCATGCTGCCGGGGGTGGACGGGTTCGAGTGCATCCGGCAGCTGCGCCGGGGCGACGACGTGCCCATCGTGGTGATCAGCGCGCGCGACGACACCCACGACATCGTGGCCGCGCTCGAGGCCGGGGCGGACGACTACCTGGTCAAGCCGGTGGCGGTGAAGGAGCTGTCGGCCCGGCTGCGGGCGCTGCGCCGGCGCGGGCGCACCGTGCAGGCGCTCACCAGCATGGTCTTCGGCGACCTGGAGATCCTCCCGGAGGCGGGGGAGGTGCGCATCGCGGGCGCGCCGGTGCCGGTCACCCGCACCGAGTTCCGGCTGCTGTGCGAGCTCGGGGAGCACCCCGGGCAGGTGTTCAGCCGCCAGCAGCTGCTGCAGCGGGTGTGGGAGTACGAGATCGGCGACGAGCGGCTGGTCGACGTCCACGTCGGGCGGCTGCGGCAGAAGATCGAGAAGGACTCCAAGCAGCCGCGGTACCTCGTGACCGTGCGCGGCATGGGGTACAAGCTGCAGCGATGACGCGGTGGAGGGCGGGTCTGCGCACCCGGGTGGTGGCCGGGTTCGCGGCTGGGGCGTTGACGCTCTCGGCGTCGATGGCGCTCGTGTCGTACCAGATCACCAGCAACTCGCTGCTCAACGGGCGGGAGCGCGCCGCGGTGCGGTCGGCCACGTTCGACGCGCGGGTGGTGGCGGCCGGCCTCGGGGCCGGGCACCCCGACATCGCCGGGATGCTGCGCTCCCTCGACACCGGCGGCAACCGCCGCGTGCTCGTGTACCACCTGGGCAACTGGTACGCGCGCAACGCCGACAGCGGCGCCGCCGACGCGGTACCGCAGAGCCTGCAGCGCCTCGTGAGCGGCAGCGGCCAGGGCATCCAGCGGGTCAGGGTGGACGGGGTGCCGACCGTCGTGGTGGGCATCCTGCTGACCCCGTCGTCGGCGCTCTACGAGATCGACTACCTGCGCGAGCTCGACCAGACGCTGCGCACCCTCGGCTGGGTGCTGGGCCTGGTCGCGGCGGCGTGCGCGGCGGCCGGGGCGGGCCTGGGCTGGTACGCCACCCGCTACGTCCTGCGCCCCCTGCGCTCGGTCGCCGACGCCGCCCAGGGCATCACTGCCGGGGACCTGAGCGCCCGGCTCGACCCGGCCACCGACCCCGACCTCGCCCGGCTGTCGACGTCGTTCAACGAGATGGTCGACCAGCTGTCCCGCCGCATCGAGCGGGACCGCCGCTTCGCCGCCGACGTGAGCCACGAGCTGCGCTCGCCGCTGCAGACGCTGGCCGCCTCGGCCAGCGTGCTCGACCGGCGCCGGGACCAGCTCGACGACCGGACCGCGACCGCGGCCGGCCTGGTGGTGGAGGAGCTGGCCCGGTTCCAGTCGCTCGTCGACGATCTGCTCGAGCTCTCCCGCGGCGACCTGCCGGCCCAGCTCGCCCCGGTCGACGTGGCCGAGCTGGCCCGCCGCGCCGTGCAGCGCAGCGGCCTGGCGCCGGACATCGTGCGCGGCGAGTCCGGGGAGTGGAGCGTCGACCGCCGCCGCATCGAGCAGGTGCTGGTCAACCTCCTCGACAACGCGGTCACCCACGGCGGCGGGCCGGTCGAGGTCCGGGTGCGCGCCGACGGCGCCGACGGCGTGATCGAGGTCGACGACGAGGGCCCCGGCGTCAACCCGGCCGACCGCGAGGTCATCTTCGACCGGTTCGTCCGCGGCCGCTCCTCCGGCGCCCGCGGCAACGACGCCGGCACCGGCCTGGGCCTGTCCCTCGTCGCGCAGCACGTGGCCGCGCACGGAGGCCGGGTGCTGGTGCTGGACCGGCCCGGCGGCGGCGCCCGATTCCGCATCGAGCTGCCGGGGGTACGGTGAAGCCCCGAGCGGCTGGGGATGCGGTGAAGCCCCGGGCCGCTGGGGGCGCGGTGAAGCCTGGAGTCGCTGGGGGCATGGTGAAGTCTCGGGCCGCCGGGGGCATGGTGAAGTCTCGGGCCGCCGGGGGCATGGTGAAGTCTCGGGCCGCCGGGGGCATGGTGAAGTCAGGAGCTGCCAGGGGCGCCGCGAAGCCTCGAGCCGCTGGGCGCATGGTGAAGCCCCGAGCCGCCGGGGGCGCGGTACGAACCTCCGCCGCCCTGCTCCTGTGCCTGACGATGGCCGGCTGCGGGGTGCCCACCGAGAGCACGCCCCGGCCCATCGAGCCGTCGGTCACCATCGGCTCCTACGAGGGCCCGATGGGCGCCCCGCCGAGCTCCCCCGGCGCCGCGGTGGAGCGGCTGTTCCTGGTCCGCGACGACGAGCTCGTCGCCGTTGACCGCCGGGTCGAGTCGGTCCCGCCGCCCGATCAGCAGCTGCAGGACCTCGTCGCCGGCCCGACCGCGGTCGAGCGGGACAACGGCCTGGACAGCGCGCTGATCGGCACCGCCTTCATCACCGGGGTGGAGGTGCGCGACGGCACCGCGGTGGTCGGGCTGGCCGGCGACAACGCGATCCGCAACGACGAGATCGTGGCCTTCGGCCAGATCGTGTGCACCCTGGCCGCCCGGGCCGACGTGGTGTCGGTCCGCTTCGTGCGCGACGGCCGCCCGATGGAGGTGCCCCGCGGCGACGGCGCCCTGACCTCCGACCCGCTCACCGAGGCCGACTACGCGGGCCTGGTCCACCGCTGAGCGTTACTCGGCAGCCTTGTCCACCACCAGGCCGAACTGGTCGACGCTGCGGATGAGCCCGGACAGCTGGGCGAAGTCGACGGGCTTGCGGAAGTAGAACTCCGACGGCACGCCGAAGTCGCGCAGCATCTGCTCCTCCAGCGGCGAGCCGGTCAGCACCACCACCGTCAGGTCGGCCAGGCGCGGGTTGCCCAGCACCCGGTCGAGCACCACCCGGCCGTCCACCCCGGGCAGGTTCAGGTCGAGCAGCAGGATGTCCGGGGTCGGGGCGCCCGCGTACGCCCCGCGGCCCTCCAGGTAGTCGATCGCGTGGAGCCCGTTGCCGAGCACCGTCACCGGATTGCGCAGCCGGTGCTCACGGAACTCGTCCAGGGTGTACGCCACGTCGCCCGGGTCGTCCTCGACCAGCAGGATGTGCGCGACTCTGCCGCCCATCTGCTCCCCATATATTGCAAGTGTGCAATGGTTAGGCCCACACGATAGTCGACCGCACCCGGGTCAACCACTCGAGCGGCGATCTGGTCTGCAACGATTTGCCGTGTGACAAATGATCGGGTGGTCGAGACGCTGCTCGCCGTCAGCCGGGGGATGGTCGCGCTGGCGTCGCGTAACCTGGCCGCGCTCGACACGGACGTGACGCTCACGCAGTACCGCACCCTGGTGCTCCTGGCCGGCGGCGGCCCCCAGCGCAGCGCGATCGTCGCCAAGGAGCTGGGCGTGGCCCCGTCGACCCTGACCCGCATGTGCGACCGGCTGGCCCGCAAGTCGCTGGTGGAGCGTTTCCACCGCCATCCCGACCGCCGCTCGATCTGGCTGGCCCTGACCCCCGCCGGCCGCGACCTGGTCGGCACGGTGATGCGGGCCCGCCGCCGGGAGCTGCAGGAGCTCGTCACCGCGGCCGGCCTGACCGCCGAGCCGGCCACCCTGACCCTGCTGGACGCCTTCGTACAGGCCTGCGGCGAGCTGCCCGACGACCAGTGGTGGCGCAACTGGGAGACCTGCGCCGACCCGGTCGACGACGCCGAGCCGATGCGCCCGGTCCGCAACGGCGGCTCGTTCCGTTAGGCGGTCGCGGACCGCCGCCTGGTCCCCGGCGCAGCTCATCGACCAGCAGGTAGCGTGGCACTTTCACGCGAACCACTGACGGGGTTCTCCGGCTCCGGCTGCTCGGTGGTGGCGACGGGGGCCGGCCGGCGGCGGTGCAGGAGCAGGGCGGTCAGGCCGCCGGCGACCAGTCCCCAGAAGGCGGAGCCGATCCCCAGGATCGTGGTGCCCGAGGCCGTCACCACGAACGTCACGACGGCGGCCTCCCGTCCCTCCGCCTCGGTGACCGCATTGGCCAGCGAGGAGCCCAGCGCCGGCAGCAGCGCCAGCCCGGCCACCGCCACCACCAGAATCGGCGGCGAGAGCAGTACCAGTGCCATGGCCAGCGAGGCCCCCAGCCCGAGGGTCAGCTGCCCCGCCCCCAGCGCCACGGTGGCGATCCACCGCTTCCGCGGGTCCGGGTGCGTGTCCGGCCCCGCGGTCATCGCGGCGGTGATCGCCGCCAGGTTGACCGCATGGGCGCCAAACGGCGCCGCGACCGCGCTGGCCAGCCCCGTGGTCACGAGCAGGGGCCGCAGGGGTGGCTCGTAGCCGTACGTGGCCATGACCGCCATGCCGGGGACGTTTTGCGCTGCCATGGTGACCAGGAACAGCGGCACCGCGATGCTCACCAGCACCGACGGGTTCAGCGTGGGCACCGTCAGCAGGGCGCTGGGGCGCAGGGTGGCGCCGGACAGGCCGCCGCCCGGGCCGTGCACCGCGATGGCGACCACCGCGGCGGCCAGGGCGCCCGGGACGGCCCACTGGCGGGCGAAGCGGAACAGCAGGGCCCAGACCAGGATGACCGGGGTGGCCAGCAGCGGGAGCTCGACCATGGCCCGCACCGGGGCGGTGCACAGGCTCAGGATCACCCCGGCGAGCATGGCGCCGGCGATCGGGCGGGGGATGGCGGCGATGGCCCGGGCCAGCCACGGGACCAGGCCGGCGAGGACCATCAGGGCGGCGGCGATCAGGAACGCGCCGACGGCCGCCGGGAAGCCGCCCTGGACCGGGCCGGTGGCGACGAGCAGGGCGGCGCCGGGGGTGCTCCAGGCGATCGAGATCGGCATGCGGTACCGCAGCCCGAGCCCGATCGCCGTGGCCGCGATGGCCAGGCAGAGGGCGAGCAGGCCCGACGCTGCCTGGGCCGGGCTGGCGCCGACGGCGCGCAGGCCGGCCAACACGACGGTGAAGGAGCTTGCGTAGCCGACGACCGCGCTGACGAGGCCGGCCAGGATCGGTGGGAGCAGCCCGTGGTGGCGCATGTGTGCCCTTCGACGATCGTTCCGTAAACGGAACGCCACAATAATCCCGTGGAGCCTGACGGGACAAGCCGCGCCGATCCGGCCGTGGGCGAGCGGCTGCGCGCGCTGCGGGAGGCGCGCGGCGTGTCGCTGTCGGCCCTGGCGCGCGCGGCCGGCATCGGCAAGGCCACGCTGTCCGGGCTGGAGCACGGGACCCGCAACCCCACGCTGGAGACGCTCTACGCGGTGGCGGGGGCACTCGGGGTACCGCTGACGGCTCTTGTCCTTGCTCCCGGGGATCCGCCGGGGGCCGCCGCGGACGTGCGCGGGGCCGCGGTCACGGCGACGCTGCTCGAGGTCTTCGAGGAGGCGGGCGCGACGTTCGAGCTGTTCTGGATGCGGGTGCGGCCGGGCGTCGTCCAGCACTCACCGCCGCACGCGCCCGGGGTGACCGAGCACGTCACCGTGCATCAGGGCGTGCTGCGGGCCGGGCCCGGGCCGGTGCCGCTCGTCGCGCGGGCGGGGGAGCACATCAGCTTCGAGGCCGATGTGCCGCACGTGTACGGCACCGTCGGACCCGACGAAGTGGTGGCGAACCTGCTGATCCGCTCGCCGCGTTAGCTCAGCCGGGCCCAGGCGCTGGACGGGCCGGCCAGGGCGGCGATGACCTTCGCCAGCTCGGGCGGCTCGAGGCGGTCGGGCAGCGCCGGCAGGTCCTCCGGCCCGACCCAGGCGTGGTCGTGCAGGTTCTCCTGCTCGTCCGGCAGCAGCCCGGTGCGCACCAGCGCGGGCCGGTCCTCGGCGAAGCGGGCGAGGAAGAACTGCTCGACGCCGATGTACCGGGCGCCGTTCCACCGCTGGTCGCGCGCCACGTCGACGGCGCCCGTGCGCACCGCCGCCGGATCGAGCCCGGTCTCCTCGACGAGCTCGCGCCGCGCCGCGTCGAGGGGCGTCTCGCCGGGGTCGATGCCGCCGCCGGGCGGCTCCCACAGCCACGAGCCGTCGGCCGGGTCCCGCCAGTGCAGCAGCAGCACGCGCTGCGCGGCGTCGAGACAGACGACCCGCGCGGCCGGTCGGATCCTGGTCTCCACGGTACCGACCATAGCGGCTAACCTGACCACAAGTGACACTCGTGTTGAAGCTGTTGCTCGCGCCGCTGCTCGTCGCCGGTTCGTCCCTCGCCGGCCGGCGCTGGGGCGCCCAGGTCTCCGGGATCCTCGTCGCCCTGCCCATCGTCGCCGGCCCGATCCTGCTCATCGCCTGCCTCGAGCACGGCCCGGCGTTCGGTGCCCGGGCCGCCGCCTCCGCCCTGCTCGGCCTGGTCTCCCTCGCGCTCTTCGTCGTCGTCTTCGGGCGGGTGGCCGGGCGGCTGCGCTGGCCCGCCGCCCTGGTCGTGGCGTGGGCCGCGTGCCTGGCCGCCGACGCGCTGCTGGCCCGCGTCACCGTGCCCGTCGCGCCGGCCGCCCTCCTCGTGCTGCTGGCCGTCTGGCTCGCGGCCCGCGCCCTGCCCCGCGTCTCGCCGGCACCGGCTCGCGCCGCGCGCCCGCCGTGGTGGGACCTCCCGGCCCGGGCCGTGGCCACCGCCGCGCTGGTGCTGACCGTGACCGGCGCCGCGGCCGCGATCGGCCCGGCCGCGACCGGCGTGCTCGCCCCGTTCCCGATCGCCACGAGCGTGGTCGCCGCGTTCGCCCTCGCCCGCGACGGGGCCGGCGGGGCGGTGCGGATGCTGCGGGGCGTGCTGGGCGGCCTCGTGGGGTTCGCGGTCTTCTGCCTCCTGGTGGCGGTGCTGGTGGAGCCGCTCGGCGTCGGCGCGGCGTTCGGGCTGGCGCTCGCGGTCTCGCTGGCGGTGCAGGCCGGGACGCTGCTGGTCGCGCGCTACCGGCGTCCGGTCACCGTCTGAGCGCCTGCTCGATATCGACGTTCCGTGCCAGGTGCGGGGATCTGGCCGCGGCTCGCCGCGTTGTTACCCGTTCGGGACGGGCTCAACTCGGCCGGTTCGAGCCACGGTCCGCCGTGGGCCAGGCACCTCGGCCGGGGCGGCCGGTTCGAGCCA
>NZ_BAAARV010000060.1:0-4222 GCF_039532525.1 Dactylosporangium salmoneum
CAGCCCTACACCTCACCCACTTCGAATACCGTTACCTACCGCAATCTCGTTGAGATCACGTCATTGGGGGTAGCTTCACCAGCCGGAGAGCCGCTTCCGGTTAAGGGGACTCGAACCCCTCAACCGTCCCGAACATGCATCAAAGGGTACAAATATCGATTTCGAGTCCGAAGCCGCCGACCGTTACCCTCTGCAACGACAGCGACGAACCGGAGGGGCACGGATGGAACTCGACGGCGAGAACTTCTACACGTACTCGGAGGCCGCTGAGCGGTTGAAGGTTTCCGTGTCTTCGCTCCGCAATTGGGTGGCTAATCGCCGGATCCGTTATCACGTGCTTGGTGGGCGTATGATTCGGTTTACCGATGAGGACTTGAGGTCAGCCTTACGCGTCGTCGAGCCGGTTGCCGAGATCAGGCCGGTTCATCGGCGCCGTCGACGCCGTACTGGTTGACACGTTCACCACGATGAACCACAGCTGAGGACGTCGCTTGGTCGCGAGATACGTTCGATGCAACGATCGGATGTAGTTGGGCGCGCTGCGCGACGCGTCGAGGTCTCCGAGTCGGCTGGAGTACGGAAGCCGATGCCAGGCGTAGTCGTCCGGATATGCCGGAATGCCGTGGCTTGGGTGGTCCGGGTCGCGTAGAGCGTCATCAACCTCGTCGCGGCCTCGTTCGATGGCCAGGTGGTGGATCAGGTAGTCGGCGACGCATTCGGCAATCAGCCCGTCGCCTCGCTCGATCGCGTGGACGAGATACCGGCTGCGTGAACTCAACATGCGGCGCCAGCGCGTCCCCTGCGACCACGATGCCCGCGGGAACGCGTCCAACGCCCGCCATTCCCACGTGCGCTGGGCACCAACAGGCATGTCACCCACGTCGTCGGTGTCAAGCGCAATGCCGTCGGCAATCAAGCTGAGTCCGGTGTACAGGGCTGACGCTGTCCGCGGTGTCATGTCCCATCGGCCGTTCGCAACGCCATACAACGCTGCAAAATCCGGTCGCGCGTTAGGTGACACGGGCGTCTCCGATCCTGAGCCACTCCCCCATCTCGCTGCGATGGTCGGCATCGCATCCCCCTCCGGCCCAGCATGGCCAATCAGCAGGGACTGCGGAGGAAGCTCGAATTGCAACCGTCCTTCGTCGGTACGGTTCCGATCCAGCGTCGCGCGGCTAGTGGCGACGAGGAACGTGTCAGGGGGTGTCACATAGGGGCAGCGGCCGGAGCGGAGCGACCGCAGGGACGGTCGGTTAATAGCGCCAGGCCGAGATGGGCATCGTGAGCAGGCGGGCATCGAAGCCCGCCTGCAGGTCGACGGTCTTGGTCGCGGCGGTGCCCAGGGTGGAGAACAGCACGCCCATGACGGCGAACAGCAACAGGCCGAAGTTGACGAAGGCGCGGTACCCCTGGCCGAGCAGGACGATCGTGCAGAAGCTGGCGGTGATGAGCAGCAGCTGAGTACGGGGAAGACCACGGCGATGAACAGGGCCGCCGGGAAGCGCAGCGTGAGCAGCGGCGTCCGGCCGGTCATGAGCAGGGTGTCGTGCAGCAGGGCCGGCCGGGCGGGCGGCAGCGCGGTGTCGCTCATGCCGCACGTCCGATAGCCCGGGTGGCGAAGAACAGCCCGACGAGGTGCAGACCGGCGAGCCAGGCCCCGACGATGAGCAACGGCCAGGTGAGGCAGACCGCCATCGACCTTCTCTCATGGACGAAAACCCTGCTCCTACACCGGAACTCGACATCGCCCGGCTGGACCAGTCCGGGCGAGTGTCGGCCCGGCTGCTGCTCGAGCAGCTCGGCTGGCGTCCCGGCCAGCGGCTGCGCACCGATGCCGCTAATCGGGCGGTTTTGATCTGGCCCGATGACGCAGGTGCGCCGCTGGTCGGCGCTCGCGGCGACCTGACCCTGCCGGCCGCGGTCCGGCAGATGTGCGCCATCGAGACCGGCGACCTCGTCGTCCTCGCCGCTGACCTCGATCGCGGTATGCTCGTCGTCCACCCCGCAGAAACTGTGGCGCGGCTCCTCGCGGACCTGCACATCCGACTGATGGCAGACGGCCATGGCCGCTGACCCGGCGAAACTCGCAGCCGCCTGGGCCTACCTGGCCGAGCTCGGCGTCACCCTCGCCGACCTGCAGCACGACGCCCGACCAGCACTGCCGACATTCGACGACTACCTCCCCCAGGTCCTCGCCGCGGCCGGTCCCGGCGCCTTACGCGCCTACCGCAGCTACTGGCAGCGCATGACCAGAGCCTGGGGAAACCAGGCGATCGACACCGTCACCGCCAGCGACCTGCAGGCCATGCGGCAACACGTCACCAACAGCGCCCAGGCCCGCCGCAACAGCCGCGGCGGACGCCACGCCGGCGAACTGTTCATCGCCGCCGCCCGCGCGTTCTACAACCGCGCCATCGCCGATGGGCTAATCCAACCTACAGACAGCCCACCGGGTCGGCAAACCACGACGACTGCCGAGCACCCGAAGAGCCCTCACGCCCGACGAACTGACCGAGATTAACCTGGTCGCCCGAACCACCGGCAACGACACCGTCCTCGACGCGCTGCTGCTGCGCCTGCACACCGAAACCGCCTGCGGCGTGCCGGTGGCCTGGGCCTGCGGCTGCAGGACCTCGACGCCGAACGGGGCCTGCTCCTGCTGCGCGAGAAGGGCGGCACCGTCCGCTGGCAACCGATCAGCCTCGACCTCGCCACCAGCCTCGCCCACCACGCCATCGTCCGCGGCGCGGTCCTGCCCACCGACTCGCTGCTGCGGTACCGCAACGGCACCGCCCTGACCAGCCGCCGCTACGACCACCTCTGGCACCGCATCGGCCAACACCTGCCCTGGGTCGCCGCCCACGGCATCACCACCCACTGGCTGCGACACACCACACTCACCTGGGTCGAACGACACTTCGGCTACGGCACCGCCCGCGCATACGCCGGCCACACCGACACCACCGGACCAGCAACCACCACCTACATCCGCGCCGACCTCCAAGCCGTCGCCACCGCCCTCGCCGCCATGACCGGCCAACCCCACCCACTCGCACAACCCATCGACAGCCACCGGGTGGTCTAGCGAAGCTTTGAACACCTGCGGATCGCAGCGCAGCGGGGTCCACTCATCCTTCACCTAGCCAGTTCACAGCAGGCCCCGCCAGAGCCGCTCAAGTCCGCGTTACGGGAGGGTCTGTCAACGTAACGGCTCTGGCGCAAAGACGGTGGTGGGTTGCGGGCTCATGCGAGCAGGATCCTGCGTCGTAGCAACGCGAATCCGGCTCTGCCGTACATCTGGCGTTTGAGCAGTTTGACCTTGGTGTTGGCGCCTTCGATCGGGCCGTTGCTGTAGGGCAGGGTCAGGCCGGCCACGACGGCTTGCAGGTCCCTGCGCAGGCCGTGGCAGAAGGCCCGCAGCGCGGGCAGGTCGTCGCGGTCCACAGTGTCCATCCACGTGTCCAGGTCATGGCCGCGGCGGTGGGTGAGCAACTCGGCGAACTCGCGTACCCGTGCACCGAGGGTGCTCATCGGCGGACAGCAGGCGAGCAGCTGGGCCAGTTGCGTGCGCTGGGGTGAGGGCAGGTCGGTGGGCCGGGTCATGAGCCAGGCGACCAGCCGCCGCGGCGACGGCGGTGTGGTGATCGCGTCTGCGCGGCCTTGGTTGAGGTAGCGCACCAGCAGGTTCGCGCTGCCGGGGTAGCCCCGTTCGCGGATCTCGGCCAGCAGCCGGGTCACCGCAACGCCGGGTTCCTCGGCCAGTCGCCGGCGCAGGTGCTCGCGGTACGGGTCGACGAGCGTGGCACGGTACTGGGCCGGGCGCTGCAACTGCTCCACGGTCGCGGCCCGGGCATAGCGTTTGACCGTGTTGAGCGCCCAGCCCAACCGGCGCGCGCACTCCAGCAGCCCGAACCCCTGGTCGAGCAGGGCGTGCACCGCAGCGTGCCGCTGCTGAGTGCGTTCCTGGCGGGCGAGGGTCTGCCGGGGTGGGCCGGCGTGCCAGCAGCCGCTGTGCGCGATGACGGTCTTCTCAACCGCGGCGGCGAGGCCGTGCCACAGATGCCACCGGTCGCTGACCTGCACCGCGCCTGGCGCGCCCTGGCGGATCGCTTCGGCGTAGGCGGCTGAGCCGTCCCGGCACACGACCTCGATGCCGGGATGCTCGCGCAGCCACGCGGCGAGGGTGGCGGCCTTGCGGTCCGGCAGCACGTCGATGCGGCGG
>NZ_BAAARV010000061.1:0-42678 GCF_039532525.1 Dactylosporangium salmoneum
GCCTGGATCAGGTGCAGGAACGAGCGCAGGATGCGGTCCTGGTCGAGGCTGGTCACCTGGTCGAGATCGGCGTTGATGGCCGCGACCAGCTCCTTGGACTGCACCGAGCGGGTCACCTCGGACAGCTGCAGCCGCGGGTCGAACCGGGCGGCGAAGAGGGCCACGAGCTTCGAGGCGATCGCGGGGTACGCCAGGAGCGTGGTCTCCATGTAGTCCTGGGAGAACACCGTGCCGGCCTGGCGCAGGTACTTGGCGTAGGCGCGCAGCACGACGACCTCGCGCCAGGTCAGCCCGGCCATGAGCACCAGCGTGTTGAAGTTGTCGACCTCGGCCTCGCCGCGCCAGGTGGCGGAGAACGCGTTCTCCAGGTGCGGGCGGACGTCGACCATGGCCCGCGAGCCGGGCGGCAGCTGCAGTCCGAAGTCGTACAGGTAGATCGTGCCGTCGGAGCGCACCACCTCGTAGGGGCGCTCGTCGGTCACCTGCACGCCGAGGGAGTGCAGCACCGGAAGGACCGCCGAGAGGAGCATCGGCTCGCCGTACCGGAACACCTTGAACCGCACGTCGGACTCGTCCTGCCGGCGGCGGTACACGTGCATGACCAGCTGCCCGGGCTCGTCGAGCAGCTCGAGCTTGGCGACGTCCTTGACCGCCTCGTAGGGCGTGTGCTCGTCCTTGTACGTGTCGGAGATCGCCTGGCCGTAGCGCTGGTACAGCACCTTGGCCTGCTGCTCGTCGTTGAGCTTGCGCTCCAGCACCAGGCGGAAGTCGTCGTCCCACAGGCGGGTCGCCTCGGAGAGGCGCTCGGTGAGGTCGTCGAGCTCGATCTCACCCGGCGGGTTGCCCGGCTCGGTGCGGACGATGAAGTGCACGCGGGCGAACTTCGACTCGCTCACCCGGGTGGTGTAGTCGACCCCGATGCCATTGAGCTCGGCCAGCAGGATCTGCTGGATGCGCAGCCGGTTCGCGGTGGTGAACCGGTCCCGGGGCAGGTAGACCAGGCACGAGATGAACCGGCCGTAGGCGTCGCGGCGCAGGAACACGCGCAGCTGGCGGCGGCCGGCCAGGCGCAGCACGCCCATGACCGCCTTGTACAGCTCCTCGGTGCCGATCTGGAACAGCTCGTCGCGCGGGTAGGTCTCCAGCGTCTCCATCAGGTCCTTGCCGGAGTGGGAGCGCGGGGACAGCCCGGAGCGCTCGACCACCTCGGCCACCTTGCGCTTGACCACCGGCAGGTCGCGCACGCTGGTCCGGTACGCCGCCGAGGAGAACAGCCCGAGGAAGCGCTTCTCGCCGATCACGTTGCCGTCGACATCGAACTGCTTGAAGCCGATGTAGTCGAGGTACGCCGAGCGGTGCACCGTGGCCCGTGAGTTGGCCTTGGTGATGATGAGCAGCCGCTTCTCCTTGGCCTTGGCGTACGCCTCCGCCGTCATGGAGGACAGCACCCGCGGCCGCACCTGGTCGACCCGCAGGATGCCCAGGCCGGAGCCGAGGACCGCCTGCAGCAGCTCCTCGCCGTTCTCGTCCTTGACCAGCTTGTACTGCCGGAAGCCCAGGAAGGTGAAGTGGTCGTCGACGAGCCAGCGCAGAAGCTCGACGGAGTCCGTGATGTCCTTGTCCGGCACGGGCAGCTGGGCGCTGCCGAGCTCGTCGGCGAGGGTCAGGGCCTGGGTGCGCATCTTGTGCCAGTCCTCGACCGCCTCGCGCACGTCGTTGAGCACGCGGGACAGGTCGTTGCGCAGCTCCTCGAGCTCACCCTCGTCCCGGATGCGGTCGACCTCGATGCGGATCCAGCTCTCGACCATGTCGCCGGGGCCGGCGTCCTCGGGCTCGAGCCCGACGAGCACCTCCTCCAGCGCCCCCAGCGGCGCCCGGCGCAACACCACGAGCGGGTGCACCAGCAGGTTGACGTCGATGTTGCGCGACGACAGCGCGCTGGTCACCGAGTCGACCAGGAACGGCATGTCGTCGGTCACGATCTCCAGCGCGGTGCCGCCGGTGACGCTCAGGCCGAGCCGCAGCTTCAGCTCGCCCGGCAGGCGCTGCTGCGCCAGCTCCGCGTGCGAGCGGGTGGCCTCGACCATCCTGGCCACATTGCAGGCGGCCAGCTCCTCGTCGGGGACCAGGCGCCAGTAGGCTGCGACCAGTTCAGGATCGCCATCCTGCGCGGCGGCCAGCACGACCGCCTCCGCCACCAGGTGCTCCGCGTTGGGCACTGACTGCTCCAGCTCGTCGTCTTCGACTGCGTCGGGGGTCCGCGCTGCGCGTAAGCCTCGTGCGTCGTCCTGCACCGGGGTTGCCCCAGGCCGATTCATCGGTTGTTCTCCCCTCACCCACGTCGTTGTGGGTTGTCCTCGCTCAGCCTAAGACCTGCCCGCAGGGCCTCAAGTGTTCGGGGATCGCGGTCGTCAGCCCAGGAACACCCGTCTTCGGTTCACGATCGTCGAATACCAGATCAAGCGCCATTCGACGTACTGAATTGTCCTACTTGTTCGATCTTGGGGCGTGCAGAACCGTGCTTTCATGGCGCAGAATCGCCCACATGGCCGTTTCGATCCGTCGCGTCATCGCTCTCGCCGCCGCCGTGGCGCTGCTCGGCACGCTACCCGCGTGCTCCAGCAAGCCGCCGGACGACTCGCTCACGACATTCCTCGGCGCGTGGGAGAAGGGCAACCTCTCCGGCTTGAAGTTCGTGGGTCCGGACGGTAAAGCCCTCACCGGCGACGCGGCGCAGAAGCTGTGGACCACGGTCGCGGGCGACCTCGCGGCCCAGCCGCCGAAGCTCACCCTCAAGGGCGCCCCGACGGTCAAGGACGACAACGCCAGCGCCGCCGTGCACGTGGCCTGGCCCGTCGCCGACTCGACGTGGGAGTACGACACCACGGTCGACGCCAAGCGGGTCGACAAGGAGTGGCAGGTCGTCTTCGACGCGAAGACCATCAACCCGCAGCTGGAGGCCACCGACAAGCTCGCGATCCGCAAGACCGCAGGGACCCGGGGCAGCATCGTCGACGGCGCCGGCCAGCCGATCGTGAGCGCGAAGCCGGTCGTGATCATCGGCGTGGAGCCGCGGTCGGTCACCGACATCAACATCGTGGTCAAGAATCTGACAGACGCCTTCAAGCAGGCCAACGTCACGGTCGACATCTCGGGCCTGCCCGACCAGGTGAAGAAGGCCGCCCCCGACGCCTTCGTGCAGATCATCACGCTGCGCAAAGAGATCTTCGACACAATCGCCAACAAGCTGAACTCGACGCCGGGCGTGGTCACCCGCAACTCGACCCAGGCGCTGGCCCCCTCCGCGCAGTTCGCCCGGGCCCTGCTGGGCTCCACCGGCGAGGTGACGAAGGAGATCATGGACAAGAACCCGGGCAAGTACAAGATCGGCGACGTCGTCGGCCTGTCCGGGCTCCAGCAGAAGTACGACTCGGCTCTGCAGGGCAAGCCGGGCGTCAAGGTCGTCGTGCCGATGCCGACCGGCACCCCGGACAAGCAGCTCTTCGCCACCGACCCGACGGCCGGCACGGCGGTCAAGCTGACCCTCGACGTCAACCTGCAGAACGCCGCCGAGGCCGCCCTGGCCGGCGACACCCGGCGCTCGGCCCTCGTCGCGATCCGCATCAGCGACAACTCGATCGTCGCGGTGGCCAACGGCCCGGGCGCCGCGGTGAACAACTTCGCCCTGGTCGGCCAGACCCCGCCCGGCTCGATGCTCAAGACCGTCACCGCCCTGGCCGTGCTCGACAAGGGCATGACCGGCGAGAGCGTGGTCAACTGCCCGAAGAACCTCACCGTCGACGGCCGCACCTTCAAGAACTCCCACGACGAGGAGCTCGGCGCCGTGCCGCTGCGTGTCGACTTCGCCAAGTCGTGCAACACGGCCTTCGCCTCGCTCGCCCCCAGCATCGCCCCCGACGGCCTCGGCAAGACCGCCGCCAGCCTGGGCATCGGCATCCCGTGGGACCTCGGCGCCGACGTCTTCACCGGCAAGGTCTCGGTCAACGGCTCGAAGGCCGAGCAGGCCGCGGCCGCCTTCGGCCAGGGCACCAACCTCGTCTCCCCGGTCATCATGGCCGGGGCCGCGGCGGCGGTCGCCCGGGGCCAGTGGAAGCAGCCCCAGCTGGTCCTGGAGCCGGCCCCGAAGAGCCCGGCACCGGACGGCCCGGCCCTGAACCCGGCCTCGCTGGACGCCCTTCGCACGATGATGCGCCAGGTGGTCACCGACGGCACGGCCAACCAGCTGAAGGACCTGCCGGGTGACCTGCGGGGCAAGACCGGCACCGCGGAGTACGACAACAACCCCGCCCACACCCACTCGTGGTTCATGGGCTACCGCGGCGACATCGCCTTCTGCGTGTTCGTCGAGAACGGCGGCGCCTCGACCGCCGCCGCCGTCCCGATCGCCGGCAAGTTCTTCCAGACGATCGGCTAGTTTCCGGCGTACCTCACCCGGCCGGCCTGCGGTCCTCCGCGGGCCGGCCGTGGCGTCTCAGCCGGCGGTCTCGTCCTCCTCGACGGGGGTGCGGGCCGCCGGGACCACGTCCGTCAGCGGCGACTCCGGGGCGTCCCCCGCGTCGCGGCGGACGGCCTGGGCGGGCACGAACGGCCGCAGGCCGCCGGGGCCCATGGAGTCGCGCGGCAGCGAGTCGAGCGATAGTTCCGCGACCCGGTTCACCTGCGGCCTCACCGGCACGACCTGCTCGTACAACTCGTCCTCACCCTCGTCATCCGCAATGTCGTCGTCCGCGCCCTGGTCGGCGTCGGCGTCACCCGCGACCGCATCGGCCTCGGGGTCGATCTCGTGCTCCTCAACGTGAGGCCCGTCCGCGCCGAGCACGTCCGCGCCGAGCCCATCTTCGTCGAGTCCATCTTCGTCGAGCGCATCACCCTCCGCGATATCCGACATTTCCGAAATGTCGGATATGCCCCAGCCGGGCGCCGGGTCCGGCAGGGCCGCCCCAGCCGGAGAGGGAAGCGACGACACGTCGTGCGGGATGAGGCGCGGCCCGGGACGCGACTCCGCCGGGGCCGGCGGCGCCGGGATGCGCAGCGAGGGCGGCGCCGACACCGGCGGGGCCGAGACCGGGGGCGCGAACGGCGGCGCCGAGATCACGGGGTCGGGCGAGGCCGCGACCAGGGCCGACGAGGTGATCAGCGGCTCCAGCCCGGCGACGAGGACGTCGGTCACCTCGGCCGCGTACTGCCCGTCGGGGTCGTAGTCGGGGTCGAAGACCGTCACCTGGGCGCCCACGCAGCGCGGGTCCGAGATCAGCCCGCTGAGCAGGATCTCCAGCTCCCGATAGGCGATCCCGCCCACGTCCGGCGCGTCCACGGCGGGCATCACGGCCGGGTCGAGCACGTCGACGTCCACGTGGACCCAGAAGCCGGCGCAATCGCGCAGCTGGTCGCGGGCCCACTGGGCCGAGCGGGCGGCGCCGTCCGAGCGCAGCTCCGGCACGGCCCGGGCGACGATGCCGGCGGCCTGCAGGTCCAGCCGGTACTCGTCGTGCGTGCGGATGCCCAGCAGCGCGACGTCGACGTCGCGGAAGTACGGCCGGCGCTGCTCGATGGAGGCGAGGTTGGCCTGGCCCCGGCCGGTCGCCAGCGCGAGGGCCTCGCCGGCCGCGGCGCCCACGTAGGAGGCGTTGCCCTCGTGCCGGAAGTCGGAGTGCCCGTCGACGTAGATCAGCCCGATCCGCCCGCCGGCCTCGGTCTGGTAGCGGCGCATGGCCAGGCCGGCGCCGAGCAGGATGGAGCAGTCGCCGCCGAGCACGAGCGGGAAGTCCCCGGCCGCGAGGATGCTGCCGATCCGGTCGGCCAGGCGGCGCACGAACACCGCGATCTCCGCGGCCTGGGCCACGCCGTCCCCCGGCTGCCACCCCGCCGGGTCGTACCGCGGCGGGGTGATGCAGCCGGCGTCGCGCGCCCCGAGGCGGGTCAGCAGGTTGTGGTCGCGCAGCGCGCCGGGCGCCTTGGCGCAGCCGGGCACCGAGGATGCGGTCGGTGGCCGCAGCCCCAGGTTGCTCGGCGCGTCGACGACGGCGATCCGGCGCAATGCGGGCGCCGTCAGAAGAGCGCGCTCGCCAGTGCCCGGCGGGCCTTGGCGACCGCGGGGTCGTCGGGGCCGGCGACGGCGAACAGCGAGACGAGGTGCTTGCGCACGGTCTCCCGCTCGTCGCCCGGCGTGCGGCGGATGAGGTCGACCAGCCTCGTGTACGCCTTGTCGGCCTCGCCGGTGAGCACCTCGACGTCGGCGGCGAGCAGCTGGGCCGGGACGTCGGCCGGGGCGGCCTGGGCCGCGCTCAGCGCGCCGGCGAAGTCCACGCCGTCGACCCGGCGCAGCAGGCCTACCTGGGCCAGCCCGGACTCGGCGACGGCGTCGGCCGGGGTCTCGTCGAGGATCTTGCGGTACGCCGCCTCGGCCGCGTCGAGGTCGCCGTCGGCCATGGCGTCGTCGGCGGCCAGCAGCCGCGGGTCCTCGGGCTGCTCGACCTCCACGCCGGCCGCCTTGAGCACGGCGTCGATCCACTGCCGCAGCTGCGGCTCGGGCAGCATCTGGTTGAACGCGTCGACCGGCTGGCCGCCGACGACGGCCACCACGAACGGGATGTTCTGGATGCGGAACATCTGCGCCAGCCGCGGGTTGGCCTCGATGTCGACCCGGGCGAGGGCCCACGCGCCGCCGCCCTCCGCCGCCAGCTGCGCCAGCAGCGGGGAGAACTGTTGGTGCGGCGCGCTCATCTCGACGTAGAAGTCCAGGACCACCGGCATCGTCAGCGACCGCTGGATGACGTCGTCCTGGAACGACGCCTCCGTGACGTCGAACACGTTGGCGCCGGCGGCCGCGGCGGGGGCAGGCGTGGTGGCCCGCTGCGCGGCGGCCGCGTTGCTGCGGGCCAGGGCGCCGAGGTCCACCGCCCCGCGGGTGAAGATCGACTGAGACTGGCGTGGGTCGGTCATGGCCCTAGTTTTGCACGTGCCCCAGGTGGTCTGCCGCAAGTGACCGGTCGGATCCACCCGCCACCAGCGTCACCTGCCCGTCGATGTGCTCGACGGTGAAGAGCGTGCCCGGCGGGAAGTCGCCGAGGACCTCCGGCGGCAGCTGCACGGTGCCGTCGCCGGCCACCACGGCGAAGTCCTGGCCGTCGCGTCCCTCGGCACCCACCCGGCCGTCGCGGATGGTCACGGCCCGGCCGAGCCGGGTGCCGACCTCACCGTCGTGGGTGACGACGACGATGGTCGTGTTGCGCTCGCGGTTGACCGTCTCGAGGGCCTCGAGCACCTCGTCCCGGCCGTGGGTGTCGAGCTGGCTGGTCGGCTCGTCCACCAGGAGCAGCCCGGGGCCGGCGGCGATGCCGACGGCCAGCGCGGCCCGCTGCCGGGCGCCCGGGGCGAGCTCGTCGATGCGCGCCCGGCCCAGCCCCGGCAGGCCCACCAGGTCCAGGATGCGGTCGGGGTCGTCGAGCTTGATGCCCTCGGTCCGCGCGGCCCGCCGCTGGGCCAGCCAGATGTTGCGGTGCAGCGACGCGTACGGCAGCAGGTTGCGCGCCGCGCCCTGCAGCACCACGCCGATCTCGGTCCCGCGCAGCCGGGCGATCTCCCCGTCGGAGAGCTTGCCCATGTCGTACGTCCCGATGTTCACCCGCCCCGCGGACGGCCGCATGAGGCCGGCCAGCAGCGCGATGAGCGTCGACTTGCCCGAGCCCGACGGCCCGACGAGGGCCAGCGTCTCCCCCGGCCCGATCGAAAGGTCGACGCCGGCCAGCGCCACGACGTCGCCGGCCTCCGCCCGGTAGATGTGCACGACCCGCCGGCAGGCGACCGCCAGTCCGTTCATCGCGTCCCCGTCCCCATCCCGATCATCGAACCAGTCGAATTGTCGAACATCGTCCTTATCGCCTCCGCTGCTCCGACGCGGCGCGCATCCGGGCGCCGGCGACCACGGCCGACGCGGCCAGCACGAGCGCGGCCGCGCCCCACGCGATCGCCACCGGCTCCGGCGAGGGCCAGATCGACGCCTCGAAGCCGTCCGCGTCGTCGGAGAACACCGGAAGATACTCCCGCACCAGCAGCCAGCTGGCCAGGGCCGCGAACGGGGCGATGAGCGCCGCCGTGCCGACCAGGGCCAGGTAGCCGTTCGCGCCGGCGTCGCGGCGGGTCACGCCCTGTGCCCGCAGCGACCGCAGCTCGCCGGCCCGCCGCAGCCGGTCCAGGCTCGCCACCAGCCACAGCGCGCCGGCCCCGAGCAGCACCGCGAGACCGGCGGCGAGCTGGTGGAAGCGCAGCGCGACGGCCGGACCCTGCTCGTCCATCGCGGCGCGCAGCGGGCCGAGCGAGCGGTCGCTCATGATCCGCAGGCCCTGGGCCTGCAGCTGCTCGATCACGTCGGCCGGGGCCTGCGGGCCGAGGAAGATCTGCGGGTACAGCGCGTCGCCCCCGTCGGCCGCCAGCCGCTCGGCGTACTCGAGGTCGACCAGCCCGCCGTGGTAGCCGAGCTTCGGCACCGTCTCCACCTCACCGGCGATGGCGATGGACTGCCGGTTCTCGTCCAGGCCGGTCATGTGGTCGCCGATGCCGGCCGTGCGGGCCATGATCACCGGCAGCGGCGAGGGGGCGTCGGTCGGCAGGATCTTGACCGAGGTGTCGGCGCCCTTGTAGTTGGTGAGCTCGGCCCGCAGGCCGTCCTTGGCGGCGGTGAGCGTCGGCACGAGCAGCCGCGGCCCGGGCGACTCCGGCGTGCGCCAGCCGTCGGGGTTGGCGAAGGCCGCCTCGTCGATGACCTTCTTGTCGTGCTGGCTGAGGCTGTGGAGCGTCATCGTCACGTCGAAGCCGCGGTTCTCGGGCTGCTGCAGCTCCAGCCCGGCCAGGCGGCACCCGTTGACGCACATGGGCAGGTTGCGCACGTAGGTGTGCCGGCCGGTCTGCACCAGGCCGAGGTCGACACGCCCGACGCCGGAGCCGTCGTACGGCACCACCACGGCGACCCAGTGCACCCGGTAGGCGTCGACGAGCGAGTCGATGGTCGCGTCCAGCGACACGTCCTTGTTGTCGACCTCGATGCTCCGCTGCGACGTGGGCGGCTTGAGCAGCTCGCTCGCCTTCTGCGCGGACAGCGCCTTGTCCTCCCACAGCGCGACGGCGGGCAGCGCCTCGCTGTCGACCGCCAGCATCGGCGGCACCCCGGTGTCGTCGCCGACCGGCAGCATCGCGGTCGCCATCGCGAACTTGTGGTCCTTGTCGACCGCCCGGACCTTCGACAGCAGCGAGGCCCGGCTCAGCGGCTCGACGGACAGCACCCGGGGCGCGCCGAGCTCGACCCGGTTGCGCCGGTCGCGGGCGTCGGCGGAGGCATCGGCCGCGGTGGCGGCGAAGACCATGAGCCCGAGCGCGACCACGAAGAGGGCGAGGATGCGCTGGGTGCCGGGGCGGCGGGTGAGCGCGTAGGCGGCCAGGGTCGGGCCGAGCCGACCGCGGCGCAGGGCCCGCCGGCCGACCGCCTCGGCGATGGGCAGCACCGCGCGGGCGGCGAGCAGGGCCACCGCGATCACGACCGCCGACGGGGCGACCAGCGCGAAGCCGGTGAGCCCCTCGCCGCCGCGGCGCAGCTGCACCACGGAGACGGCGGCGAGCACCACGACGAGCACCTCGAAGACCGGTGCGCCCCAGCGCGAGGCCCGGCTGGGCACGTTGCGCAGCAGGTCGGAGGTGCGCTTGACCAGCTCGGCCCGCTGCGCGAGCACCGCCGCGACCAGCGCGCCGACCAGCGCGGCCAGCGACCACAGGGTGAGCCCGGCCGACAGCGGCACGTCGCCGGCGCTGCTGAGCAGCAGCTGGGCGGCCAGCCGGACCAGGTAGTGCCCGAGCACGAAGCCGGAGGCGGCACCGGCCAGAATGGCCACGATGCTCTCCCCGGCCGCGAGCCACCAGCGCCGCGGGGTGCTCACCCCGCGCAGGGACAGCAGGCCCAGCTCCAGCCGCCGCTCCTGGGTGGCCGCGGCGACGGCGATGAACAGCACGAACCAGCAGAGGAGCACCAGTGGTACCGCTGCGACCGGAACCACCTGGGCCACGAGATCCCGGTCGGCGTTGATCCGCTTGGCCAGGGCGGGCAGCTTGGTCTCCACGACCACGTGGCCGGGCAGCCCCGTCAGCTGGGCCTCGCCGTGCTTCACCGCGGCGTTGATGCTGTCCAGCGACTCCCGGTCGATCCTCGACCAGTCGATGACGAAGTCGAAGATCTGCCGCTCGGGGCCGTGCTCCATCGCCTCCATGGTCAGCCGGTTGACGAAGGCGGGCTCGGTGGTCATCCGCGCGGTCTGGCGGGGGTTGAAGTAGTCGGCGTCGGACCAGTACAGGTCGGCGGGGTTGATCGGGTCGTAGACGCCGACCAGGGTGAACCTGACCCGCGGGCCGGCCTCGACGAAGTCGCCGCCCTCCGGGTCCACCGTGGCGTAGCTGATCTCGAAGGTATCGCCGAGGTGCAGGTCGAGCTGCTTGACCTGAGCGGTGCTCAGCACGACCTCGGACTCGCTGACGAAGCAGCGCCCGGCGCTGAAGCGCAGGTGCGCGCAGGTGTCGTCGCGGTACACGAGCCGAGGCGCGATCGGCTGGTACTTGACGACGTCGGCCGGGAAGATCATCGTGTCGTACTCGGTGCTGTACACGCTCGTGAACTGCGCGCCGTCGAACACCTCCGGGACCAGGTCCTCGAAGTCGTGGTCGCCCGACTTCGGCTGGGTGCGCCGGGCCTGCAGCACCCGCTCGGCCACCGGCGCGGCCGCCACCTCGCTGCGCACCACGGCGCGGTCGGCGGTGGCCGAGTACACCGGCGCGCTGACCGCCGCCGCCATGGCGAACATGGCCAGGAGGAACGCGGTGAGGGCCTGCCCGGCCCGAGCCCGCACCATGGACAGGACCAGGCCGATCACGCCAGCACCTCCGCAAGCTCCGCCGACCTGTGCTCCTGGTGAGCGACCCCGCCGCTGCGCTCCGGATCGCTCACGGCGCCCTCCAACCATCGGCGAAGTACGGCAGGACGTCGCCGATATAGGCGCGGATCAGGACCGCGAGTATCAGCCCGAACAGCAGCGAGACGCCGGCGAGCACGAGGTACCCCTCGATGCTCACCCGCCGCACCAGCCGCGACGGCGCGCCCTGGCTGCGCAGCGCGCCGAGCTCGCGGGAGCGGGGCCGGCGCTCGACGGCGGCGACCACGGACGCCGAGCCGACCGCCAGGGCCAGCCCGACGATGGCCGAGAGCAGCATGAACTGCAGGGTGAGCGGCGGGCCGAAGGACGCGTACCGGTCGGCCACGCCGTCGGCCGTCTCCTCGCCGAGCACGATCAGGCCCTGCGCCCGGAGCCGGTCCTTGATGTCGCGCGGGGCGCTGTCGTTGAGCCAGACCTGCAGCGACTCGCCCGCGCCGAAGTCGGCGCCGAGGCGGTCGGCGTACTCCAGGTCGACCATCACCCCGGTGTCCCCCAGCCTCGGCAGCCGCAGGGCGGTCCCCCCGATCGCCTCGGAGATCGACGTCGAGCCGTAGGTGACCCGCTGGTCGCCGACCAGGCGCGGCTGGCGCCTGGTGGCCCGCACGCTGGTCAGCGGGGCCGGGGTGTCCAGCACGTACACGCCGGGGTCGGAGGTGCCGGTGCGTACCGGGGCGACGGTGAGCTTCAGGCCGTCCGGGACCGGGCCGACGATGAGGTTGGGCGGGTTGCCGTTGACCCCGAGCCGCCATTTGGTGCGGTCGGTGAGCATCTCCTTGCTCAGCACCGCCTGGCCGCCGCTCTGCGTGATGCCGTGGACGGTGACCTCGACGCCCGGCCGGGAGGAGAAGAAGATCTTCTGCTCCTGGGTGGACTGCATGATCTGCAACGAGCTGAGCCGGCAGCCGGGCGCGGTCGCGCAGGCCGGCACCGGCATGGTGACCGTCTTGCGGCCCTCGGCGAGCGGGCCGACGTGGGCGGCGAGCCGGACCCCCTTGGGGTCGGCGAGCACCACGTCGAGGAACACCACGCGGCTGGAGTCGCTGCCGTCGACGTGGCTGGTGTAGTCGACGGTCAGCTCCGAGCCGGTGACCATGACCGGCTTCGGGGCGTCGGGGTGCAGCAGGGCGGCGGTCTGCGCGGCGCTGGAACCGTACTCCGGGCGCCAGGTCGCCACCTTGGCCAGCCGCGGGCTGTCCACCAGCAGTGCCCGGTCGTAGCCGGAGATCAGCGACTCCACCACCGCCATCGCGTGCTCGCCGCCCGGGTCGGCCGCGCGCACCGCCTCGAGCAGGGCGAGCCGGTTCTCGGCCCGCACGGTCAGCACCCGGTCGGCGCCGACCTCCAGCTCGGCCCGGGCGCGGCCCTCGGAGCGCCCGGCGCCCCAGGTCAGCGCCGAGGTGGTCAGCAGCGCGACGGTGACGATCATCAGCGCGGCGAGGCGGTGCACGCCGGGCCGGCGGGCCAGGTAGATCGCGGTCAGCGCGCGGGCGGCCCGGCCGTGGCGCAGCGCGCCCTCGACCAGCCGCCCCGCGGTGAACGTGATGAGCCGGGCCGCGACCAGCGCGAAGGCCAGGGCGGCCAGGCCCGGGGCGAGCAGCGCGAGGCCGGCCGCGTCGCCTGAGGCGCGGTGCTTGACCTGGTAGACGGCGGCCACCGCGAGCGCGACGAGGATCAGGTCGAACAGCTCGCGCCAGAGGCGGATGCGCACCGTGCCCTGCCGCAGCAGCTCGGAGACGCTGGAGGACAGCGCCCGGCGCTCGGCCAGCAGCGCGGCGAGCAGGGCGCCGAGCACGGCCACCACGACCGCGCCGGCGGACAGGGCGGCAGCCTGCTCGTTGACCGTGGCGTCGCGGATTCGCCCGGTGACGGCGGTGGCGGCGACGTACCCGATGGGCAGCCCCAGCACCGCGCCGGCCAGCATCGGCAGGGCACTCTGCCCGCTCACCAGCGCCCAGGTGCGCCCGCGGGTGGCGCCGCGCAGCTTCACCAGCCCGATGTCGGGGCGCCGCTCCTCGCCGGTGTACTTCACCGCGAGATACAGCGCGAACCAGCACAGCACGAGCAGCTGGAAGGCGCCGACCGGGACGCCGAGGGAGACGAGCCGGCGGTCCCGCTGGACCTTGGAGATGGTCGCCGGCAGCTCGGTGTTGAGCGTCAGCCGGTTGTTGCCGGCCTCGACGGTGGCCGCGCCGAGGCGCGCGCGGACGTCCTCCGGCGTGTTGTCCACCAGCAGCTGCGGCTGGGCGACCAGGTCGACGACGGTGCGCACCGGCAGCGTCGCGAGGGTCTTGTCGAACGTGGCCGGCCCGGTCAGCATCGCGTCGTCGACCGGCTCGGTCATGTCCGGCGGCGCGCCGGTCGGCAGGTTGGGCGCCAGCAGCTGGTCGTTGCTGCTCCAGAACGGGTCGTTGGGGTCGTCCGGGCGGTACACGCCGACAACCTTGAGCGGCAGCGGGTGCGGCAGGCCGGAGTTGGCGAACATGACCTGGTCGCCGGGCTTGACCTGCATGTAGCGGGCGGTGCGGTAGCTGAGCATCACCTCGCCCGCGGCGGCCGGGCAGGCCCCTTCGATCGCGGCGTGCGCGCAGGCGTCCGGGCGCAGCATCACCGGCGAGTTGGTGCTGCGGTCGCCGCCGCCGGCCGCCGCGCCGCCGGCCGGCTTCGCCCCGCCCGCCGGGACGGTGCCCGGGGACGTCTGGCCGGACACGTAGGCACCGGTGTAGGAGGTGAAGCCGGTGAGCCCCACGATCCGCCGCGTCTGGTCGGCCGACGCGGCCAGCTGGGCCTCGATCGAGCCGCCCTCGACGGGACCCTCGCCGATGGTCTCCAGCGAGCGTTCGTGGATCGGCGCGCTCTCGACGTGCCGGGTCGCGACGCGTTCCGTCGAGGACAGCACGTACCACGGTGCGGCCGCCGCAGCGGCCGCCGCCAGGGTGCTGAGCAGCAACAACGTCAGCGCTTGGGCGCGCCGGGCTCGCAGCGCCGCGAGCACGAGTGCCAGCAAGGCCCCTCCCCCGTCTCAGGTCGTCGTAGATAGACCAGCGGGGGGAGGTGCCGGTTGCGCGCCTGTATTGCGGTTAGGTAACGGGAGCGTGGCTCAGAATCGGGCGGGTTCGCGGTAGATGCCCCACTCGTCCTTGAGGGCCCCGCAGATCTCGCCCAGCGTGGCCTCGGCCCGGGCCGCGTCCAGCATCGAGGGGATCATGTTCTCGCCGGCGCGGCCCGCCGCGATCATGCGCTCCAGGCGCTCCTTGACCGCGACGTTGTCCCGCCCGGCCCGGCGGGTGGCCAGCAGCGTCTTCTGCTCGACCTCGACCTCGTGGGAGACCCGCAGGATGTCCAGGTCGCGGGTGACCGAGCCGGTGTGCGCGTTGACCCCGACGACGCGCTTCTCGCCCTTCTCCAGCGCCTGCTGGTACGCGAAGGCGCTGTCGGCGATCTCGGACATGAACCAGCCGTCCTCGATGCCGCGCAGGATGCCGCTGGTGATCGTGCCGTCGCCGCCCATCTCGCGGATCCGGGCGAAGATCGCCTCGGCCTCGGCCTCGATGCGGTCGGTGAGCGCCTCGACGAACCACGCGCCGCCCAGCGGGTCGGCGACGTTGGTCACGCCGGTCTCCTCCATGAGCACCTGCTGGGTGCGCAGCGCGATCTCGGCGGCCTGGTCGGTGGGCAGCGCGAGGGTCTCGTCCAGCGCGTTGGTGTGCAGGGAGTTGGTCCCGCCGAGCACCGCCGCGAGCGCCTCGACCGCGGTGCGGACCACGTTGTTGTACGGCTGCTGCGCGGTCAGCGACACCCCGGCCGTCTGCGTGTGGAAGCGCAGCCAGAGCGCCTTCTCGCTGGTGGCGCCGTAGACCTCGCGCAGCCAGCGGGCCCAGATGCGCCGCGCCGCGCGGAACTTGGCGATCTCCTCGAAGAAGTCGATGTGCGCGTCGAAGAAGAAGCTCAGCCCGGGCGCGAACGCGTTGACGTCCAGGCCGCGGGACTTGCCGAGCTCGACGTAGCCGAAGCCGTCGGCCAGCGTGAACGCGAGCTCCTGGGCGGCGGTCGCGCCGGCCTCCCGGATGTGGTACCCCGACACGGACAGCGGCTTGTAACGGGGGATGTGCCGGCCGGTGTACTCCATGAGGTCGCCGATCAGGCGGAGGTGCGGCTCCGGCGGGAACAGCCACTCCTTCTGCGCGATGTACTCCTTGAAGATGTCGGTCTGCAGCGTGCCGTCGAGCCGCCCGAGGTCGGCGCCCTGGCGCTCGGCGGCCACGAGGTACATGCAGAACACCGGCACCGCGGGCCCCGAGATCGTCATGCTCGTGGTCACGTCGGCCAGCGGGATGCCCTCGAAGAGCACGTCCATGTCGGCCGCGGAGTCGATGGCGACGCCGCAGTGCCCGACCTCGCCCAGCGACTGCGGGTCGTCGGAGTCGCGCCCCATCAGGGTGGGCATGTCGAAGGCGACCGAGAGCCCGCCGCCGCCCGCGCCGAGCAGCATCTTGTACCGCGCGTTGGTCTGCCGCGCGTTGCCGAACCCGGAGAACTGGCGGATGGTCCAGGCGCGGCCGCGGTACCCTGTGGGGTGCAGCCCTCGGGTGTAGGGGTACTCGCCCGGCCAGCCGATCCGCTCGAACCCGGGGACGTCGGCCCCCTCGGGCGGCCCGTACACGGGTTCGACCCGCGAGCCGGACAGCGTGGTGAAGTCGGCGTCGCGCTTGCGGGCCTCGTCGAAGCGGCGCTGCCAGCGCGCGCGCCCCTCGGCGATCTCGTGGGCGTCCATGGGTGTCGGCGCTCCTCGGGTGCGGCGGGTGGGTCCGTCACACTCGATGCTAACCGCCACCTGAACGATCGCTAAGCCCGCGTCCCTCAAGTGTGGGGACGCGGGCCGCGGATCAGGGGTTACGCGTAGTCGGCGGCGCGGGCCTCGTCGTTGCCCACCCGCTGGGTGTCCTTCTCGTCCACGTGCACGTCGTCGACCACGATGTCCACCGCGGTCACCTCCAGCCCGAGCAGGTTCTCCACCGAGCTGATCACCTTGGTCCGGACCTTCTCGGCCACCGAGTACACGACGTACCCGTACTCGATCACCAGCGTCACCCGGACCGTGGCGTTGCGTCCCTCCAGCCGCACGTGGACGCCCCGGTTGGACGACTCCCCCTCGGACTCGCCCAGCCCGATGCGGTCGCGCACGGCCGCGAACACCCGGGCCACGTCGCCGCCCAGGTCGTAGACGCCCGGCACCTCGCGCGCGGCGATGCCGGCGATCTTCTCGACCACCTCGTCGGCGATCGTGGTGGTGCCCCGCTCGGCCGCCAGCTCCGCGTTGTTGCGCAGCCGGTCGACCACCTGCGAGGCGATCCGGCCCGACGCCGCCGCGGTGTTCGAGGCGAACTCGCCCACCTTGTCGGCCGCGCCCGCCGCGAAGGTGGAGACCTTCTCGGCGGCGTCATCGAACCTTGAGTGCTGCTCCTGCTCGGGCGCGGCCGCCTGGGCCGGTACTACGGTCCCCGTGACCGGCTCGCCGGAGGCCGGCTCCACGGTGGCCAGGGCGTCGCCGGTCAGGTCCGGGTCGACGGCTTCGCTCATCGTCGTTACTCCCCACTCGTCCCCAGGTCTCGAAACGCCCGCAGCGTACTCGCGCGGCGCCAGGGCGGGGCACCCTCCGTTCAGGCGCCGTAGGTCGCCTGGGTCACCGCGAACACGTTGCGGTGCCCGACCGTCTCCTGCAGTGACCAGAGCAGGTCCGGGTTGGCGTCGTCCTCCCAGTAGCTGATGCTCTCGCCGCCGCCCACCCAGGCGTACGTGTGCGAGCCGTCGGCGGGCGTCCAGTAGTACAGCTGCTTGGCGCCGGACGAGTTGAACCACCACCGCCCGTTGTGCGAGGCCACCCCGTTGAGCTTGTACCAGGGCAGCTGCAGCGCCTGCGAGGCCGTCGTCGCGGCGGCGAAGGTCGTGGCGCCCGACGCGAACGGGAACCGCACGGCCCGCGGGGCGCGGTTGGGGTAGTCCGTGCAGCCGGAGGAGCAGGTGTACTCCGTCATGACGATCGACTTGCTGACCCGGTCGAGCGAGATGGTGGACCAGGCCAGCGCCGCGCTCGACGTGGTGGCCGCGGTGAGCGTGCCGATCTGCGGCAGCACGTATGCGTAGTTGTGCGCGTACCACGTGTTGCCGACCGCGCCGATCTGGTCCGCCGTGCCGCCCGTGTTCGTCTTCAGGATCTTGCGCATGTCGAACACCCGCATCCCGCGGCCCGTGTCGGCGACGTAGAGGTAGTCGCCGTACCAGACCACCCCGCCGGCGTGCACCTTCACGTCCTTGAAGCTCGGCGCGGCCGCGGTCCCGGTCGGCTCGACCAGCAGGATCTTGCGGTACGTGTTCGCGTACGTGGCGTCCCAGTCGACCAGCGTGATCCGGCTGCGGCTCTGCGCGCCGTCGCAGCCGTCCTTGGTGTACCAGCTCACGAGCACCAGCTGGTGCCCGTCGTAGTTGCCGCTGTTCGCCGTCCCGACCGCGTCCCGGCTGGTGGTGATCCCCTGCGGGTAGTTCGCGCAGTCCGAGTTGTCCCCGTCGTCGAACCGGAACCCGGTCTGGTACCCCGCGATCCCGAGCGAGTCGGTGATGCCCGTCCGGTTGTGGTTGGCGTTGTCCATGACGGTGTGCACGGCCGCGGTGCCGAGCTTGGCCACCAGGGCGGTGTTGAGCGCGTCGTACTGGTTGTAGTTCGCGGCCAGCGTGAACTGGCTCGCCGCCAGCGCGACGGGCGCGGCCGCGGCGAACGCCGGGGGTGCCCCCAGGGCGGCACCGAGCGCGGCGACGGCGACCCCGCCGACCAGCAGACGACTGCGTAGTTTCATGGCTTTCCCTCCGCTTTGTGCACCAATCGACAAACCACGATAGGTCTGCGGGGTGGTGTCGCGGAGGGCGGCGAGATCGCGAGCAGATAACGGCCTTTGGAACGATAAGTCGGGCGCTGGCGCGCCGCGACTTATCGGACTTATACCCCGACAGGCCTTAGGTCCGATTTGGCACCCAAGGCGAGTGTCGCAACCTGTCCGATTTATCCGCTGTCAGGGTATAAATGCGACATGTCGTGGCGCGCCAGCGCCCGACATGTCGGAAAACCGGCGATCCCCGTCCGGGCCGGCGCAGCCGCGCACCGACCCGGACCAGGGAGAACGTCAGCCGCGGACCAGCTGCGCCGCGCCGTCGGAGAGGTGCAGCTCGCGGTCGCAGGCCGCGGCCGCCTCCGGGTCGTGCGTGGCGAACACGACCGCCGCGCCCCGCCGCGCCTCCTCCTGCAGCAGCTCCATGACCTTCTGCCGGTTGGTGGCGTCCAGCTCGCTGGTCACCTCGTCGGCCAGGACCACGGCGCCGTGCAGGGCCAGCCCCCGCGCGATCGCCGTGCGCTGCTGCTGGCCGCCGGACAGCTCCTCCACCAGCTGGTCGGCCTGCCCGGCCAGCCCCAGCCGCTCCAGCGAGGAGACCGTCGCGCGGCGGGCGTCGGCGGGTGCGGCGCCGCCGGCGATCATCGCGACCTGGATGTTCTCCTGGGCGGTCAGGATCGCGGCCAGGCCGTTGTCCTGCGGAATGAGCACGACCTTCTCGGCCACCGCGTGGTCGCGGTCGCGCAGCGGCGCGCCGTCGACCGCGACGACGCCCGCGGCCGGGCGCAGCAGGCCGGCCATCGCCCACAGCAGGGTCGTCTTGCCGGCACCGGACGGGCCGGTGACGGCCAGGATCTGGCCCGGGGAGACCAGGACCGACACGTCGCGCAGGACCGGGCGGTCGCGCTCGTACGCCACCGTCACCCCATCGACCGTCAGCGTCTTCACTGCACACCCTCCACGTTCGCTCGAGCCGGCACCAGGAGCACGGTCCCGTCGGGCTGGGGCTCGACGCCCACAAGGGTGCCCGGCGGCAGCATGCGCAGGACGTCCTGCGGCAGGTGCACCGTACCGTCGCGACCCACCACCGCGTAGTCCTCCCCGCGCCGCCCCTCCGCGCCGACCCGGCCGTCGCGGATGGTCACGGTGCGGCCCATGTGCCGGCCGACATCCGGGTCGTGGGTCACGACCACGACGGTCGTGCCCGCGCCGCGCACCGCGTCGAGGGCGTGCAGCACCTCGTCGCGGGCCCGGGTGTCGAGCTGGCTGGTCGGCTCGTCCGCGAGCAGCAGGCCCGGCCGTCCGGCCAGCCCTACGGCGAGCGCCAACCGCTGGCGCTCACCAGGAGAGAGTCGCTGCGGGCGCTGCCGGTTGCGTCCGCGCCCGGACAACCCGACCATCGCGAGGACCTCGCGGGGCTCGGGCAGGTCGCGGCGCCGTTCGGCGGGGACGCCGCGCTGGGCGAAGCGCACGTTCTGCTCCGCGGTGAGGTACGGCAGGAGATTGCGCGAAGCCCCCTGCAGCACCACGCCGACGTCGGACGCGCGCAGGTTCTGCAGCTCCGCCGGGGTGGCCCGGACGAGGTCGTGCTCGCCGACGCTCAGCCGGCCGGCCGACGGCGGCAGGAGCCCGGCCAGCAGGGACAACAGCGTCGACTTGCCCGACCCGGACGGCCCGAGCAGCGCGACCGACTCGCCGGCCGAGATGTCCAGGTCGACCCCGGACAGCGCGACGACGTCGTAGCCCTCGAGCCGGTAGATGTACACCAGACCGCGGCACATCACCGCAAGACCGCTCATTGCAGACCGTCCTTGAGGCGCATCGGCGTCGCCCGGCCCAGCAGCCGCAGGACCACGATCACGGTCAGCAGCAGGCCGAGCACCGTCAGGCCCAGCGCGATGGGCAGCGCGCCGAGCGACGGCTCGTAGGAGAACGATCCGGCCGGCTCCCCCACCGTCACCAGCGGCACGCCCGGCAGCATCACCAGCGCGCCGAGCACGCCCGCGGCCAGGCCGACCACGAGCGGCAGGCCGAGCAGGGCGCGGTACTCCCGCAGCACCGCCCGGCGCAGCTGACCGGCCCGCACCCCGGCCACCCGCAGCGCGGCCAGCTCGTAGAGGCGGGCCCGGACGCCGACGTAGGCGCTGAGCAGCACCACGCCGAGCGCGAGCAGGATGGCCGCGGCGCCGGCCAGCAGGTACAGCCACAGCCCGAGCGCCGGCGCGCGGCGGCCGAGCTGGTCGGTGTACCCCTGGATCGACTCCGTCCCGAGCACCTGGACGCCGAGGCCGCCCAGCCGCGCGGCGAGGTCCGCGGGCGCGCCGCCGGTCGCCCAGACCTCGTAGCGCAGGTTCGCGTTGTCGGCCAGGCTGCCGCTGCGCTCCGCCATGCGGGTGGCGTAGTCCAGGTCGAACATGACCGCGCGCCGACCGGCCCGGGGCAGGCTGTCCGTGCGCCCCACGACGGTGAACGGCTGCGGCTGCTCGGAGAAGCCCGGCAGCTTGAACGACGCCGACTGCGCGTCGTCGGTGGGCGCGCCGCCGGCCAGCACGGCCGGGAGGGCGTCGGGGGTGTCGACGTGCTCGACGACCGCGTCGGCCGGGTCGCTGCCGGACACGTCGATGCCCAGCGCCGCGCCCGCGCGCACGGTGACCGTCGCGCCGCCCGCCGCGCTCTCGCGGGGCTGCCAGCGCCCGGCGAGGTCGAAGCCGGGGCTGAGCGGGCCGCCGTCGGTGGTCAGGCCGCGCACGGCGACGGTGACCGCGTAGGGGTCCGTGCCGCCCGCCGCCCGCCCGACCGCGAGGCCGACCAGCCGGCACTCGGCGGTGCAGCCGGTGAGCGTCGCGTGGTACGTGTGGGTGCCCTTGGTCAGCGCGCCGAGCGCGACCGTGCGCGGCGGCTGCCCCGGGTTGGCCACGATCGCGGCCAGGCGCAGCGCCGGCTTGGCCGGCAGGACGTCGACGGTCACCTCGGCGCCGAGGTCCTTGCCCAGGCGCAGCGGGTCGGCCGCCGCCGGGTGCAGCCGGCCCGCGACCGCGCCCAGCTGCTCGCCGGAGTGCCCGCGCCAGACGGCCACGCCGGCCAGCCGGCCGGACTGCACGCCGAGCAGCTCGACGGGGGCGTTGTCGAAGCGCTGGCTCGCCCGTACCACGGCCATCGAGTGGCCGCCGGGATCGGCCTTGGCCACGGCCGACTCGAGCGCGTCGGGATAGGCGGCGTTGACCGTGTAGACCCGCTGGGCACCGAGCGCGTCCTCGGCGGTGTCCTGCCGCGCCCGCGCGGCGACGTCCCAGGCGGTGGCGGCGAAGGCGAGCAGCGCCACGGCCACGGTGACCACCACGACGAGGCGCTGTCCGCCCGGGCGCCGGGACAGCTGCGCCGCCGACAGCAGCGGCACGATCCGGCCGCGGCGGCGCGCGACGCGCAGCCGGGCGCCAGACCACAGGCCGAGCAGGCGGGCCGCGCCGATGCCGAGCACCAGCGCGAGCAGCGGCGGGGCGAGCAGGGCCAGCGGCGAGGTGCGGTCGGCGACGGCGGCCACGATGCTGGCCGCGGCGAGCGCGACGACCACGCCCTCGGTGACGCCGGCCTTCCAGCCGCCGCGCTCGGGCACGCGGCGCAGCAGGCCGAGCACCGGGCGGCCGAGCGTCTGCCGGGCGGCGAGCACGGCGGCGAGGACGCCGGCGGCGAAGGCGATCCCGGCCGCGGCGAAAACCGGCCAGCGCAGCTGCGCGCCCACGCCCGGGGCGAGCAGCGCGGAGGCGGCGACCTGGACCAGCCCCAGCCCCACGGCCAGGCCGACGGGCACCGCGGCCGCGGTGAGCAGCACGACCTCGCCGAGGCCGAAGCGGGCCGCCCGCCCGGACGGGTATCCGCGTAGCTTGGCCAGCGCGATCTCGGGGGCGCGCTCCTCGGTGAGGGACGCCACGAGCAGGAAGAGCACGAACCAGCAGAGCAGCAGCAACGGTACGGCGATGATCGGCGCCGCCCGCGCGATGTCCTTCTGGTCGACCTCGATGTCGTGCAGCACCGCCGGCAGGGTGGTGCTCACCTCGAGCTCCTGCCCCCGCACCCGGTCGCCGAGGGTCTGCAGGCTCTCGCGCAGCCGGGCGACGTCGTCGAGGCGGATGCGCTCGGTGCGCAGCGGGTACTCCAGCCGGGTCGACAGCGTCGCCGCCGGCTCGGCCCGCAGGTCCTCCTCGGTGAGGCTGAACAGCGCGTCCGCGCGCTCGCCCTCGCCGTCCGCGCCCGCGCTGAAGTACGCGGTGCGACCCCAGTACGCGGCGTTGGCGTCCTTCGGGGAGTACAACCCGGTGATCTTGAAGCTCTTGTCCCGGCCGGCCCCGGCCGGTCCGAGGTGGACGGTGAGCTGGTCGCCGGCCTGGAGCTGGTGCGCGGCGGCCGTGCGCTTGCTGACCGCGACCTCGCCCGGGTTGTCCGGGCACGCGCCCTCGAGCTCGAGCTGGGCGCAGACGTCCTGGCGGAACGCGAGCCGCCCGGCCGCGCCCGCGTACGCGGCCTCGGTGTCGATGGCCGCGACCGGGCGGTCGAGGCGCTCGTCGAGAAACTTGTCCTTGTCGAGGGCCGTATTCATGGCCAGCCGGATCTCGGCGAGGTCCATGAAGGCGGCGCTGTCTTTGGTGCCCTTGGACCCGACGGTCATCCCGGTCGCGTCGGTGGACGCGGCGGACAGGCCGTCGGTGAGCACGGACTGCTGCGCGGCCCGGCTGTACGCGGGCGCGAGGACGGCCGCCGTGGTCGCCGTGACGGCGAGGAGAAAGACCACGAACGACCGGCCGGCCCGGTACCTGATGCCACGCAACATGACGGTCCAGGCCGTCACGTGAGCCCCCTGTGCTGGTCTAGCTGAAGGTTGACCCGCAGACCTTAGCCGGTAAGGGCCGCCAGGGCGTCGGCCACTTCTCACCCGCGAAATCACCCCCTGGCGGGGGGTGAGCCCGCCGGGCGCCGGGGAGCGTCAGGCCAGTTCGGCCAGGAGGGCCCCGGCGGCCGCGTACGGGTCGGTGGCGCCGGACGCGACGTCCCGGGCCAGCTTCCCCAGCCGGGTTCCGCTGCGCAGGTCCTGCATCCGGGCGCGCAGCACGCCCAGCGCGATCGCCTCGATCTCCGCCTCCGCGCGCCGCTGCCGCCGCGCCTGCAGCTCGCCGGAGTCGTGCAGGTACTCCCGGTGCGCGTCGAGCGCCTCGACCAGCTCGTCGATCCCCTCGCCGCGGGAGGCGACGCAGCGCACCACGCGCGGGCGCCACTCGCCGGGGGCGCGGTCGCCGAGGCCGATCATGCCCTGGATGTCGCGGTACGTCGCGTCGGCGCCATCGCGGTCGGCCTTGTTCACGACGAAGACGTCGGCGATCTCGAGCACGCCGGCCTTGGCCGCCTGCACGGCGTCGCCCATGCCGGGCGCGACGAGCACCAGGGTGGTGTCGGCCAGCCCGGCGATCTCCACCTCGGCCTGGCCGACCCCGACGGTCTCCACGACCACGGGGTCGCAGCCGGCCCCCTCCAGCACCCGGGCCGCCTGGGGCGTGGCGGCGGACAGCCCGCCGAGGTGGCCGCGGCTGGACATGGAGCGGATGTAGACGCCGGGGTCGGTGGCGTGGTCCTGCATCCGCACCCGGTCGCCGAGGATGGCCCCGCCGGTGAACGGGCTGGACGGGTCCACGGCGAGCACGCCGACCCGCCGGCCGGCCTTGCGAAACGCCCGGACCAGCTCGTTGGTGGTGGTGGACTTGCCCACGCCGGGCGAGCCGGTGAGGCCGATCACCGCGGCCTCACCGGTGTGCGGGGCGAGCGCCGCCGCGATCCGCGGCAGCGCCTCGTCACCGTCCTCGACCAGGCTGATCAGCCGGGCGACGGCCCGCGGGTCTCCCTCCCGGGCCGCGCCCACGAGCGCGGGCACGTCCCGGGAGCGGCGCAGCGTCACTGCTTGGGCACGCGCAGCAGGAGGGCGTCGCCCTGGCCGCCGCCGCCGCACAGGCCCGCCGCGCCCAGGCCGCCGCCGCGGCGGCGCAGCTCGAGCGCGAGGGTGAGGGCGAGGCGGGCACCACTCATGCCGATCGGGTGACCCAGGGCGATCGCGCCGCCGTTGACGTTGACGATCGCCGGGTCGATGCCCAGGTCGGCGGTGGACTGCACGCCGACCGCGGCGAAGGCCTCGTTGATCTCGACCAGGTCCAGGTCGGCCGGGGTCAGGCCGGCCTTGGCCAGCGCGTGGCGGATCGCGTTGGACGGCTGGCTGGTCAGCGAGTTGTCCGGGCCGGCCACGTTGCCGTGCGCGCCGATCTCGGCCAGCCACGACAGGCCCAGCTCCTCGGCCTTGGCCTTGCTGGCCACCACGACCGCGCAGGCGCCGTCGGAGATCGGCGAGGAGGTGGCGGCGGTGATGGTGCCGTCCGCGCTGAACGCCGGGCGCAGCTTGGCCAGGCTCTCCGCCGTGGTCTCGGGCCGGATCTGCTCGTCGTCGGCGACGACGAGCGGCTCGCCCTTGCGCTGCTGGATCTCCACGGGAACGATCTCCTCCGCGAAGCGCCCCTCCTTCTGGGCGGCGGCGGCCTTCTGGTGGCTGGCCGCGCCGAAGGCGTCCTGCGCGGCGCGGCTGATGCCGAGGCGGGCCACGTGCCGCTCCGTCGACTCGCCCATGGATACCTGGTCGTAGGCGTCGGTGAGGCCGTCGTGGGCCATGTGGTCGCGGATCACCACGTCGCCGTACTTGTACCCCTGCCGCTGCCCGGAGAGCAGGTGCGGGGCGTTGGTCATCGACTCCATCCCGCCGGCCACCACGAGGTCGAACTCCCCCGCCCGGATGAGCTGGTCGGCCAGCGCGATGGCGTCCAGGCCGGACAGGCACACCTTGTTGATCGTCAGCGCCGGCACGTGCATCGGGATCCCGGCTCCCACCGCGGCCTGGCGGGCCGGCATCTGCCCGGCGCCGGCCTGCAGGACCTGCCCCATGATGACGTACTGCACCTGCCCGGGCGCCACGCCGGAGCGCTCGAGCGCGGCCCGGATGGCGATCTCGCCCAGTTTGGTGGCCGGGAAGTCCTTGAGGGCGCCGAGCAGGCGGCCCATCGGCGTGCGGGCGCCGTTGAGGATCACCGACTGAGTCATGACTGAGGCCTCCGAGAGAAGGTTCACACCGCGTCGTCGCGACCTGAACGTTGGATCAGTTCAGACTATCGCCATGGACACCTCGGCCTCGAAGTTGGAAATATCACCCATCGGTCTCCAGCGGATCGACCACATAGGCATCGCCGTCGCGGACCTCGACGAGGCGATCGCGTTCTACGCCCGCGTCTTCGGGATGCGCTGCGTACACGTCGAGGTCAACGAGGAGCAGGGGGTGCGCGAGGCGATGCTGTCGGTCGGCCCGACGCCCGCCGGCGGATGCCTGCAGCTGCTCGCCCCGCTCTCCCCGGACTCGACGATCGCCAAGTTCCTGGACCGCAACGGGCCGGGCGTGCAGCAGGTCGCCTACACGGTGACCGACGTGGACGCCACGTGCGCCGCGCTGCGCGAGCGGGGGGTGCGGCTGCTGTACGACGAGCCCCGGCGCGGTACCGCCGGATCCCGGATCAATTTCGTGCACCCGAAGGACGCCGGGGGCGTGCTGGTCGAGCTCGTGCAGCCCGCCTGAGCGCGGCCGGGGCCGGCCAGTGCAGTTCTTCACAGGCCGGTTCCTGATTTAGCTACCGTTCAGTAACGTCCGGCTCGGGGCATCGAGATGTGTTGCCGATCCCCATGGTCGCCCGCCCGTGTCTGCGGCGACGCTGCCTCCCAGAACCGTCCCGGACGTTAGGAGCCGTAGGTGCAGCACATCCTCGACGCGATCATGCAGGCGGAAGGGGCCGCCGACCCCGCGGCCGAACTGCGCGCCGTGGCCGGCCTGCCGGTGCCCGACAGCTACCGGGGCGTGGTGGTGCGGGCCGAGGAGGCCGGCATGTTCGACGGGCTGGCCACGCGCGACAAGGACCCGCGCAAGTCCCTGCACGTACAGGAGGTGCCCACCCCCGAGGTGGGGCCCGGCGAGGCGCTCATCGCCGTGATGGGCAGCGCGGTCAACTACAACACCGTCTGGACCTCGATCTTCGAGCCGGTTTCGACGTTCGGGTTCCTGCAGCGGTACGGCAGGTTGAACTCCCTCAGCAGGCGCCACGACCTGCCGTACCACGTCGTCGGCTCGGACGCGGCGGGCGTGGTGCTGCGGGTCGGGCCCGGCGTCAGCAAGTGGAAGCCGGGCGACGAGGTCGTCGCGCACTGCCTCAGCGTCGAGCTCGAGGACGCGGCCGGGCACGACGACACGATGCTGGACCCGCAGCAGCGCATCTGGGGCTTCGAGACCAACTACGGCGGCCTGGCCGAGCTGGCCCTGGTCAAGGCCAACCAGCTGATGCCCAAGCCCGCCCACCTGTCGTGGGAGGAGGCGGCCTGCCCCGGCCTGGTCAACTCGACCGCCTACCGGCAGCTCGTCTCCCACCACGGCGCGCAGATGAAGCAGGGCGACACGGTGCTCATCTGGGGCGCCTCCGGCGGCCTGGGCTCCTACGCCGTGCAGTTCGCGCTCAACGGCGGCGCGACGCCGGTCTGCGTGGTCTCCAGCCCGCAGAAGGCGCAGCTGTGCCGGGACATGGGGGCCGAGCTCGTGATCGACCGCTCGGGCTACCGGTTCTGGAAGGACGAGCAGACCCAGGACACCGCGGAGTGGCGCCGTTTCGGGGCCGAGATCCGGGCGCTCACCGGCGGCGAGGACCCCGACATCGTGTTCGAGCACCCGGGGCGCGAGACCTTCGGCGTCAGCGTTTTCGTGGCCAAGCGCGGCGGCACGATCGTCACGTGTGCCTCGACATCGGGGTTCATGCATCAGTACGACAACCGGTATCTCTGGATGAACCTCAAGCGCATCGTCGGTAGTCACTTCGCCAACTACAGAGAGGCGTGGGAGGCGAACCGGTTGATCGCGCGGGGGCGCATCCACCCGACGCTGTCGCGGGCGTACCCGCTCGAGCAGACGGGGCAGGCGGCGTACGACGTCCATCGCAACGCCCATCAGGGCAAGGTCGGCGTCCTGTGCCTGGCCCAGGACGAGGGCCTCGGGGTCCGCGACCACGAGCTGCGCGCCCGCCACGAGACCGCGATCAACCGCTTCCGCAACCGATAAGCCCAGATGATCTGGCCCGGCGGGGGTGGTTGGGATGAGGTGACCACCCCCGTCGCGGCAATTTCACCTCGTACGTACGGCTAGGCGACACGCCCATAAAGCGGTACAAAAACATGGCGTGTCCTGCCAGGCAAAAGTTGACCTTGCCAGCCCTGCGGAAGATACCCCTCGCACCCTTGCGAAAGCCCCCGGGTGGTCTGCGAGTATGTGCCAATGCCCCAGCAGCAGTCCTCGGTTGACTTCTTCCAGAACGGCTCGGATCACGAAGAGCTGAGCGTGGTCCTGCGCGGTTACGACCGTCAGCAGGTCGACAGCAAGCTGCAGCGCCTCAACGCGCAGCTGCAGCAGGCCAGCCAGGCCCGCGAAGAGGCCGAGGGCCGACTCGCCGAGGCCCAGCGTCGCGTCCGTCAGGCTGAGCAGCGCCTCGGCACGATGGAGCAGAAGCTCAGCGACACCAACAAGCAGCTGGAAGAGAACAACCGGCCGACGCTGTCGGGCCTGGGCACGCGGGTCGAGCAGATCCTGCGCCTGGCCGAGGAGCAGGCGAACGACCACCGGGGCGAGGCGAAGCGCGAGTCCGAGGGCATCATCTCCGCGGCGCGGCTGGAGGCCCGCGAGATCACCGACAAGGCGCGGGCCGAGTCCGCGGCCATGAAGGCGACCGCGGAGCGCGAGGCCGGCAACCTGCGCACCGCCGCCGAGCGCGAGGCCGCCGAGGTCCGGGTGCAGGCCCGGCGCGAGGCCGACACGCTGCGGGCCGACGCCGAGCGCGAGACCAAGCAGCTGCGCACCGCCACCGCCCACGAGGTCGCCGAGCTCAAGGCGACCGTCGAGCGCGAGGTGGCCACGCTGCGGGCCACCGCCGAGCGCGAGATCACCCAGCTGCGCGCCAAGGCCGCCCGCGAGGCCGAGGAGAAGCGCGCCGAGGCGACCAAGCTGCTCACCGACGCCCGCGACAAGCGCGACAAGGACCTGCAGTCCCTCGCCCTGGAGATCGCCGAGCGGCAGGAGAAGGCCGAGCGCGACGAGTCCGCCCGCCACGCCTCCGCCGTCGCCGCCACCCAGAAGCTCGTCACCGAGGCCGAGGGGCGTGCCCGGGCGGCCGAGGACCGGGCCAAGGAGATCGAACAGCGCGCCGAGACCCGCCGGGTCGAGTCGGAGCGGTCCGCCGCCGAGACCATCGACAAGGCCAAGAACCTGTCCGACAAGACCGTCAACGAGGCCCGCGCCGAGGCCCACCGCCTCCTCAGCGAGGCCCGGGCGGAGGCCGAGGAGACCACGCAGCGTGCCCGCCGCGAGGTCGAGGACCTCACGCGCCAGAAGGACGCGGTCACCTCGCAGCTCGGTCAGATGCTCTCCGGCCTCGCCGGCATCATGCCGGTCGCGCCGCAGCAGTCCAGCGGCGACGCTGACAAGGGCAAGTCCGGCGACTCCAAGAAGGTCACAGCTTAGATCGCCTGGTCCGGGTCGGCCCGGCGAAGCTCTGCCGAGCCGGACCAGGTGGTAGGGATCGCGGCGTGCGAGTGCCGCTTCTCGAATCATTCACGGGGAGTTCTATCGCACGTCCCGTCACGCGCAGTGTGTAATTGCGCGTGGCGGGACGTTGCGTGTGAGGATGGGTGTTATGTCAGACGGCGGCGACCTCTTCAACGCGGGCACCGGGGTGTCCTCCGAGCCAGACTTCGAGACCGCCATCCGGGGCTACCGGCGGGATCAGGTCGACAAGTACTGGACCCAGTCCGAGAACGAGATCGCCGCGCTGAAGCTCGAGAACGAAGAGGTCTGGGGCCAGGTCCAGGCCCTCGCCTCGCAGGTCCAGGACCTGCAGATGGAGCTCGCCGACCTGCGCCGGCTCGCGCCCGGCCGGGGCGAGGGCCTCTCGTTCCGCCATCTCGGCCCGCGGGTCGAGCAGATCCTCGGACTCGCCGAGGACCAGGCCGCTGACATCCGCGCCTCCGCCGTACAGGAGATCGCCGGCCTGCGGGGCGAGGCCGAGCGCCTGCTCGCCGAGGCCCGCGCCCGCGCCGCCAAGGCCAACGAGGACTTCGAGCTGGCCCTGGGCGCCCGCCGGGCCGAGGAGGAGCGCTCGGTCGCCGACCGCCGAGCCGCCCTCGACGCCGAGGCCCGCGCCATCGAGGAGCGCGCCGCCGCGGCCCGCGCCCAGGGCGAGCACGTCGTCGCCACCGCCCACTCCGAGGCCCAGCGCCTCACCCAGGCCACCACCGCCCAGCTGGAGCAGGCCCGGGCCGACGCCGAGGGGCACGCCCACCAGGTGCGCACGGCGGCCGAGCAGCACGCCACCACGGTGCGGACCGAGGCCGAACAGCACGCCCACTCCCTGCGCACCGCCGCCGAGCAGCAGACCGCCGGCGCCGAGTCGCACGCCGCCGCGATCGTCGCGCAGGCCAAGGAGCAGGCGGCCCAGCTCGCCGCCCAGGCCAAGCACGAGGCCGACACCGTCACCTCGCAGGCCCAGCAGGCGGCCGCCGCGGTCGCCGCCAAGGCCCAGGAGGCCGCCGAGTCGGTCGCCGCCCAGGCCCAGCAGCACGCCGCCACGGTGGCCACCCAGGCCAAGGAGGCCGCCGACGCCGTGGCCGCCCAGGCCGAGCAGGCCGCCGCCGCGGCCGCCGAGCAGGCCCGCCAGAAGCTGGAGGCCGAGACCGGCGCGGCCAAGCGGGAGGCCGAGACCCAGGTCGCCGCCCACCGCGCCACCCTCGAGCAGGAGCTGCGCGACCTGCGTACCGCCCACGACACCGAGCTGGCCGGCCTGCGCACCACCCACGACGCCGAGCTGGCCGAGCAGCGCGCCACCGCCACCTCGGAGGCCGAGCAGCTGCGCACGGCGGCCCGGACGGAGGCCGACGAGCTGCGCGCGACCGCCGCGACGGAGGCTGACAAGCTGCGCGCCACCGCCACCACCGAGGCCGAGGCTGTGAAGGCCCGCATCGAGGCGCTGGAGTCCGAGAACGCCGAGCTGCGCACCACGGCGTCGGCGGGCGCCGAGAAGGCCGAGGCCCAGCGGGCGCGCATCGAGGCCCTGGAGGCCAAGGCCGCCGAGGCCGAGAGGCTCAAGACCCGCGTGCAGACCCTGGAGACCGAGGCCGCCGAGGTCGAGACGCTCAAGGCCCGCGTGCAGACCCTCGAGGCCGAGGCCGAGGAGGCCGCGACCGAGCGGACGATGGCCCTCGACGCGGCGAAGAAGGAAGCTGCGGGGAAGGCCGAGCGGCGCGTGGAGGATCTGCGCAAGCAGGAGGCCGACCTGAGCGCCCAGCTGACCCGGCTGCGCGAGCAGGAGACGGAGCTGACGACCCAGGTCGCCGCCGCCGAGGCCCTCCTGGCCGAGGTCGGCCAGGAGGTGGCGACGGTTCCCGCGCCCGCCAACGGCAACGCCGCCGACGCGGAGAGCAACGGCAAGGCCGCCGCCGCCGAGGCGAACGGCAAGGTCCCGGTCGAGGCCAACGGCAGCCGCTGACGGCTGGGGCCTGCGCCCCACCGACCGCTCGCCCCACCGCCGGGGCGACCTGTATCCGTTCACCGGGCGTGGGCGATCGGCATCGGCTGGCCCGTCACTCCTCACCCACCACGGATGGGACGGCAGAACCACCACGACGGGTCGAGGGAGTCAGCGGCGTCCGATGGCCAGCCGGGCGAGCTTGCGCGACTTGTGCGAGACCGTCCGCTGCTGCCGCCGCAGGTACATCCGGTACACCGCCGCCTTCGCCTGCCGCCGCTGGTCCGACGTCAGCCCCGGCGCCTCCCCCGCCCACTGCAGCAGCTCCCGGCACTGCAGCGTGTTGGAGAAGTGCGACTGCCACGACGGCACGCCCAGGCGGCCGGCGATCGTGCCGATGCGCTCGTGCTTCCAGTGCCGGTGGGCCAGGACCTCCGGGATGTGCCGCCACGGGCCGGCGAGGGCCAGCTTGGCCGCGAAGACCTCGTCCTCGCGCAGCATGTTGCGCCGCGGGATGGCGGCCACCGGGGCGCGGCGCATCATCGCGTAGAGCGGGTCGATCAGGAGGTGGCTCGCGTTGAGCAGGCGCAGCATCTCGCGCAGGCGGGCGATCGGGTCGCCGGAGGCCAGCTCCGTGCCGTCGTACTCCGCCGTGGAGACGCCGCCGTCCGGGGCCTCGTAGGAGATCTGGGTGGTGACGAGCAGCAGGCGCGGGTCGGCGCGGAAGAGGGCCACGGTCTTGGCCGAGTAGGACGGGTCCAGGGTGTCGTCGTCGCCGATCCAGCGGAAGTACTCGCCGTCGGCGTTGGCCTGCACGTACTGGAAGTTGCGCAGAATCCCGATGTTCTCCGCCTGCCGGTGGTAGGCGATGCGCCCGTCGGCGCGGGCCAGCTCGCGGCAGACCTCCTCGGTGTCGTCGGTCGAGGCGTTGTCGGAGATGACCAGCTGCAGGCTCGGGTAGTCCTGCGAGAGCACCGACTTGACGACCTTCTCGATGTCGCGTCCGGCGTTGCGCACCGGGAGGCCGATCGAGACCAGCGGCGACTCAGCGTTCGTCATGACACCTTCCGGCGTTGGGTGGCTTCGGCCGATTCGGTCCGGGCGAGCAGAACGAGCAAGGCCAACGCTACCAACGCCGTGCCGCCCAGTGCGATGGCACAACCGGCCAGAAGCGGACCGGCGAGCAGCACCACGATCGCGCAGCAGATCGCCGAGAACCCGTACCCGGCGGCGAGCCGGTAGACGTACCGCCGCCTCGGAACCCGGCGGAGCCGCCCGCCGCGGTCGAGCACGAGCGTCACCGCGCTCACCACGAAGAGCGCGATGCAGTCGCTGCCGAGGGTGTCGCCGGGGCGATGCCAGCCGGCCAGGATCACGGCGACCGCGACGGCGGCGGCGAAGGCGGAGGAGAGCACCAGGGTGGCCAGGCGCCAGCGGTACGGCACCACCAGGACCAGCGCGCACATGATGGCCACCGCGATCGCCGTGTGCCCGCTCGGGAAGCTCTGGTCGTCGCGGCGGTACCCGTGCGGCAGCAGGCGCGGCCGGCTCACCGACAGCTGCACGATCTCGGCGCCGATGACGGTGGCGGCCAGGACGACGACGCCGGCCGCGCCGACCCGCGGCGCGCGGCGGGCCCAGCCGATGGCGAGCAGGGCGGCGACGGCCAGGACCAGCGAGGCCACGTCGGCGGAGAGCACCAGGGTCGCGTGGCGGGAGCCGCCCCGGCCCTCGGCGGCGACGAGGACCGCGTCCTCGAAGCGCTGGCCGGGCACGGTGCGCACGGCGAGCGCGTAGACGGCCCCGAGCAGCAGCGCGGACCCGCAGCCGAGCACGAGGGCGCGGAGCCACGCTCCGCGCCCCCGGGAAGGCTCATTTACAAGGGAGCGGGCCCACGACCGAAGTGATGTTGTAGTTGTCGTCAATCGTCACCAGCTGGTTGCCTGACCACTCCATCGGCGATGAACAGTCCGCCTCGATCGGGCCGTAGATCCACGACTTGTTCACGAGGGAGTTGTTCTTCACCACGACGCTACCGCGGGCGTTCTTGACCTGGATGCTGTAGGTGCCACCCATCACCAGGTTGTTGGTGACCGTCACGTCGACCGTCTGGTTGTCGACGATGAAGATGGGCGCGGTCACGTCCTTGGCATCGCGCTGGTCGATGGTCGTGTTGTTCAGGGTCAGGCCCCGGCCCGTCATGTACGTCTGGATGCCGTCCGAGTGATCCCCCGGGTTCGAGCACAGGTACACGTACGAGCTCTGGATGTTGATGTTGTCGCCCGAGGCGCGGAAGCCGTCGCCGTGCCCGCGGATGTGGACCCGGGTGGCGGTGTAGTTCGACTCACCGATGCCCGGCATCGTGAGGCAGCCGGTGGCCGGGCCGACCGTGGAATCGCTGATCGAGAACGAATACTTCTTGCCGCCGTATTCGTCAAGAACGCCGCCGTCGATCTGGCTGTTCGTGATCTTGACGTTGAAGGCGGTGATCAGCAGATCACCCTTGATGTGCACTTTGTCGAGGACCGTGCCGTCCTTTTGCACCCGATATGAATTACCGCCGTCGTTGCCCGCCAGTTCGGCGAGCTTCGTGCCCTTGGGCACGCCGACGTTGGCCGGAGTCGGCCGGGTGCCGGCCGCAGTGCTGCCGGAATTGGGGGGATTCGCTGTTTTCGTGCTAGCTGGCTTCGAGCTCGGAGCGCCGGATGGCGATGCGGAGGCCTGGGCGGAGGCCGGCGCCGAACCGGATGGTTCGACGGATGGATCGGGCTGGCCGCTGGCACTGCCGCGGCCGGACTGATGGCCGGGAGTGCCCTCTACCTTGCAACTCGCGAGCATCAACGCTGCTGCGGCTACCGCGATGAGTGCCGTGGCAGCGCCGAGCCGATGGGCCCTGCGCTTCCGGTCGATCACGGTCGAAACACTCCATTCCTGGCGATGTCGTAGGTCCTGAGCGCAAGCCATTCTCGCGCCTCGGCCATGCTACCGTCCCGCCGCTTGCGATTGCCCAGCCATCGCAAGAATGCGGCACAAATGCATTCCGACCTGCACTTTCATTTCTTTGGTAATTCTTAAGTCATCAAAGATCCTCGAAATCTTGTCATTTTCCAGGCGAGCCATATAGCACGGGGCCCGCCCCGCCGCAGCGGAACGGGCCCCGGCAGGATGCCGCTAGGCGGGCGGGTGGAACAGCACGCCGTTGCCGTTTCGCAGCACCGGCTGGTTGAGCGAGTACTGCAGCGCCACCGTGCCGGCCTGGTTCTCGATGCCGACCGTGGCGGCCCCGCCCTGCTCGTAGGTGGTGCCGTCGACGTCGGCCCAGGCGACCGCGATGTCGCCGTTCTCGGAGAAGATCACCTCGAACGACGCGCGGACACCGGCGGCCTCGAAGAACTGCGCGTTTCGCCACTCGATGACGAACTGCCGGTTCGGCGCGCTGCCGGTGACCGCGGTGCGGACGCTGGCCGACGCGTCGATGTTCAGGTCCTCCCAGAACGGGTAGATCGCGCCGTTGGCCTTGCCGGAGGCGGCCGCCGACGGGATCGCCGAGTGGTTCCAGGCCGAGCCGCTGGGCTGCACGAAGCTCACCACGCCGTTGGTGTCGACCCACGCCGAGGTGTACGTCGTGCCGTAGAACTTCACCGGGAACGGCAGCGTGACCTGCTGGTAGTTGTCGTCGCCGGTGAGCGTGAGCACGGTCTGGTCGGCCCGCACGAAGGTCCGCGGGCCCGGCGTGGCCGTGTAGCCGAACGAGTCGCTCAGCGCGATCGACAGGTTCAGCGTGGTCGTGCCGGAGGCGGCGACCGTGGCCGTGCCGCTGGTGCTCTGCCCGCCGGGGGCCGTCGCGGTGACCGTGTAGGTGCCCGCCGAGAGGCCGCTGACGGTGTACGTCCCGTCAGCCCCGGCCGTCGCGGTGGCACCACCCGGGCTCAGCGCGATCCGCGTGCCGGCGAGCTTGGCGCTCGTGCCGGTCACCCCGATTGTGCCGGTCACCGTGGCGCCGGTGGGCGGCGGCGGGGCGGCCGGCGGGTGGAACAGCACGCCGTTGCCCGTGCGCAGGTTCGGCTGGTTCAGCGAGTACTGCAGCGCCACCGTGCCGTTCGCGTTCTCGATGCCGACGGTGGAGGTGCTGCCCTGCTCGATGGCGACCGCGTCGATGTCGTTCCAGGCGACCGCGATGTCGTTGTTCTCGTTCAGCACGGTCTCGAACGACACCCGGGCCGACGCGTTGCCGAAGAACTGCACGTTGCGCCACTCGACGACGAACTGCCGGTTGGGCGCGGTGCCGGTGACCGCGGTGCGCACGCTGGCCGAGGCGTCGACGTTGAGGTCGGACCACATCGGGTACACGGCGCCGTTGGCCTTGCCGGTCGCCGCGGCCGACGGGATCGCCCCATGGTCGTAGGCCGAGCCGGTCGGCTGCACGAAGCTCAGCACGCCGTTGGTGTCGACCCAGGCCGAGGTGTACTGCGTGCCGTAGAACGTGACCGGGAACGGCAGCGACACCTGCTGGTAGTTGTCGTCACCACTGAGCGTCAGCACCGTCTGGTCGGCCGGGATCCAGGCGCGGGCGCCGGCGGTGCAGGTGTAGCCGTACGAGTCGCCGCAGGCCGGCGCGCTGCCGGTGTAGGTCGCCGTGTACGTCGTCGCGGTCGCCGGCGCGGTGACGACGTGCGTCTGCGCGCCGCTGTCCGACCAGGTCGAGAAGGCGTACGAGGTGCCGCCCTGCGACTGCGGCGTCGGGGCCGAGATCGAGTTCGTCGAGCCCTGGATCACCGTCATCGAGAACGGCGTCGTCTTCGTCGTCGAGCCGACGGTCAGCTGCAGCCCGGAGGGGCTGGAGTTGAACGCCAGGTTCACCGTCCGGGGCTGGACCGACACGCTCGAGGTGCTGGTCAGCCCGCCCGCGTCGGTGGCGGTGAGCCGGAACTCGACGTACGACGGGTACTCGTGGTCCGGTGCGATCACCGAGCCGCTCGCCACCCCGTCGAAGGTGTTCATCGGGTGCTCGTGGCAGTTGTCCGGCGTGATGCAGTGGTGCAGGATCACCTGCCAGCTCAGCGCCGAGGCGGGCAGGGTGCCCTGCTGCGGGTCGGTCGCGTGGCCGGAGAAGCTGATCGTGTTGCCCACCGCCCAGGTGGCCGCGGCCGCCGGGGTGTCGATGAACGCGGTCGGGGCGTCGTTGCCCGAGGTGATCGTCTGCGTCTTCGTGCCCGTCGCGCCGGCCGTGTCCGTGACGGTGAGCTTCGCGGTGTAGGTGCCGGCGTTGGTGTACGTGTAGGTGCCCGTCGCCGCCGTCGAGTCGATCGTGCCGTCGTTGTTGAAGTCCCAGGCGTACGTCAGCAGCCCCTGGTCGGCCGGGTCGGCGTCCGACGACGTGGTGCCGTTGAACGTCACCGTCAGCGGCGCGCTGCCCGACGTGGGCGTGGCAGTGAACGCGGCCACCGGCGGCTGGTTGTTCGGGTAGTAGCGGATGCGCCGGATCGTGCCGTTCAGGCTGGCGTAGTACAGCTCGCCGCCGGGGCCGATGGCCAGGTCGGTCGGTCCGCTCGCGCCGCCGTCGAAGGTGACGATGTTGGCCGGGTTGGGCAGGCCGTCGCCGCCGGGCATCATCGCCCAGATGCAGTTGCGGCTGTAGTCGGAGAAGAACAGCGCGCCGCCGTAGGACGCCGGGTAGGACCCGCCCGTGGTCGGCGCGAACGCGAGGCCGGAGACCGACGAGCCGCCGGACGGACAGCTCTCGCCGGAGACGACCTTGGCGCCGTGGTTGTAGGTGTAGTACGGCGCGGTCTGCCCGGCGCCCGCGTAGAGGCTCTCGCACAGGGTGAGGTCGGCGCTGTCGTAGCCGGACTGCCTCGCGTTGCCCTCGTAGCACGGCCACCCGAAGTTGGTCGGCCCGGTGGTCGGGTTGACCACCCGGTCGATCTCCTCCCAGGTGTTCCAGCCGACGTCGCCGGCCCAGACCTCGTTCGTGCCCGGGCGGATCGTCATGCGGAACGGGTTGCGCAGGCCGTGCGCGACGATGCGCCGGGCGTTGGCGTCGGGCGAGCCGGAGAGCGGGTTGTTCGGCATCGCCGCGCCGGTGGCCGGGTCGAGCCGCAGGATCGAGCCGTTGAGGCCGGTCGGGTCGCCGGTCGAGCGCACGTCCTGGGCGCGCAGGGCGCCACCCTCGGCGGTGGGCGGGGTCATCGCGTCGTTCGGCGGGTCGCCGCACGGGTTCTTCGGCGAGCCGAGCTGGCCGTAGTCCACCACGTTGAAGCTGGCCCCGTCGCCGCCGGAGACGTAGAGCGCGCCGTCGGCGCCGAACTTCAGGTCGCCGATGGAGTGGCTGGGGTACTGCTGGCACCAGTCCGAGATGAGCAGCTGTTCGCTGCCGGTCATGTGGTTGCCCGACGCGGTCAGCTTGGACAGCCGGGCCGACACGACGCACGCACCGCCGTTGGCGTCGGCGCAGACGTCGTTGTACACCGGCGCGGCCTGCCCGAGCGGTGCGTCGTAGGTGTAGAGCACGTAGACCGACGGGTCGGTCGGGAAGCCGGGCGCCAGCGCGAGGCCGAGCAGGCCACGGTCCCACTGGTTGTGCACCGCCACGGACAGGTCGGCGAACACGTCAGGCGTCTGGTCGGCCAGGTTGTCGAAGACCTTGATCTTGCCGCCCTTCTCGGCGACGAAGATGCGGCCGTCGGGCGAGAACTCGATGTTCGTCGGCTGCGTGAGCCCGCTGAAGACGATCTGTTCCTGGAACCCGGTCGGCAGCGCCGCGGTGGCGGCATCACTTCCGGCGATCGGGGTGATGACCGCGGCGACCAGGCACGCGACCATGGCCGACCGTAACGCGCGTCGCGTCCGCGACATGCGGTCCTCCACTGTGGAGTAAGGGATGGCGGCCGGGTCCCGGGCAGGGCAGGGATGTGCAGCGAAAGGGGAACGACGGGCGGGCCGCGAGGGGTGGCTCCGGACAGACTATCCAGTCACCGTGCTCGATTTCGTGTCGCATTGCCGACGTGAAGAAGCCCCGCACGCTCGCGCCGATGCGAGAATGCGGGGCTCTTGTTGAACGCTTGACTTCAGGCGACGAGGATTTCGGCGGTCACGCCCAGATCGGCCAGGGATTTGGCGATTTCTTCCTTGTACGCCGGGTTGGTGATGACGACCGCCTTGGGCTGCAGCGTGGTGAGCGTCGACGGCGGGTCGACCCGGTGCCCGGTGACCGGCAGGAATCGGCCCCACTTGCGCGGGTTGAGGTCGACGACGCCGGCCAGCTGCAGCTCTCGGTCGGCCAGGGTGAGGAACTGCACGCCCCGCGAGCCCGCGCCCCACAGCACCGGGCGGGCGCCCTCGGCGTCGAGCCGGGCGATGGTGTCCCGCCACTTCTGCCGCTCGGCGTGGTGGCGGTCGCTGAAGCCCGCGATCGCGGCCAGCTGCTTGTCCCGCGCGCGCAGGGAGGGCAGCTCGCCGGTGTGCGCGGCGTGCCCGCCGGCCCGCGGCCGGTTGGCCGAGACCTCGATGTAGCGGAACATGCCGGAGAACAGCGTGCCGGTCGACTCCACCGTCCAGCCCGCCCGGGCGAAGATCGCGGCCAGCGAGTAGGCGTCGAAGTACGACACGTGCGGGTAGATGACCTCCCACCCGGCGGTGGCCAGGTCGTAGACCGCGTCCGGCACCTCGACGTAGCCGAACACCTCGCGCCCCTGGGCCTGCTCGCGCAGGTCGACCAGGAACTCGTAGGGGTCGTCGATGTGCTCGAACCAGTGGCGGGAGGTGAAGAAGTCGTACGGCGGCAGGCCTCCCCCGCGCGGCGCGAACCCGCAGTGGAAGGCGGCGTCGCCCTGCTCGCCCTCCTCGCCGGCGTACATGGCGTCGTAGCCGACCCCGCGCGCGCCGCTGGTGTGGGTGAGCTCGCGCAGGAACTCACCCTGCCCGCATCCGATGTCCAGCACGAGCTTGCCGCTGAGGTCGTACCGCTCGTTGAGGCTCTCCACCAGCTCGGCCGAGAACTTCTGGAAGGCGGGCGAGAAGTGCAGGTTCGTGTCCATCGTCGTGTCGTAGACGAGCTTGTCCGGCTCGAACTCGACGTTGCGCACGTAGGCGCAGCGCGGGCAGGCCGCGAGCACCATCCGCCCGACCGGGGACGCGACGGCGTCGCCGTGCGCCTCCCAGTGCACCCCGCACAGCACCGGGATGTCGCCGAGGTCGGCGAACGGGACGAGCTTGTCCTCGCCGCAGGCGTCGCAGACGCGCGGCTCGGACCCGGTCACGCCGCGGTCCAGCGCAGGTCGTTGTCGAGCTTGCCGGCCGCCATCAGCGCCTGGATGCGCTTGATGCGCTGGTGCCGCTCGCTCTTGAAGTCCTCGATGGTCAGCCCGTAGCGCTGGTAGTTCTCCACGAGCTGCTCCACGCCGAGCTTGACGTTCCACTGCGGCTGGAACTCGGGGATCTCGCGCTCGATGAGGTCGCAGGTCACCCGGTAGTTGCGCAGGTCGGCCCCGGCGCCCTCGGCGAACGTCGGCTCGCTGCCCGGCACCGCCTCGGCGACCATGTTGGCCACGTCGCGGATGAGGTAGTTCTCGCTGGTGCGCCCGATGTTGTACGCCTTGGCGTGCACGCGGCCGCGGTCGACCTCCATGAGCGCCAGGAACGCCGCGGAGATGTCGTTGATGTGGATGAGCGGGCGCCACGCCATGCCGTCGGAGAGCAGCACGACCTTACCGGTCAGCAGCGCGTGCGCGGCAAAGTCGTTGACCGCCAGGTCGCCGCGCAGCCGCGGGGAGAAGCCGTAGGCGGTGGAGTTGCGCAGGAACACCGGCGAGAAGTCGTCGTCGGCCAGCTCCAGCAGGCTCTGCTCCGAGAGGATCTTCGACTCGCCGTAGGGGGTCACCGGCTGGAAGCCGGCCGTCTCGTCCAGCGGGGTGTTGTCCTCGCCCTTGCCGTACAGCGAGCACGACGACGAGAACAGGAACCGCTCGACGCCGGCCGCCTTGGCCGCCTTGGCCAGGCGCACAGTCGAGCGGTGGTTGACGTCGTAGGTCAGGTCCGGGTTGAGGTTGCCGAGCGGGTCGTTGCACAGCGCGGCGAGGTGGATCACCGCGTCGAAGCCGGTCACGTGCTCCGGCTCCACGTCGCGCAGGTCGACGCGCAGCGTCTTGACCTCCTCCGGCGCCGGGCCGATCACGCAGTCGGCGAAGAGGCCGGTGTCGAGGCCGACGACCTCGTGGCCCGCTTCGCGGAGTATCGGCACCAGCACGCTGCCGATATATCCGTCGTGGCCGGTGACGAGTACGCGCATGAGCCTGCTCCCGAAAGCTCGAGGGTGTTGCCGGGCTGGTGTGTCGGTTTCTTTACTCTGTCGTTTACCGCCGTGCGGAAGTTGCCGCTAGTTTTCTGGTGGCCGGTCGGCAGTCCTGAGATCTGTTCTAAGCTTGCGCGACTTCCACGGCGAGTAGGTTCACCGGCCAGCAGCCTAGCGCCAATCAACTTAGAGGGGGAACGCATGTCCGCTGTCTCGTGCCGGCTGTGCGGTGCCGAGCTCACTGAGACCTTCGTCGACCTGGGGATGTCCCCGCTCTGCGAGAGCTACGTCCCGGCCGGCAAGATCGACGCCGCGGAGACGTTCTACCCGCTGCACGTGCGCATCTGCGCCGAGTGTCTGCTGGTGCAGCTTCCGGCATATGTCGCGGGAGAGGACATCTTCTCCGACTACCTCTACTTCTCCTCCTACTCCACCTCGTGGGTCGAGCACGCCCGCCGGTACGCCGTCGCCATGACTGATAAGCTCGGCCTAACGGCGGACAGCCTGGTCGCCGAAGTGGCCAGTAATGATGGGTACCTTCTGCAGCATTTTGTGGCCGCCGGTATTCCAGTCATCGGCGTTGAGCCCGCCGGAAATGTCGCTGCGGTTGCCCGGGAAAAGGGCGTTCGGACGGAAGTCTGCTTTCTCGGGCCGGAAACCGGGGCGGCCGTCGCGGAACAATACGGGCGGGCCGATCTCGTCGCCGCGAACAACGTTTATGCCCATATTCCGGACATCATCGGCTTCTCGCAGGGCCTGGCCAACCTCGTCAAGCCCGAGGGCCTCGTCACGCTCGAGTTCCCGCACCTGCTGCGCCTGATCGAGCGTCGGCAATACGACACCATCTACCACGAGCACTACCAGTACCTGTCGCTGCTGACCGCCTCGCGCGCGCTGGCCAAGGGCGGCCTCACCGTCGTGGACGTGGAGGAACTGTCCACGCACGGCGGGTCGCTGCGGGTGCACGCCAAGCACACCGAGTTCGCGGGCGAGCCGTCGCTGGCGGTCAAGACGCTGCTGGAGGCCGAGGCCGCGGCCGGGCTGCACACGCTGGAGGGCCACAAGGGCTTCGCCCACGAGGTCTTCACCATCAAGCGCGACCTGCTGACGTTCCTCATGCAGGCCCGGTCCGAGGGCAAGCGGGTCGTCGGCTACGGGGCGCCCGGCAAGGGCAACACGCTGCTCAACCACTGCGGCATCCGCGAGGACCTGCTCGAGTACACGGTCGACCGCTCGCCGCACAAGCAGGGCATGTTCCTGCCCGGCACGCACATCCCGATCCACGCGCCGGAGCGCATCGCCGCCGACCGGCCCGACTACGTCCTGGTCCTGCCGTGGAACCTGCGCACCGAGATCAGCGCGCAGCTGTCCTACGTCAAGGAATGGGGCGGCAAGCTGGTGTACCCGATCCCGGTCCTCGAGGTAGAGGGGTAATCCCGCTCATGAAGGTCGTACTGTTCTGCGGTGGCCTCGGCATGCGCATGCGCGAGGGGGCGAGCAACGTGCCGAAGCCGATGGCACTCATCGGCGACCGGCCACTGCTGTGGCACGTCATGCGGTACTACGCACACTTCGGACACACCGACTTCATCCTGGCCCTCGGCTACGGCGCCGCGGTCGTCAAGGACTACTTCCTGCACTACGACGAGACGCTGTCCAACGACTTCACGCTCAACGGCAGCGACCGGGACGTGCAGCTGTTCTCGACCGACATCACCGGCTGGAACATCACGTTCATCGACACCGGCCTGAAGGCCAGCATCGGCGAGCGGCTCATGCGCGTGCGCAAGTACGTCGAGGACGAGCCGATGTTCCTGGCCAACTACGCCGACACGCTCACCGACGCGCCGCTGCCCGAGATGGTGGAGCGGTTCCGCGACTCCGAGGCCACCGTGAGCATGCTCGCGGTACCGCCCGTCTCCACCCACCACGTGGTGGAGATGGACGCCGACGGCTCGGTCTCCCGCGTTCGCGACTTCCGCGAGCTCATGACGTGGGAGAACGGCGGCTACTTCATCCTGCGCCCGGGCATCTTCGACGTCCTGCGCGAGGGCGAGGACATGGTGCCGCACGCCTTCGACCGGCTCATCCCGGAGCGGCGGCTCATGGCGCAGCAGTACGACGGCTTCTGGCGCGCGGTGGACACCTTCAAGGACCGGGCGGAGATGGAAGAGGCGTACAACAGCGGCACCTGCCCGTGGATGCTGTGGGACACCATGCGGGGCCCGGCCTCGTGATCGGTTTCTCCCTGGCCGGCGTGCGGTCCGTGGTCGCCCTGGGCGCCCACCCGGACGACATCGAGATCGCCGCCGGCGGCCTGCTGCTCTCCCTCCCGGAGGGCGTCACCGTCGACTACGTGCTGGCCACCGGCGTCCCGGCCCGCCAGGCCGAGGCCCGCGCGGCGGCCTCAGCGTTCCTGGCCCACGCCGGCTCGCTGACCTTCCACCTGCACGACCTGCCCGACGGGCGCCTCCCGGCCAACTGGAACGCCACCAAGGAGATCATCGAGTCCGCCGCCCGCCTGGGCACCCCGGACCTGGTCCTGGCCCCGTCCACGGACGACGCCCACCAGGACCACCGCCTGCTGGGCGGCCTGGCCTCCACGGCGTTTCGCAACTCGCTGGTCCTGCACTACGAAATCCCGAAGTGGGACGGCGACATTTCCCGCCGCAACGTGTACGTCCCGTTGACCCCGGACCAGGGCCGGCGCAAGGTCGCCCTGCTCCACGAGCACTTCCCGTCCCAGAAGGCCCGCGACTGGTGGGACGACGAGGTCTTCCTCGGCCTGGCCCGCCTGCGCGGCATGGAGTGCCGGGCCCACTACGCCGAGGCCTACACGGTCACGAAGTCCGTGCTGACCTTCTGAGCCCCGGCTTTCTTGCGCGACGGGCCCAGCC
>NZ_BAAARV010000061.1:42737-109959 GCF_039532525.1 Dactylosporangium salmoneum
ATGCTCGTCGACCGCGACGATGTGGTGAACCGGGCGCGGGAGGGTGATCTCCCGCACGACGTCACCGGTCGCGCGGTCCCAGACGCGCAGCGAGCCGTCCGCACACCCGGTCGCCACGAGCCCTCGCTCGCCGACGCACAACGCCGTGACCCAGGCCGGGTGCGCCAGGTCCGGGCCCACCGGCTCGCCGGTGACGAAGTCGTCGGACGTCACCGTGCTGCCGGCGGCGGCGACGAGCACCCGCGCGATCGTCTTCAGCGCGGTGACCGCATACCCGCTCGGCCAGTCGTGGACGGGGCGCGGCCGGTGGCCTGGGCGGCCGGTGCGCGCGGCGAACCGGCCCGGCGGCGCGAGCTCCGTGAGGTCCTCGGCGTCGAACCAGCGGATCGCCCCGCTGTCGTGGCCGGTCAGCACGGCGGCGCCGGCGAACGCGACCGCGAGCGTCTCGAGCGGCTCGCCGATGCGCTTCACCGCCCGCGTGGTCAGCGTGGCCGCGTCCCAGACGGCGAGGGTGCCGCCCCCGTCCATCAGCGCGATGCGGCCGTCGTCGCCCGCCACCGCCGCCAGCACCGGGCCTCCGTGCAGGCCGGCGAACGGCGGTACCTCGGCGGTCCGCACGACGCCGGTGGCCGGGTCGAACGTCGAGGGCTGCTGCCTTTCGGCGGCCACGACCAGGCCCCCGGCGACGCACACCCGCGGGTACCAGCCGGCCAAGCGTTCGCGGGCCGAGCGCTCCCCGGCCGCGGCGATTTCCCGCCCGCCAGCCGCGTCGTACACGCGCAACGGCCCGGATGCGTCCACGCCCACGACGATGGGGCGCCCGCGGGACGTGGTCGCGACCGCGCCGAAGAGGTGGGGCCGATCCTCCGCGTCGTGCGGGAGCGGCTCGGCGAGCTCCACGAGGTTGGTGCGCCCCTCGGTGCTGCTGCCCTGGGCCACGATGACACGCGCGCCGCACGCGGCGACGGCGTCGACCTCGTGGCGGAAATCGGTGCGGATAGTGCCGCGGAGCGCGCCGTCGCGCAGGTCCACGAGCCGCAGCACCCTTGCCGCGCCGACCACGGCCAGGCTGCCGTCGCCCGCGAAGGCCAGCGCGCGGTTGCGCGAGCCGGTGGCGAACTCGGCGACCGGCGTCGCGGTCGCCGGGTCCCAGACGGTCAGCGGCCCGTCGAAGGCGACCGTCACCGCGCGGGTGCGGCCGTCCAGCACGGTCCAGCCGGCGGCCCACGTGTCGGGCGCGACCGCGCCACCGGCGGGCCGAAGGCCGTCGAGGGCGTGGAAGCGCAGCGTTCGCGGGGCCCCGGTCGGCTCGCCGACGCTCAGCACGGCCGGTTCGCCGGCGGTGCTGATGGCGACGCGGCTGACATAGCCGTCGTGGGCGAGCGTGCGGGCCAGGAGGCGGCCGCCGGTCAGGTCCCACTGCAGCAGGTGGCCTCCCTCGGTACCGGCGACCGCGACGCCGTCCGTGGCGGCGACGCTCGACAGCGCGCCCGCGCGCCGGGAGACGTCGTCGGGGTCGGTGGCCAGCCGCAGTGCGCCGCCGTCGAGGTCCCAGACGAGCAGCCGTTCGTCCTCGATCGCGACGAGGGTGTGCCCGGCGAACGTGGCGTCGCGGAGGTACTCGTGCTCGCCCTCCAGCGGCTGCCGGTGCACCGCGCCGTCGGCGAGGGTGATGCGATAGACGACGTCACCGGCCAACGCCCACGCGAACGCGTCGTCGACATGGAGCGCCCCGATGAGCGAGCCGAGCTCGTGGCCGCCGCGCAGCGCCCGGCTCAGCGGCTCACCGGCCGTCCACCGGGGCAGCCACGCGCCGGGCTCGGCGGAGCGGACCTGCTCGGCCCGGCCCGCGTCACCGCGGCGCAACAACGTGGTCAGAAGATCGAACGTCTGCACTCAGTGATAGTGGTACAGCGGCGGCAGGACGAGGACGACGGCCCAGGTCCAGGCGGCGTAGGCCGGGAGGTAGCCGGTCTGCCAGCGTTCCAGGGCGGCGAACGGCCGGCAGCGGCGCAGGAAGGCGATCAGCAGCCACGCGGAGACGGCCAGGTTGGCCAGCAGGATGATGTTCTCGCCAAGGGCGGCGGCCTTGTTCGGGGTGTTGCCGTAGCTCACCACCCGGCCGGGCATCTCCGACACGGCCCCGGCGAGGACGTCAGGGAGCGGCCGGCTCCGGGGCCGGGCGGGGCCGTCGAACGGCCCCGGCAAGGGCGTCAGGGAGCGGCCGGCTCCGGGGCCGGGCGGCGGAGCACGGCGGCTCGCAGGGCGGGCCAGTCGCGGTACCGCTGGAACGGCAGCTCGAAGAAGCGCGAGAACGACCACGCGAAGGCGATCGACAAGGGGGCGGCCACGCCGGCCAGCGCCCAGAAGGCGGGCTGCCCCGAGGCGAAGCGGCCGTCGATCAGCTTGAAGTACACGGCCACGACGATCGGGGCGTGGGTCAGGTACAGGCTGTAGGAGAACGAGCCGAGCGAGCGCAGCGGGCGGGTGTCCAGGAACCGGACCAGCGGGCGCGGGCGGGCGGTCGCCACGGCGGCCAGCAGCAGGGCCACGGCCGGGCCGAAGGCCATGTCGATCCAGAAGTAGTGCGTGATGGTCCACACCGAGCCGTTCAGCACCATCAGCGTCACGATCGGGGCGGCGGCCAGCAGGGCGAACCACTGGTACGGCAGGCGGTACACGCGGTCGCTCGCCCGCAGCACGCCGGCGGCGATCAGGCCCAGGGTGAAGAGCACGGCGAACTCGGGGGTGAAGCGCATCAGCATGTCGACGACCGAGACGCGCGGGGCCAGGACGCCGATGGTGGACACGACCAGGGTCACGGCGGTCAGCAGGACGACGGTGCCCGCGCGGCGCAGGATGACGAGCAGCAGCGGGAAGACGATGTACAGCTGGGCCTCGATGGCGATGGACCAGAAGGCGCCGTTCGGCGACGGCGAGCCGAAGACGTCCTGCAGCAGCAGGCCGAAGATGACGACCGACTTGCCGGTCGGGGGCGGGGTCTCCGGCTGCGGGACGATCGTCCAGGCGATGATCAGGCTGAAGATCAGCGCGGCCCAGTACGGGGGCAGGATGCGCCACGCGCGGCGGTGCGCGAAGCGCTTGGCCCCGCCGAGCTGCCAGTCGCGGCGGGCCGGGGCCACGCCCAGCGAGAAGCCGGACAGGGTGATGAAGACGACCACGGCGAGGTGGCCGTAGATGAGCCACGCCAGGTACAGCGGGCCGTGCGTGGCCGGGTAGCCCGGGAACGCCAGCAGCCAGCAGTGGTGCAGCATCACGCACAGGGCCGCCACGCCGCGGATGCCGTCCAGGCCCACCAGCCGCGGGCGCCTGATCGCGGCCTGGACGACGGTCGGCTCCTCCGAGGAGGCAAGAGCGGTCATCGCGACCCCACGATCTCCGCGACGCGCGCGATGGCGGCCCGGCGCGGCTCGAGCGGGGTGTCGGACTTCGCCGAGATCATCATGGCGACCGCGTCGGGGCCGATCTCGCCGGCGAACTTCACGGCCTCGTCGACGCTCAGCGGGGAGCGCTGCCAGTTGTTGTGGCAGACCGTGATGTCCGACGGGAGCAGGTCCTTGCCGGCGTGCAGGACCTCGTCGACGAACACGCCGTACAGGATGAACTCGGAGATGTGCAGCTGACCGTTGAAGACGTCCAGCCAGTTGCGGCCGGTCACCTTCTCGATGTGCTGCTGCATGGCGCGGACCACGGCGGGCTCCCAGGCGTTGAGGGGGCTCACGTAGTCGGGCAGCGGCGGGGGCGGCGCGGGGGGAAGGCCGAAGAGCTCGCGGGCCACCCGGTGCCAGATGACGTGGCGCTCCATGTCCGCGGTGACGCCGCCGTCCTCGCGGTACAGCCACCGGCGCCCCTCGACCTGGAAGCGGTCGGCCGTCGTCGGGCGGACGAAGACGACGTCGGAGTCGGCCATGAGGACCAGGTCGGCGTCGAGGTCGCCGGCGGCGGCGAGCTTGATGGTCTGCTGCATGATCCAGCCGCGCACCGGCGGCCACGGGCGGCGCACGTTCACGTGGTAGTTCATGCCGGGCACCGGGCGGTACCGGCGCGGCAGCATCGAGCTGCTCGTGCGCACCTTGCAGCGTGGGCCCTCGTACTTGGAGAACAGCGGCAGGTCCGCCTCCGAGACGAAGACGTGGTGCACCGTGTCGGCGGGGGTGAACCGCAGGACCGAGGCGTGCAGAAGGTCGAAGAGCTCGGCGTCCGGCCGATAGGTCGGGGTGATGACGGCCAGTTCGGTCATGAGCGACATACTCCGATCGGATGCGGGCGCATGGCCGCTATCGTGTGCAGCGGCCTGAGGAGGTTGGTCCGGTGGTCAGCATCGTCATCCCCGCCCACAACGAGGCGGCCGTGATCGAGCACAACCTGCGCCGCTTGCTCGAAGGCACCGAGCCCGGCGAGTTCGACGTCATCGTGGTGCCGAACGCCTGCACCGACGGTACCGCCGACGCGGCCAGAAGGGTGCCGGGCGTGCGCGTGATCGAGTCCGAGGTGCCGGGCAAGGTGCCGGCGCTGCGGCTGGGCGACGAGGCCTGCCGGACGTTCCCGCGGGTGTACCTCGACGCGGACGTCGAGCTGACCGCCGACGCGGTGCGCGCGCTGGCCGCCGCGTGCGCGCGCCCGGGCGTGCTGGCCTGCTCGCCGGTGCCCGAGTTCGACCTGAGCCGGGTGGGTTCGCTGATCGGCCGGGTGCACAAGGTGCACGACCGGATGATCTCCCCGACCCGGGCGCTGGCCGGGGCCGGCGTCTACGTGCTCACCGAAGAGGGCCACGGCCGGGTCTTCCCGATGCCCGATGTGATCTCCGACGACGGCTGGGTGCACGCCAGCTTCGCCCCGCACGAGCGGGCCGTGGTGGCCGAGGCCCGCTCACTGGTCAAACCGGCCCGGACCATCGCGGCGCACCTCAACCGACGGGTCCGGGTGCGCCGGGGGAATCGGCAGCTGGCCGCCCTCAAGGGGCCCGGTGGGGAAGCCGCTCTGGGACTGGGCGGCCTGGTACGCCTGGTGCGCCGCCGCAGCGTGAGCCCCGTCGACGCCACCGCCTACCTGAGCGTGATGGTCCTGGACAAGACCGTGAGCCGGCTGCGCCGCGACCGGGCCGGCTGGGGCAGCGACGCCAGCACCCGAACCGCGCTGGGCGGGGACGCGCAGCCGTAGCCCTTCCACGGCCTTCTCGTAGGCCGCCACCAGGTTGGCCTTCGAGACCTCCCACGACAGCGGGCCGCTGACCCGGGCGCGGCCGATCTCGCCCATGCGCCGGCGCTCCTCGGGGTTGTCGAGGAGGTACGACGTCAGCTTCGCGAACGCCGACTCGTCGTTGGCCGGGGCGTAGAGGGCGGCGTCGCCGGCCGAGACCCGCGCCTCGCGCAGCTCGAAGCTGACGATCGGCCGGGACATGGCCATGTACTCCATGATCTTGTTCATCGTGGAGACGTCGTTGAGCGGGTTGAGCGGGTCGGGCGACAGGCAGACGTCGGCGGTGGAGAGGTACCGCAGCAGGTCCTCGTCGGGAATCCGCCCGGTGAACGTCACCATGTCGGCCAGCCCGAGCTCCCGGGCCAGCTCCTGCATCTGCTCGAACGTGTCGCCGGCCCCGACGAACGCGGCGTGCCAGTCGGTGCGCCCGACCTCGTCGCGCAGCTTGGCCAGGGCCCGCAGCGCGTAGTCGACGCCGTCCTGCGGCCCCATCACGCCGAGGTAGCACAGCAGGTAGGGCTTGCCCTTCTTGATCGACTCGTCGGCCGGCACCATGTGGAAGCGCTCGACGACGGGCGCGCTGCGCACCACGAACACCTGGTCGGGGCGCTTGCCGCCGCGGGTGATGGCGGCCTGGCGGTAGCTCTCGTTGGTGGCGATGACGACGTCGGCGGCGTCGTAGGTGGCCTTCTCCGCCCGCACCACGCCCCGGTAGAGCAGGTCCTTGCCGCGGTTGAACCGGGACAGGTACAGCTCCGGCACGAGGTCGTGCTGGTCGAAGACGAAGCGGCTGCCGTACTGCTTCTTCAGCCGGTTGGCCACGACGTAGAGGATGTCCGGCGGGTTACAGGCGTGCACGACGTCGACCGGGCCGACCTTCTTGGCCAGGCGCAGGGTGTGCCGCAGCGCGTTGCCGTACTCCTTGACGTAGCCGACGGGTCCGCCGGTCGCCGCGTCGAGCGGGTACCGGTGGATCTTGATGCCGTCGATCTCCGCGTAGGGCTCGGTGTCGCGCTTGGTGCCCTGCGGGCAGATCACGATCACCTCCCAGCCGGCGTCGCGCAGCGCGAGGCTCTCCTGCCACACGCGCCGGTCGAACGGCACGGACAGGTTCTCGACCAGGATCAGGGCCCTTCTGGCCATGTGCATCGCTCCCCAGGTAATGCGCGTGGCTAGCGCTTGATCGTGCGCAGCTTGCGCACGACGCGGCGCAGCTGCGGGCCGAGCGGCGAGTCCTTCGCCGCGGTGACCAGGGACTCTCGGGCGGCCCGCAGCGCGCGGCGGGCCGTGCTGCGGGTGACCATGCCCTGGCAGACGGGGGTCTCACCGGTTTTCGCCCGCCGTTTGTACTCGTCGTCACCCCGGCCCAGGTCGATACGCGTGAAACCGAACTGCGGCGCGGCCATGACCAGCTCGCGCAGCAGCATCCAGCCGGGCGCGAGGCCGGCGTGGGCCGGGTCGTAGACCGGGAACCACCAGTGCAGGACGCCGCCGGCCCGGATGCCGAAGTGGGCGGCCAGCAGCGTGTCGCCCGCGTGCAGGGTCGAGAGGATCCCCGCGAATTCGGTACCGCGGGTGCGCAGCAGCGCGGTGAGCAGCTCCTGGCGGCCGGGCTCGGTGAAGTAGTCCTTGGCGCCGGTGGCCGCGTACTGGGCCCGCTTGAGCTCGATCACCTTCGCCAGGTCGCCCTCGTCGAGCGAGTCGGCGACGAAGCGGATCGGGCCGATCTCGCGCTCGGCCTTGTTGGCCCGCCGCCGCGCCTGGCCCATGTTGTCCTTGCCGGACTTGGAGGCGCGGGCGAGGTACCCGTCGAGGCCGCCCGTGCAGTCCACGAGGGGCGAGGGGCGGCTGCCGGTGATCCAGGGCCGGAAGTCGTCGGCGAGCTCCAGCAGGTGGTCGAACTCGAGCGCCCGCACGCCGCCGCCGAGCATCCCGGCGACGGGAAAGGCGGTGCCGGGGGCCAGGATCGGGCCCTGGAAGTCGGCGCCGGGCCAGCCGACCGGGCGCAGCACGCCGCCGTCGCGGTGGACCGGGAAGAGGCTCTCCACCTCGCCGGTCGGGCCGGTGCCGACGTAGACGTCCACCGGGTTGCCGGCCGCGTGCACGGCGCCGGCGAAGCCGGGGTGAAAATACGGGCTGTCCAGCAGCGGGTTGACGGCGCGCAGCTTGTGCCACGCGTCCACCTGGGCCCCGGTGAGCTGGTCGAACGGTACCGCCTTCACGCGTCAGTCTCCGAGGCTCGGCTTGCGCTTGGGATGCATGAGAGCGGCCAGCGAGGCGCGCGAGGTGCGCCGGCCACGCAGGGCGCGCACTCCCTCGCCGAGCGTCACGGCGGCGTAGTACGCCGACGCGCTGGCCAGGTTGTTGCGCCGCTTGAACAGCCGGACCTTGTTGACCACGAGCAGCGCGGCCAGCTTCGGGTTGGTGCCCGACTCGCCGCCGATGTGCTCGACCACGGCCCGCGGGTCGTACCACAGCGACCAGCCGTGATCGCCCGCGCGCAGCGCGTACTCGGTCTCCTCGCTGTAGAGCAGCAGCGACTCGTCCCAGTCGCCGATCTCGCGGACCATGTCGGCGCCGAGCAGCATCGCCGCGCCGGTGGCCCAGATCGCGGCGTGCGGCCGCTCGTACTCGCGCGGGTCGGCGATGAGCTCGCCGATGCTCCCGATGTGCCCGGCCTTGGCCCCGATGACGGCCTCGGCCAGCGCCCGCCCGACGGTCGGCTTGCGCCGCAGCGAGGGCTGCAGGGTGCCGTCCGGGTTGAGAATCTTCGGCACGATGATCCCCCGCCGCGGCTCACGCAGCGCCTCGGCGAGGATGCGCAGCGTGTCCGGGCGCAGGCGGGTGTCCGGGTTCATCACCCAGATCGCGTCGTACTTCTCCTCCGCCAGGGTCGCCACGCCCGCGTTCACCGCGGCCGCGTAGCCGGCGTTGCGCCCGGTCTGCACCGAGCGGATCGGCAGCCGGTCGGCCGCCGCGAATGTGAGGGCGACGGAGTCGTCGCGGGAGTTGTTGTCGACGACCACGACCCGGGTGATGTCGACGCCCTCGGAGGGCAGCAGCGATGCCAGGCAGCCTGGCAGGACTTCGGCGCTGTTGTACGTCACGATCACGATCGCGATGCTGGTCACGGCGCTCCACGGAGTCGTTTGACATTGCGCGCGGCGAACCGGCGCGCGAGAACCTTGGGCGAGTCCGATCCGTTGATCACCCGCTCGACCCATTCGGCGTCCAGGTCGTGGCGGATGCTGTTGCGCGCCTGCAGCCACTGGTCGGCCTGGGCGCGGCCGCCGTCGCTGGTGTAGACGCGGGTGACGCCGGCCTTGCGCAGCCGGTTGAGCACGATCCGGTCGTACGACCCGAACGGTACGGCCACCTCGGTCACCGGCTGGCCGACGATCTCGCCGAGCACCCTGTGGGCGTCGTCGAATTCCTCCTGCACCTGCTCCTCGGAGATGCGCCGCCAGTCGCGGTGCGCCCAGCCGTGGGAACCGACCTCCATCCCGGCGGCGAGCAGCTCCCGCACGCCGTCGACGTCGAGCCGGCCGGGCTTGCCGAACTCGCCGGCCAGCACGAAGAACTGGGCCTTGAGCCCCCGCTCGAGCAGTCGCGGCAGGCCCACCTCGAGGTCCGAGGCGTTGCCGTCGTCGAACGTGATCCGGACGTCGTCCCGGCCCACCGCCGCGTCCAGCATCCGCTCGTACTGCTCGACGCTCACCCACGTGCCGTCTTCGCCGGGGTCGAGTGTCCTGACAGTCGGGCCGATTCCGTGCACGGTGATGTTGACGACCGAAGTCGGCATACCGGCGGATCCCTCCAAATGAACTTGTCACCCTGGCGTGAACTTCAGTAAAGCCCCGCTAGGGCCGACGCGATCGTGGTCTGCAACGCAGCGGACGGGTAATCGGTTGATCGGACGAAGGTTTGTCGCCAACCCGACATGAGCCTAATTCACAGCGTTCGCCCAGCCGAAGGCCGATTCGCGGGCGGGCAATGAGGCAGTAGGGTGTCGGGCTAGCGGCCCGCCCCGTTCTTGCCGTCCAGCTGAGACGACTGGACACTGAAGGCGCACAACACGGGGGCGCACCGATCACGGGGCCAGCGCGCGGCGCGGTCATGGAGAGGACGACGTTGGACTTCTGGGACATCACGAAGCTGCTCGTGCGACGCTGGCAGATAGCGTTGCCGATGCTGCTGCTGTCCGCCGTCATCACCGGCGTGACGGTCAGCCAGGTGAAGCCCGACTACGTCGGAACAGCCTACGTGCAACTGGTGCCGCCCGCCCCGGCCAAGAACACCACGCCGGAGCAGCAGCTCACGAGCGCCGACCAGCGCAACCCCTGGCTCTCCCAGGGCCTGCAGACGCTGGGCAACGCCGCGATCGTGCAGGCGCTGGACCAGACCGTCGTGGACGAGTTCAAGCGGACCGGCTACGCCGACACCTACACGGTGACCATGGGCCAGAACTCCCCGCTGGTCACCTTCGAAATCACCGGCACGTCGGCCCGCCAGGCGCGGGACACGGCCGAGAAGCTCGTCACGATCTTCACCGACAGCGTCGCGCGGCTGCAGACGTCGCTCGGCGTCGGCGAGAGCAGCCTGATCACGGTCAAGCGGCTCGACCTCGGCGCCAACGTCAAGAAGTCGACGTCGAAGGTCAAGCGCGCGCTCGTCGCCGTGGCCGCGGCCGGGATCCTGCTCACCGCCGGCATCACGATCGGCGGCGACGCCTGGCTGCGCCGCCGCAACAACCGCCGCCGCAACGAGGAGGACGAGGGCTACGAGTCCTCCTCGACCACCGCTCCCCTGCCGGCCCAGCCGGTCTCGGCCCGCGCCGGCACCCCGGTGCGCAGCGGCGGCTCGGTCGGCGGCGGCGGCATGCGGGACGGCCACCAGGTGCCCGTGGTCGCCGGCGCGGCGGCCGGGCAGGCCGCGGCCGACGCCGGGCTCACGGTGCAGTACCAGCGGCCGGCCAACTGGGAGACCCGCGATCGCGAGGTGGAGAAGACAGCCGACGCCGACTCGACCGTGATCATCCCGCTGTCTGCGATGCCCCCGAAGCCGACGGCCAAGCGCGGCCAGTCGAGCTAAGCGGGCGCGACCAACCGGTGACCACCTTCACTCCGTACTACTCGGCCGACCTCGAACCGTCGTTCGTCTTCGGCCGGACGTACGTCACCCGCCGCCGCGTGACCCGCATCGACGCGGCGGCGCTGCTCAGCGTGTGCGTCGGGCTGATCCTGCTCGTCCCGGCCCGGCTGATCCTGCCCGGCATGACGGACATCGGCCGGCCCGGCCTCGTCATGGGCCTGCTGCTGTTCATCTGGTGGGTGCTGGCCCGCTTCACGCCGACGCTGTCGATGACCGGGCCGCAGCCGATGCGATGGGCGCTCATGGCCTTCCTGGTCTCGGCGCTCATCTCCTACGCGATCGGGTTCATGCGCGGCCTGACGTCCATGGAGGCCAACTCCGCGGACCGCGTGATGCTGTACTACGGCGTCTTCGCCGGCATCCTGCTCACCGCGGCCGACGGCGTCCCGAACTGGATCCGCCTGCGCGGCGTGCTCAAGGTGCTCGTCCTATGCGGCGCGGTCGTCGGCGCCATCGGGATCATCCAGTACGTCACCAAGATCGACATCACGACGTACCTGCAGATCCCGGGCCTCGAGGCGAAGGGCTGGGCACCGGGCTTCGAGGAGCGCGGCGGCGGCGTCCGGGTGGCCGCGACGACCACGCACTACATCGAACTGGCGGCCACGCTGGCGCTGATCCTGCCCTTCGGCATGCACTTCGCCATGCACGCCGGCACCCGCTGGCGGCGGCAGATCTCGGCGTTCGCGTGCATCTGCCTGGCCGCCGGCAACGCGGCCACCATCTCCCGCACGGGCATCCTCGCCATCATCCTGATGTTCGTGGTGCTCATCCCGGTCTGGGCCTGGCGCACGCGGTACAACATCCTGATCATGACCGGCGTGATGCTCGCCGGCCTGGGCGGGGCCAGCCCGGGCCTGCTGCGCACGCTGACCCGGCTCTTCGACGACCCGTCCAGCAACCCGGCCTTCACGGTCCGCGCCGACCGCTACCCGCTCGCGTTCCACTACATCGCGCAGCGGCCGTGGTTCGGGCGGGGCACGGGGACGTGGGTGGCGCCGCAGTACCAGATCCTGGACAACCAGTGGCTGGTCACGCTCATCGCCAACGGCTACATCGGCGCGGCGGTCCTCGCCCTGCTGCACCTCACGGGCATCGTGCTGGCGTTCCTGGCCTACCGCCGCTCCACCACCCCGGAGGACAAGCACCTCTGCGCGGCGCTGATCTCGACCCAGCTGATCGCGTTGGTGGTGGCCGGGACGTTCGACTCGCTGAGCTTCAGCACGTACACGATGATCCTGGCCCTGACCTGCGGCATGTGCGGGACCGTGTGGCGTCTCACCCACCCGGCTCGCACGGTGCGCACCTCCACCACCCGCTGGTTCCTGGGCAACTGACCCGAAAGCGATAAGTCGGGCGCGGGGCGCCCGACTTATCGCTCATATGCCCCGCCGACAGAACCGTCCGAAATCCCATCCCAAACCGCTCACCCTCAATCGCGGCACACAGGCGCGAGGCACAGGCCCGAGCGCAGGGCGCCCGACTTTGGCTCTTGTCCCCCGCCGATGGGACCGCCCGAAATCCCATTCCAGGCCGCTCACCCTCAACCGCAGCCACACAGGGCAGCCGGCGAGGGACGGACACGGGACGCGGGCACGGGGCGCGGGGCGCGATGCCGGGACGCGCGGGCACAATCGAGCAGCGCCGATGGGCGCGGAGCGCGGCCAGCACAGGCGCGGGCGCGGCAACGCAGCACGGGCGCGGTGCCACAGGGCCGCCGCACGGGCGAACACGGCGTGACCCGCGCGGGTGCGGAAGTGGGCGACAGCACGCATAGGGCATTTGCCACACCAGAAGGTTCGGGGGCGGGCCGCCATGGCAGACTCGCCAGTAACCTGAGCGTTCGTTTGGGAAGGGCGTGCGATGGGGCGCGAGTTTGCATCCGTGGGCGTGGTCGGCCTCGGCACAATGGGCGCCGGGATCGTCGAGGTGTTCGCCCGCAACGGGGTGGCGGTGACCGCGGTCGAGGTGACCGATGCGGCGCTGCACCGGGGTGAGGGGATCCTGCGCGGGTCGGTCGACCGGGCGGTACGCAAGGGCAAGCTGGCCGAGGAGGACCGCGACGCGCTGCTGGGCCGGGTCACCTTCGCCGTCGGGCTCGACGCGCTGCACGCCGCGGACCTGGTCGTCGAGGCGGTGCCCGAGCAGCTCGACCTCAAGCAGCGGATCTTCGCCGAGCTCGACCGTGTGTGCAAGCCCGAGGCGATCCTGGCGACCAACACCTCGAGCCTGTCGGTCACCGAGATCTCGGTGGCCACCGGCCGGCCCAACCAGGTCATCGGCATGCACTTCTTCAACCCCGCGCCGGTCATGAAGCTGGTCGAGGTGGTGCGCACGGTCGTCACCGCCGAGGACGTGGTCACCGACATCGAGGCACTGTGCGGCCGGCTGGGCAAGGTCGACGTCACGATCAGCGACCGGGCCGGGTTCATCGCCAACGCGCTGCTGTTCGGGTACCTCAACCAGGCCGTCTCCATGCTGGAGTCCAGGTACGCGACCCGCGAGGACATCGACGCGGCGATGCGGCTCGGCTGCGGGCTGCCGATGGGGCCGCTCGCGCTGATGGACCTCATCGGGCTCGACACCGCCTACGAGATCCTCGACACGATGTACCGCCGCGGCGGGCGCGACCGCCGGCATGCCCCGGTGCCGCTGATCAAGCAGATGGTCACGGCCGGGCTGCTGGGGCGGAAGTCCGGGCGGGGCTTCTACACGTACGAGAAGCCGGGCTCGCCCGTCGTGGTGGCCGACGAGGCCACCCCGCGCAGCGACGCCGAGGCCGCGGCGGCCGCGCGAGGCGTGGCCAAGGTGGGCGTGATCGGCTCCGGGACGATGGCCACCGGGATCATCGAGGTCTTCGCCCGGGCCGGGCTGGAGGTCGTCTCGGTGACCCGGGGCGCCGAGCAGTCCGGGCGCACCTGCGAGGCGCTGAAGACCTCGCTGAACAAGGGCGTGGTGCGGGGCAAGCTGACCGAGGCCGAGCGCGACGCGGCCCTGGGCCGGGTCACCTGGTCGGCGACGATCGAGCACCTCGCCGACGTCGACCTGGTGATCGAGGCGGTCGTCGAGGAGCTGTCGGTCAAGAAGGCACTGTTCGCCTCGCTGGACGAGATCTGCAAGCCGGGCGTCGTGCTGGCCACGACGACGTCGAGCCTGCCGGTCATCGAGCTGGCGATGGCCACCGAGCGGCCGGCCGACGTCGTGGGGCTGCACTTTTTCAACCCGGCCCCGGTGATGGGGCTGGTCGAGGTGGTGCGCACGATCCGCACCTCCGAGGCGACCGTGGCCACGGCCACCGCGGTCTGCCGGGCGCTGGCCAAGCACCCGGTGGTGTGCGCGGACCGGTCCGGGTTCGTCGTCAACGCGCTGCTGTTCCCGTACCTCAACGACGCCGTCAAGATGGTCGAGGCCTCCTACTCCACCGCCGACGACATCGACAACGCGATGAAGCTGGGCTGCGGCTACCCGATGGGCCCGTTCGAGCTGCTCGACGTCGTGGGGTTGGACGTGTCGCTGGCCATCCAGCGGGAGCTGTACCTCGAACTGCGCGAGCCCGGCTTCGCCCCCGCCCCGCTCCTGGAGCATCTGGTGACGGCCGGATACCTGGGCCGCAAGGTCGGGCGGGGCTTCCGCGACTACTCCAAGCGCTGAACTATTACGCTTGACAACGTGTCCCCCCGACGCAACCACCCCAAGCGCGACGACGAACCGCCACCGCTCGACCTCGAGCGGATCAAGCGCGGCGTCGGCGCCGTGCAGACGTGGAGCGACGGCGAGTGGCAGGTGCGCAACATCCCGGCCGGTGCGGCCGTCAAGGCGTACCGCTGCCCCGGCTGTGACCAGGAGATCGCGCCCGGCGTGCCGCACCTGGTGGCGTGGCCGGCCGACGAGCGCGGCGACCTGACGGATCGCCGCCACTGGCACGCCGGCTGCTGGCGGGCCCGCGACCGGCGCACCCCGAACGTCCAGCGCTCCCGAAGCGCCCCGCGCTACGGCTGACGCGAGCCCTCACGGGGCCGCAGCGAAGACGGCTCCGACGACGAAGACGGCTCCGACGAAGACGGCTCCGACGAAGACGGCTCCGACGACGAAGGCAAGGACGACGAAGGACGCTGCGCCGGCAGGGCGGTCAGCAACGGCCCCGACGGACGCGGCGTCAGGTGCCCTTCGTCCACCGTGGACAGCCACGCGGCCCGGGCCTGCCAGGCCGTCCGCCACGGATCGCCGGTCACCGAGCGCAGCAGCGCGGCCGCGCCGAGCACCCATCCCGCCGCCCGGGCGCGGCCCGGACTCCAGTGCCGCCGCGCGAACGCCATCCGTGCGGCCAGCCCCGCGGTAGAGACGGGGGGACGGGCCGGCGCGGGACTCAGGGAGGCCATCTGCGCGTCGGGGACGAGGGTCGGGCGGGCGCCGTGGGCTCGTGCGCGTACCGACAAATCGGAGGCCGGCAGGGACTCGTCGAACCCGCCGAGGGCCTCCCACAGGCCCCGCTCCACGAGGAGCATCCGCGGGGTGACGGCCGGCACCGCTCCCCCGATCGCCCGGTCCAGCCCCGGTAGCCGCTCCGGCTCCAGCGGCAGCCCGGCGGCCAGGCACACCGTGCCCCACAGGGAAGGCGGCCCCTCGACCGTCCGCCCGTCGTCGGCGCCGTCGCGCAGCGTGCGGCCGGTCCACAGCCGGTCCTCCGGGTGACCCCCGGCGTGTTCGAGCAGCGTGCGGATGGCGTCGCCGACCGGCTCCAGGCCGGGGTCGAGGAACAGCAGCCAGGGCGCGCGGGCGCGGGCGGCGCCGAGGTTGGCCGCGGCCAGCGGGGGCAGCGGCGCCTTGCGGCGCTCGAGCGCGACCTCGCGGAAGGCGTGCCGCATGGCGGCGGCGGTGTTGTCGGTCGATCCGTTGTCCACCACGATCAGTTCGGTCGGCACCTCGGTGCCGGCCTCTACCGCGGCCAGGCCCTTGAGCAGGGCCTCGCGGGCGTTGTGAGCGACGGTGACAATGCTGACGACGGGCGCGGTACTACTACCCACGAGCTGCTCCCACCAAGGATTCGAAGCCACCCGGATAGCCCCGGATAGTACCGGCGGAGCGAGTGAGGGAGCCGAAAGTACGGCAACAAGTCCTCCGACGGGCCGGGTGATATTCCGACCAACGAGCCGTCCCAGCTGCGAAAACGTCGATTTCGGACAAGAACTTCGCTCGGGTGCGACTGCCGCCACGTGGCCGGGCGCTGCTATCCTCCCAACGGCGGCACGAAGCCCGGCCAGCAAATTGTGCTCCTGCATTTCGAACGTCCCTTGTCCCAATGCCCGCCCAGCCGAATCGGCGGGCGCCTGGTAAACAAGGTGGAAGGCGAAGCGCCATTGCTGTCGGGGGCGGCGGCTTGACGGTGCCGCCCGACTTAAGGCGATGCGGTGCGTAACGGTCATTGGACGGACGGTGATCATCATGACCCTCGGGTCGATCAAGCGTTCCGCCTGGCCGGACGGGGCGCAGGGCATCGCGGGACGTCGCTGTTGGAACCTTAAGCCCGGCATAGAACTCAATTAAGGCGACACAGCGTGAGCTCGGGATTCAGGCGTGGCGTCTTGTCCTTTTTTCCCTTATTTGACGGCGATTCCGGCAAAGGTGCAGCACCCCCGGTGTCAATAGCACCTTCAGCCAGGTCGGGAATGCGGCACGACGGTACCGGCTATGCGGCATCCTCGGTACCTTACCGCCGGGGTTCGACCGCGTACCGGCCGTGGCCGGGGTCGGCGCCACCCGCATTTCACCTTCGATAAGTGGTTCTGAGCAGGCACGTAAGGGGGTTGGGATGGTTCTGGCGGATTCGGCCACGGTCGAGACCGCGGTGATGGCGGCGTTCCCAGGAGTCCAGCGTCGCAAGCTCAGGTCAACCGGACGGAACCTGCTCGTCGCCTTTCTCGGCGACGTGCTGGCGGTGACCATCGCCATCACAACCGTCGTGCTGTTCATGGCCGCCGATCTCATGGGCGGGGCGTTCGTGGCCGCTGGGGAGGGCGTGCCACCGGCGTACTCCGTCACCGGCTTCTCGTTGTTCTGGCTGGCGCTGCTCGCGGGCTGCCGGATGTACGACCGCTGGTTCCTGGAGAACCGCACCGGCACCATCTACCGGACCATCCGCGCCGCCGTCATCGCCGTCGCCGTGCTCGCCCCCGTGTGCGTGCTGTTCGACATGCTGTACCTGCTCAAGCCGCTGATCGTGGCCGTGCCGGTGGCCGCGGTGCTCACCGTCGTCGGCCGCTACGCGACGGTGGCCATGCTCAGCACGCTGCAGCGCGAGTACGTCCGCCAGCGCACGCTCGTCGTCGGCCCGGCCGACTCGGTCGTCGGCCTGCTCACCTCGCTCGGGCGGGACCGCTCCTACGGCCTGCGGGTCGCCGGGGCGTGCATCACGGACCTCGACGAGGCTCGCAAGATCACCGCGCATTCCATCCCGGTGTACGGCGACCTCAAGGACGTCGCCGGCACCGCGCTCGGCGCCGGCTGCACCGCGGTGCTGGTCGCGCTGCCGCTGGAGCTGGAGCCCTTCGCGATGCGGCGGCTGGCCTGGGAGCTGTCCGACAACGACATCGAGCTGCTCGTCGCGCCGGCCCTGCCCGAGGTCGCCCCCGAGCGGGTCGCGGTGCTGCCCAGCGGCGGTGGCCCGCTGCTGCACGTGCGGGCGCCCATCCTCACCGGCCCGCAGCGGGCGGTGAAGAACGTGCTCGACCGCCTCCTGGCCACCATCCTGCTGATCCTGGCCGGGCCGTTCATGCTTTTCGTCGCCATCATGATCCGGGCGACCAGCGCGGGCCCGGCGCTCTTCCGCCAGACCCGCACGGGCATCAAGGGCGAGGAGTTCACCTGCTACAAGTTCCGCACCATGATCAAGGACGCGGACAAGGTGCGGGACCAGCTGGCCCACCTCAACCAGAACGCCGACGGCCTGCTGTTCAAGATGAAGCGCGACCCGCGGATCACCAAGGTCGGCGCGATCCTGCGCCGCACCTCGCTCGACGAGCTGCCGCAGCTGCTCAACGTCATCAACGGCACGATGTCGATGGTCGGCCCGCGCCCGCCGCTGCCCTCGGAGGTCGCCGGCTACGACGAGGACGTGCGCCGGCGGCTGCTGGTCAAGCCGGGCATGACCGGCCTGTGGCAGGTCTCGGGCCGCTCCGACCTGTCCTGGCAGGAGTCGGTGCGCCTCGACCTCAACTACGTCGACAACTGGTCGCCGCTGCTCGACCTGCGCATCCTGGCCCGCACGGTCTCCGCGGTCGCCCGCGGCACGGGTGCCTACTGAAATCGGACGCTGATACAGAAATGGGCCCCGCCGCCGGCGGGGCCCATTTCTTTGGTTTGGCTTAATCGTGGCGCTGCGGGGCCGGAATCGGCTGCCCGGTGTCCGCCCAAACATTTCCAGAATTAGTACTGAGTGTGGTTTGCGTGCTCAGCAAAATCGGACAGTTGAAGGACGAGTGACGCCCGAACCGGTTGTTCACCACCACGATGCCGCCCAGCGGCGCGTTCACGTGGTTGAAGTTCAGGGTGCAGCCGCCGCCGTCGAGCCAGTTGTCCTCGACCCGCGCGTTCTTGGCCGAGTCCTGGAAGGCCGCGTTGCCGTCGTGGGTGGTCGACATGTCGATGTTGTTGTGCTTGAGCACCACGTTGCTGTCGCCGAGGAAGCCCTGCACGCCGTCGTTGTGGGTGGGGCCGCCGCCCTGGTTGGGGTCGCTGGCGAACCACGACATGTCGTGGATGTACGAGTCCTGGACCAGCACGTTGCTGCCCGTCTTGATGCCGTCGACGCTGCCGTGCACGTTGGCCCGGTAGATGCTGATGTTGTTGGCGTAGATGCCGTCCAGCGTCGCCGACGGGTTGGAGGGCACGAACTCGGAGTCCTCCACCACGGTGCCGGTGCCCCGGTCGGTGTCCAGCAGGGCGTTGTTGCTGCTGGTCGCCCGTCCCCGGAAGACGCAGTTCACGAAGCGGATGTTCTTGCCGGTGACCTTGACGAAGCCGTGGAAGTCCTTCCCGCTGATCACCTGGCCGTCGGCGGAGAAGGTCTGGTCGCCGTTGACGACGGCGAGCTGCACGCCGGGGCGCACGCCGGTGGTGCTGGCGTCGGGCTTGCCGGTGGTGCGCGGGCCGCCCGTGCTCGTGCCGCCGCCGCCCCCACCTCCCCCGCCGCCGGCGCCGGGCGTGGCCGACTTCGCCGGTGAGGCGCTGGCCGACGGGCTCGCCGAGGCCGAAGGGCTGCCCAGGCCGCTGTCCGCCGACGGTTCCGCCGACGCCGCGGCCGAGGCCGACGCCGGGGCTGGGGCCGAAGGCCCTGTGCTGCCGCCGGCCGAGGGCCGGTCGGGGTCCTTGCAGGCGGCCAGGCCGGCCGCCAGCATTACGCACGTCGCGGCGGCCGTGGCGAACCGTAACGTCTTTCGCATCGCTGCTCCCTGTCCCATTCGCGCTTGGCGCTCGATTGGTGAAGGCCGCGGACCACCATACCCGGGATTTTCGTCACGGGAAGTGGTCACGCGAATGCGCAATGCTGATCTTCGATACCCTTGTTAAATGCGCTTTACCGCCGTCTTAGATTTCGATTAGCCCGAATACTAGGACAGGCGCTTCACGATTTCGGCGACCCCGTGGGCGTCGTTACCCAGGTGGACCTGGGTAATTCCGACCGTCTCGCGCAGCTCCAGAAGCGCGTCGATGCAGCGCTCGACGTCGCCGTGCAGCACCAGCGGCGACTGCTCCACCGCCGCCTCCCCCAGCCAGTCGACCAGGCCGGAGGTGGAGTGGCTCACAGTGCCCGTCGCGCCGTTGACCCGCACGTCGAGCAGGTTCGCCTGCAGCACCACCTCGTCCGGGTCGCGCCGCTCGGCCGCGGCCGCGCGCACGATGGCGGCCTTGTCGCGCAGCCCCTCGGCGCTGAGCTCCCGTGCCATGCGGGCCGGGTCGCTGTACTCGGTCAGCCGCGGCGGGTTGATCCCGACGATGTCGGCCTCGCGCCCGCCCAGTTGCAGCATCCGCCGCCCGCCGCCGCCGACCATGATCGGCGGGTGCGGGGTCTGCACCGGCCGCGGCGCGCCGAGCGCGTCACCGATGCTGAAATGCTCTCCCTCGAAACTGAACCGTTCGCCGGCGAAAAGGCCCTTGAGGACCGCGATCGACTCCTCCAACCGGTTGACCCTGTTCGTGGGCGGGTCGAATGGCACCCCGCACACGGCATAGTCGCGCGGGCGCCACCCTGCGCCGAGCCCCAGAGTCACCCGCCCCTCCGAGATGATGTCGAGGTTGCTGATCGACCGGTGGAGGAAGAACGGGTGGTAGAAGTCGTTGCACAGCACGCTCGTCGAGACCCGGAGCGTCGTCGTGGCCTCCGCCGCGATCGTCATCATCGTGAGCGGATCCATGGACCAGCCGTCGCCGAGATGATCGGCGATCGCAACCGAGTGATATCCGAGGTCCTCGATCTGCCGAACCCGATCCCGCCACTGCTCGATCGGTTGACGCAGACGCGGCATCGACGTGATGAAGTGAAATGGGCGATTTTGCACGGTCACCAGACCCCCCACGAGCTGGTTTGGCCGAGATGCGAACCGCGGTGAACGTAGCCGACGCCAAGTGGGACTGGAAGATGCGTCATAAATTTGTCATATTCTCGGGGAGCGGTTCGGGCGTGCGTAGAGTACGCCCGTCCCGTGTCGGATATCTGTTCGTGATCGACCTGGAGAGTCTAGGCGCGGAATGTCGTTTTTTCCGCGAGTTGCAGATTTCGGGCAGTAAAGCGGAGAAGCCGGCGGCGGGCTTCACCGTAACCCTTCAACTCCAGCGAGTAAGCTGCCGCGAGCCCGGAGCCGAGAGGCAACGCGGGGTGAACGAGAGTTCGGTCCCGCGCAAGGCAATCCGGGTGATGGAGGGTGTGAGATTCGGTAGGGGAGAACCGCGGCACACCGCGGTCACACACGGAGGCGGTCTGACTTGCAAACCCAAACTTCGGTCCGGCAGGAGCCGCTGAACCTACGGGCCGGCGACCTGGTCGAAGTGCTCAGCCAGGAGGAGATTCTCGCCACACTGGATGAGAACGGCGAATACGAAGCTTTGCAATTCATGCCCGAAATGCTGCAGTACTGCGGTCGGCGCTTGCGGGTCTACAAATTGGCACACAAGACCTGCGACACCCTTACCCGCACGGGCCTGCGCAAGATGGACAACGCGGTGCACCTCGAAGGCGTGCGCTGCGACGGCGGCGGCCACGGCGGCTGCCAGGCCGCGTGCATGATCTATTGGAAGACGGCATGGCTGCGCAAGGTCGCGGACGGCGAGCCCGCGGCCGCCCCCTCGGCCGAGGCCCCCGACGACGCCCGCCTGCTGCCGCTGATCACGCTGAACGCGCGCGGCGAGCGATTCGAGGACGGCGCCGAGCGCTACCGGTGCCAGGCCACCGAGCTGCTGCGCTCCGCGCCCGAGGTGCTGCCGCTCAAGCAGCTCGGCCAGTTCGTCACCGACGTGCGCACCGGCAACTTCGGCGCGGCGTGGGCCGCCCGGGCCATCGGCGTGGGCTTCTACAACCGCTTCCAGGGCGTGAGCGCGAAGGTGCTGCCGAAGTGGGCCCGCCACCGCAGCGGCCGGCACTGGGGCTTCCTCAAGGGCCGCGCGGTCGGCAAGACCCCGGACATCCGCAAGGGCCTGCAGGTCGGCGACCTCGTGCGCGTGCTGTCGCGCAAGGAGATCGAGCCGACCCTGGACGCCAACCTGCTCAACCGGGGGATGGGCTTCGACTCCGAAATGGCGAGGCACTGCGGCCGAACGGCCCGTATCGCCCGCCGGGTCGAACACATTGTGGACGAGAACACCGGCCGAATGATCCATATGAAGAGCCCTTGTCTTGTTCTGGAGGGCGTCATCTGCGAGGGTGCACTCAACGCGCTATGCCCCCGCGCGATCACCCCGTACTGGCGCGAAGCCTGGCTCGAGAAGATCGAGGAGGGCGGCAGCGGCGCGGACCAGTCGACGATCCCGGCGCAGAAAGCTGCTGAGTGACCAATACCGAAGAAATCCAGCTGATCCAGACAGAGATCGGCGACAAAGCGGGCCGCGGTCTGAAGTGGAGCCTGGTCGGCACCTTGGCGGCCAAGGTCGGCTCGTTCGCGATGGGCCTTATCCTGGCCCGCCTGCTCAGCCCGGACGACTACGGCACCTTCGGCGTCGCCACGGCGGCGCTCGCGGTGCTCATGCACATCAACGACGTCGGGCTCATCGCCGCCGTCGTGCAGTGGCGGGGCAAGCTCGAAGACATGGCGCCGACGGCGGCCACCCTGGCCGCCGTCTTCGGCGTCGTCGTCTACGGCGGCTTCTGGCTGGCCGCCCCGGCGTACTCCGCGTTCTCGGGCGACGCCGGGGCGACCGGCGTGGTCCGCCTGCTCACCCTGGTCATCGTCATCGACGGCCTGACCGCGGTGCGCAGCGCCAAGCTGATGCGCGAGTTCCAGCAGGACAAGCTCATCATCGCCAATACGATCGGCCTGGTCTTCCAGGCCGGGGTGTCGATCCCGCTGGCCGCCGCGGGCGCGGGCGCCTACAGCTTCGCCTGGGGCCAGGTCGCCAGCGCCGCCGTGACGGGCATCCTGGTCACCATCTACGCACAGGTGCCGCTGCGCGTGGGGCTGGACCGGGAGGTGGCGAAGAAGCTGCTGGTGTACGGCTTCCCGCTCGCCATCAGCCTCGGCATCGAGGCCATCGTCATGAACGTCCAGCTCGCCATCGTCGGCCGGATCAGCGGCCAGGAACTGCTGGGCTTCTACGTGCTCGCCTTCAACACCTCGATGTGGGCCCAGACCATTCTCGGCACCGCCATACGCTACGTATCCGTGGCCGGCTTCTCCCGCCTGTCCGAAACGGACGACCGGGCACTGGCCGAGGGCGTGCACAAGGTTGTCCCGGTCCTCGTGAGCGTGGTCGCCCCGATCGTCGCGCTGATGTCGGTCCTGGCGCACCCCCTGATCTCGCTGCTGTACGGCGGCCGCTGGGAACCGGCCGCGCCGGTGCTGGCCCTCCTCGTCGGCCTGACCTTCGTGCGCATGGTGACCGGCCTGGCCATGGACGCCCTCATGGGTGCCGGCGCCACCCGCTCCACGCTGTGGATCTACCTGGGCTGGTCCATCGCCCTGATCCCCGCCCTGTGGTACGCCACGGAGGCGTACGGCATCAAGGGCGCCGCCATCGCCCAGACCGGCGTCGGCGTGCTCGTGGCCGTCCCGCTGACCGCGATCTTCCTGCAGCGGGCCAACGTGGCGCTGCGCCCGCTCGGCCGGCCGCTGGTCCGGCCGATCCTCTCGACGATCCTGGCCGCCGCGGTGGCCGTCGCCGTCGCCCGGTTCACCGGCCCCTACGCGGTGGTCCAGCTCCTGGCCGGCGGCGCGGCCGGCCTGGCCGTCTACGTACCCCTTGTGGTCCCGCGCGACCAGCTGCGCCGCTTCCCGGCCATGCTGCGCCGCGGCAGCCCGGCCTGACCCGCCGGTGTCGAGGGCCCGGCCTGGGCCCTCGACACCCCGGGCGTCACGCCCGGGGCCCCGAGCTCCTTCAGGCGCCGCTCGCCGTCCTCACGCCCGGGGCCCCGAGCTCCTTCAGGCGCCGCTCGCCGTCCTCCCGCTCGATGGCCCCGAGCCGGGCGAAGACTCGACCGCCACGGCTTGGCGCTCGTCGAGCACTGTCGCATCCTGGCGCACCAGCGGACTGTCGATGCGGTTCAGGGCGTCGCCCCACCACAGCCCCAGCGCCTCGCGAAAGCGGGCCAGGTCCCCGGTCGGCCCGCGCCCGCGCCACCAAGCGGTCGAAGACCTCAGCGTCCAGCGCGCCGGGGGCCGAGCCGGATGCCGTAGCCGGCCGGGTCGCTCGCGATCGCCTCGGCGCCCTGCAGCCGGCGCAGGCGCAGCACGCACGACTGCAGCTGGGTCCTCGCGGTCGGCGGCGGGCCGATGCACCACAGCGCCTCGATCAGGGTGCCGGTGCTCACGACCTGCCCCGGCCCAGCAACAGCATCGCCAGCACGGTGCGGTCCCGGCCCGCGGTGACCGCCGCCGCGGAGGTGAGCCCGGCGGCGCACCCAACGGCGGGTTACGTCCAGCGGATCGTGGCCCGCTCGCGCCACTGGGCGAGGACGGCCTCGTCGCCCTCGACGTGCAGGTCGGCGGTGCCGCGGCGGTTCCACAGGGCGAGGTAGAGCTCGCCGGCCGGCCCGCGCAGGGTGCAGTCGGTCGGGCCGGTGACGCCCCGGGTGATCGCGGCGCCCGTGGGGGCCATGGTGACCGTCCAGGAGTGCGGGCCCTCGGCGCGGGCGCCGTCGGTGACGTGGACCGCGAGGGTGCACGGGGCCTCGCAGCGCAGGCGGCCGCCGCGCGAACCGTAGAAGCCCATGAGCAGCTCGTCGATGCCGTCGATGCCGAGGTCGGCGTCGACGCCGGCGATGTCGCCGATCGCGCCCTGCAGGTCGGCGCGGTGGATCGTGGTCTCGTGGGCCTGGCGGCGGGCCCAGAAGGCGAGCGGGGAGCCGGCCGGCAGGAAGTACCAGCAGGCGAGGTCGGGTGCGGCGGCCCGCAGCACGTCGACCAGGTCGGTGTGGCCGGACTGGAACCAGGCGACGAGGTCGGCGTCGGCCGGCATCGGGCCGACCGCGTCGTCCTCCTCCTCGTCGGACAGCACCGCGGTGCGCCCGTCGCGGACGTAGGTGGCGGCCCAGCGGTGCACGTAGCCGACGTGCTGCACCAGCTCGCGGACCGTCCACTCGGGACACGTCGGGACCGCGGCGTCGAGGCCGGCCTTCTCCGCGGCGTCGACGAGATCCAGGCCGGCCCGCTCCAGGGCGTCGATGTGGCGACCGATCTCCATGCCGGTCACTCTGCCAGAGGGGTACGACAATTTTGGTCGGCAACCGGATCGATGGGTCAAGGCAAGGGTCAGGCGAGCCAGACCCCAGCGAGCCAGATCGCGGCGATGAACAGGGCGGTGCCCAACTCGATGAGGGTGGACACGCCGGCGGCCTTGAGCGCGTGGATGGTGGACTGCCAGGCCCGGCGCCCGTCGCGGCGGCGGGCCAGCTCGACCAGGAACACGCCCAGTACGAAGCCGAGCACCAGGCCCACCACCGGGACGACGAAGAAACCGACGATCCCGCACAGTCCGCCGAGCAGCAGGGTGAGGTTGGAGACCCCGGCGCGCTTGAGGTTGCGGCCGGGGACCAGGTACTTCGCCCCGAACCCCAACGCCAGCACGATGGTCGCCGCGATGCCGACCACCCAGCCGAGCCCGCCGTGGCCGCCGAACACCGCCCAGACGGCGACGCCGGCCCAGCACAGCAGCAGGCCCGGCAGCATCGGGATGAGCACGCCCAGCACGCCGGCCACCACGGCGACCGCGGCGACCAGCGAGACCAGGCCGCTGCTGTCGGTCGGATTCACATCGACCACTGTGCCCCATCGCGGGGGCGGGCGCATCAGGAGCCGGTTACCTCCCCCAGCACGGCGGCGAAGTCCTCCGGACGCTCGACGTGCGGGCTGTGGCCGACGCCCTCGTAGACCACCTCGCGATAGGTGCCGCCCTGCTCGGCGTACCGCTGCAGCACCGCCCTGGTCTGTCCGACCATCGGCTGGGGCGGGCAGGCATCCTCGCCCGGCCAGCCCGGGACCAGGCCGAGCTTGCCCAGCTGGGCCAGGTCGAACAGCGAGGCGTCGGAGACGATCGCGTCCTGGTCGCCGCGGATCCACACGATCGGCGGCTTGACCGGCAGCTCCGTGATGCCAGACAGGTTGAACCAGCGCGGGGCGATGGTGTTGAGCACGCCGCGGGTGCCGGGGGCGGTGCCGGGCCAGTTCTCGCTCGCGGTGCCGTCGCCCGGGTACTGCCCTTCGGCCACGACCGTGGACAGCATCGTGTCGAGCAGGAGCTCCTCGTCGTCGCCGAAGTCGAAGCCCGGGGCGGCGTAGAAGGCCCGCATGACGTTGCGCGGGCTGGCCTCCGCCTCGGTGCCGCGGTCCTTGGCGGCGAGCAGCCGCACGAAGTCGGGGTTGACCGAGCCGCCGCCGGAGCCGGCGAAGTCGGGGGCGTTCGGCGTGCCGTCCAGGTCGCGGGTGCCGCCGAAGCCGTAGGGCGAGACCGGCGACTCCAGCACGAGCGCCTTGACCTTCTCGGGGTGGTCGAGCAGCAGCTGCATCGCGACGCCGCCGCCCAGGGAGTGCCCGACGACCACCACCGGGCCCGACTGCTCGTACAGCTCGGACAGGACCGGGACGATGTCGTCGGCGAAGTCGCGCACGCCGCGCGTGGCGTCGATGGCGAGGGTGGGGCCGTCGCCGTACCCGCGCAGGTCCGGCGCGACCACGCGCCAGTCGGACGGAAGATGACGCAGCAAAGGGGCCCAGAAGCCCGACGAGGAACAGTTGCCGTGGATGAGCAGAACCGGTGAAGTCGTGACGTGCATCACCGCATGGTGGCACTGAGCGTGGGCCGGTCACATGTGGCCGGCCCACACACCTCTAGTGCAACACCGCCTCGTCGCGCCCATAGCGGGTGAGTGCCCAGATGACCGCCACATCGGCCGCGATGATCAGCATCGACCACAGCGGGTAGTAGGGCAGGAACACGAAGTTGGCCACCGCGCTCAGCGATGCCAGTACGATCCCGAGCACCCTCCCCCACATCTGCCCGGCCAGCACTGCACCCCCGCCGACCGCCACGACCACACCGAGGGCGAGGTGGATCCACCCCCAGGTGACGACGCCGAAGCCGAAGAGGTAGTTGTCGGTCAGGACGTAGAAGGTCCGCTCAAAGATCGCGGTCAGGCCGACCACGGCCTGGAAGATGCCGATGACGATCATCATGCTGCCGCCGAAGACGGCGAAACCGGTGACCCATCGGGACTGCCGCGGCAACGTCTCCATGGGCTCACGGTCGGCGGGTCCGGGGTGAACGCCCCTCACCCGGACGTCGGGAAAGTAGAAGCTTGACGCTTCAAGTACATGGCCCTACATTCGCTTGAACCGTCAAGTAAGAGAGGCACATCCATGAACATCGTGCTCTGGGTCCTGCAGATCGTCCTCGGCGCCGCCTTCCTCATGGCCGGCGTCATGAAGACGACCCAGCCCAAGGAGAAGCTCGCGGGCAACATGACCTGGGTCAACCGCCGCTCGGCGGGGACGGTGAAGTTCATCGGCGCGATGGAGCTGCTCGGCGGCCTCGGGCTGATCCTGCCGTGGGCCACGGACATCGCCCCGATCCTGACCCCGCTGGCCGCCGTCGGCCTGGCCGTCATCATGGTGCTGGCCATCGCCGACCACGTGCGGGCCAAGGAGTACAACGTGATCCTGATCAACGTTATCCTCGGCGCGATCGCCGTGATCATCGCGGTCGGCCGCTTCTGAAGGCACCATGGATCACATGACCGACGAGCCACGATGGCTGGACGACACCGAGGGCCGCGCCTGGATGTCGCTGCTGGCCGTCGTGCTCGTGGGGTTCCCGCAGCTGGAGCGCACCTTCCGCCCGCACGGCCTGGTCCACGTCGAGTACGGGCTGCTGGCCGCGCTCGGCAACGCCTGCGAGGGGCTGCGCCTGTCCGACCTGGCCGGCCAGATGAACATGTCCCCGAGCCGGCTCAGCCACCGGATGCGCAAGCTGGTCGACCTCGGCTACGTCGAGATCACCGGCGACGCCTGCGACGGCCGGGTGAGCATCGCCCGGGTCACTGAGGCCGGCCGGGAGTTCGTCGACCGGATCGCCCCGGCCCACGTGGCCGACGTCCGCCGGCTGATCTTCGACCACCTCGACCCGGCCCAGACGGCGGCCCTGGCCGACGCGCTCGGCACGGTCGCGAAAAATCTCGGCGAGTCCTGCCCTGGCTCGCCGGCCGCGCCGAAGGGACCATCGGTGCCCGGCACACGGCCCATGGGAATGCACGCGCGACAGGAATAGAGTGACCGCATGCGTGCCGTCGTGATCACCGGGGTATCCCGCGGCCTGGGCGCCGCGCTCTTCGACGTGTCCATCGCCCGCGGTGACCGGGTCCTGGCGGTCGGCCGCCAGTTCTCCGCCGAACAGCAGCGGCTGCGCGACGAACGGCCTGGCGACGTCACACTGTTCTCCACCGACCTCGCCGACGCCCACTGGCTGCCCGACTACGACGTCATGCGCCCCTTCCTGCGCGACGCCGACGAGGCGGTGCTGATCCACAACGCGGCCGTGGTCGATCCGATCGGCGCGGTGGGTCGGCTCACCACGCAGGCGATCACCCACTCGATCGCGGTCAACCTCACCGCGCCGGCCGTGCTGACCAACTCGTTCCTGCGGGCCGCGCCCTCGGACGCCCGGTTGCGCCTGCTGTTCATCTCATCGGGCGCGGCGCACCGGATCATCGACGGCTGGGCGCTGTACTGCACCACGAAGGCCGCCGGCGAGACCTTCTTCGACGCCGTCGCCTCCCAGGTGCGCGACGATCCGCGCATCAGCGTGGCCAACATCGACCCGGGCCAGATGGACACCGGGATGCAGGGGAACATCCGCCGGGCCGCGGGCTCCGGCGCCTACTTCCCCGGCCAACAGCGCTGGCTCGATGCGCCCGCCGAGGGCCGGCTTGTCGACCCGCTGGTCGTCGCCGAGCGCATCATCAAGGAGCACGCGTCCTAGCCGAGGACTTCCCGCAGCCGCCGCGCGAACGGCGCGGCGTCGCCGAAGCCGCCGTGCCCGCCCGGGAAGACCTCGGCCGTCTTCTCCAGCCGCGCCGCCAGCTCCAGCCCGGCCCGGTTCGGCGGCTCGCCCGCGCTGGCCGACCCGACCGCCGGCACCACGCGCACCGGGAGCGAGCGCAGCCTGTCGAGGTCGGGCACGTAGGCGCCGAGCGGCGGAATCTCGGAGGCCACGAACGTCTCGAGGTTGCCGCCCATCCGGGCCGCGAACTCGGGCGACGGCGGGGTGCCCTGGGCGTTGTCGTCGCCGTGCATGTCCATGGCCGTGCGGAAGGTCTCCAGCGCGGGGCCGACGCCGCCGTCGCGGTACGCCTCGGCCACCTGCCCCATCACGGCGCGCCAGTGCTCGAGGTCGGGCAGCAGCTCGAACACGGGCGGCTCGTGCGCGACCACGGTGCGCAGCATCTCCGGGTGGCGGGTGGCCAGCTCGAGCGCGATCGTCGCCCCGGAGCTGTTGCCGAACACGTCGGCCGGCTCGTCCTCGGTCACGCCGACCGCGCCGAGGATGCGGTAGGCGTCGTCGGCCTGCTCCTCGACGATCAGCTGCGCCGGCGGCCCGGTGAGCGCGCTGCGCGAGTTGCCGCGCCGGTCGTAGGTGACCACGGTGCGCTCGGCGGCGAGCTCGTCGGCCAGGCCCGCGAAGCCCTCGGCGTCGTAGATGCCGCCGCAGATCAGCAGCAGGACGGGGCCTGAGCCGCGGACCTCGTAGTACAGCGTGGCGCCGGGGACGGAAAGCTTCTCGGTCTTCACGGATTCCTCCTCGGGGTTCGTGTACCCATCGGTCGGAGACGGACGCGGACGCTCGACAACGAATCTCGGCCTACTCGTGAGTAATCTCCGGGTTTACACTCGCGCCATGACCGCCACGCGAACTCCCGGCGTCCCCGCCATCGACGAGGGCTCGCTGATCTCGACCAACCCCGCCACGGGCGAGGAGGTCGGCCGGTTCCCGGTCGCCTCCCCCGATTCTGTCACCGAGGCGGTGACCCGCGCGCGTGACGCGGCCGCCTGGTGGGCCGGGCTCGGCTTCGACGGGCGCAAGCGCCGCCTGCTGGCGTTCCGCAGCGTGCTGACCAACCGGCTGGAGGAGCTGGCCGCGCTCATGCACCGCGAGGGCGGCAAGCCGCGGGCCGACGCGCTGGTCGAGGCGATCGCCGCGATCGACCACGTGGCCTGGGCCGCGCAGCACGCGCGCAAGGTGCTGGGCCGGCGTCGGGTGGGCAGCTCGATCCTGCTCAAGGAGCACGCGTCGTACCTGGAGTACCTGCCCTACGGCGTGATCGGCGTGATCGGGCCGTGGAACTACCCCATCCTCACCCCGATGGGCTCGATCGCCTACGCGCTGGCGGCGGGCAACGCGGTGGTGTTCAAGCCCAGCGAGTACACCCCGGCGGTCGGCCAGTGGTTCGTGGACCGCTTCGCCGAGATCGTCCCCGAGCACCCGGTGCTGCAGATCGTGCACGGCCTCGGCGACGTCGGCGCCGCCCTGTGCCGCAGCGGCGTGGACAAGATCGCGTTCACCGGCTCGACCGCGACGGGCAAGAAGGTCATGGCCGCCGCCGCCGAGTCCCTCACCCCGGTCCTGCTGGAGTGCGGCGGCAAGGACGCGATGATCGTCGCCGCCGACGCCGACCTCGACGCCGCCGCGGCCGCCTGCGTCTGGGGCGGCCTGACCAACGCCGGCCAGACCTGCGTGGGCATCGAGCGGGTCTACGTCGCCGACAAGGTCTTCGACGACTTCCTCAACCGCGTGGTGTCCCGGGCGGCCAAGCTCAGCGTCGGCGCCGAGCCCACCGACGACATCGGCCCGATCACCATGCCGTCGCAGATCGACATCATCCGCCGGCACATCGAGGACGCCCTGACCCGCGGCGGCCGCGCCGCGCTGGGCGGCGCCGAGGCGGTCCAGCCCCCGTTCGTCAGCCCCACCATCCTGGTCGACGTCCCGGAGGACTCGGCCGCGGTGCAGGAGGAGACCTTCGGCCCGACCCTGACCATCGCCCGCGTGCGCGACGCCGCGGAGGGCGTCCGCCTGGCCAACGCCACCGGCTACGGCCTGGGCGGCGCCATCTTCTCCCGCTCGCAGGGCCTGGACCTGGCCCGCCAGGTCCGCTCGGGCATGACCTCCATCAACTCGAGCCTGACCTTCGCGGGCATGCCGGCCCTGCCCTTCGGCGGCGTCGGCAACTCGGGCTTCGGCCGCATCCACGGCGCCGACGGCCTGCGCGAGTTCACCCGCCCGAAGGCGGTCGTGAAGCGCCGCGGCCCGACGGTCCTGGCCGCGATGACCTTCGACCGTACCGAGAAGACGATGCAGCAGATCGTGCGTGTGGTGCAGCTCGTGCACGGGCGCAGCAAGTAGGAAAACCCAATTGGCTCCGGCCCGTGCAACCAGGGGCCGTTGCTCCCGTCAGACACCGGTCGGCCCCTGGGGGGCCTCCCTGCCAGCTCCGTCGTGCCAAGAGCCGTCTCGTCGCCGGCCCGACGGGGCGGCGTGCGACGGGTCGCCGGCCGGGGCTGCCGGACGCCCCGGGCCGGGAACTCGCACGTCACGACGAGCCTTCCGGCGATGCCGCATGCCGACCGCACATCTCATCGCCGGCCAGACGGGCGGCGCTGCTGCGGGAGGCCGAGACCCGAACTCGCCCCGTCACGACGGGATGGGACGGCCATCGGCAGTGGCCGAGCCTCTCGCGGCCGCGGCGAGCCCGGCGAGACCAGCCGGGCCCACCGCCTACTCCGGCACTCGGCGAGCGCGCTCGGGCCCCGTGACGACGGGTTGCGGCGGCCATTGGCGGTGGCCGGGCCTCTCGCGGCGGTGGCGAGTCCACCGAAGGCCAGCCCGGCCCACCACCAGCTCCAGCGCTCGGCGAGCGTGTTCGGGCGATACCCGACATGTCGGGCGCTGGCGCGCCACGACATGTCGGATTTATACCTTGTCAGGCGACTTACACTGACCCAGGCGACACACGCGGCTCCATACAATTTGCGAAGTGCCGGGCGCTCTCTAGCTCAACATTTCGGACTTATGAGCCGCGGGGTATAAGTCCGATAAGTCGTGGCGCGCCAGCGCCCGACTTATCGTGATAAACACCGCGGGCCGAAGCACCCGGTGCTGCTCTTGGCACGGCGGAGCCGGCAGGGAGGCCCCCAGGGCCGACCGGTGTCTGACGGGAGCAACGGCGCGCAGGTTGCGCGGACCGGAGCCCAGCAAAAGCTCCTAGAAGAGCGTCAGCTCATCGCGCTCAATGCCCCGCAACGCGTTGTAGTCGAGCACCACACAACGAATGCCGCGATCCTCGGCCAGGACGCGGGCCTGGGGCTTGATCTCCTGGGCGGCGAAGATGCCGGCCACGGGGGCCAGCAGCGGGTCGCGGCCGAGCAGCTCCAGGTACCGGGTCAGCTGCTCGACGCCGTCGATCTCGCCGCGGCGCTTGATCTCGACGGCGACCGTGGCGCCGGCGCCGTCGCGGCAGAGGAGGTCGACCGGGCCGATGGCGGTCATGTACTCGCGGCGGATCAGCGTGAAGCCCTCGCCCAGGGTCTGCGGGGCGGCGGCGAGCAGCTCCTGCAGGTGCGCCTCCACGCCGTCCTTGACCAGGCCCGGGTCGACGCCCAGCTCGTGCGACGTGTCGTGCAGGATCTCCTCGATCGTGATCCGCAGCTCCTCGCCGGACTTGTTGACCACGCGCCACTGGCCCTCGGCCTCTTCCAGGCGGCACGGCGGGCTCATCCAGTTCAGCGGCTTGTACGCCCGGTCGTCGGCGTGGATCGAGATCGAGCCGTCGGCCTTGACGAGCAGCAGGCGGGTCGCGGGCGGGAGGTGGGCCGTGAGCCGGCCGATGTAATCGACCGAGCACTTGGCGATGACGAGACGCACGGCCGACAGCCTAACCTGTGCGACTGGCACCCCGATGTCATGCTGAAGGGGTGTTGGAGTCATTGACGGGTCTCGGGCTGGCCACATCGGCCGGGCTCAACGCCTACATCCCGCTGCTGGCGATCGGGGTGCTGGCGCGGTACACGGACCTCATCACCCTGCCGTCGAACTGGACCTGGATGGAGAACGGCTGGACGCTGACGATCGTCGCGGTCCTGCTGGCCATCGAGTTCGTCGCCGACAAGGTTCCGATGATCGACCATGTCAACGACGTCCTGCAGACCTTCGTCCGGCCGACCGCGGGCGGGCTCGCCTTCGGGGCCGCGTCCAGCTCGCAGACGGTGACGGTGAGCGATCCCGGGTCGTTCTTCAGCAGTCATCAGTGGGTGCCGATCGTGGTCGGCGGGCTGATATCGCTCGGGGTGCACGGCATGAAGGCGGCCACCCGGCCCGTGGTCAACGCCACCACGGTCGGGTTCGGCGCGCCGATCGTGAGCACGATCGAGGACTTCCTGAGCGTGGCGCTGTCGCTGGTGGCGATCGTGCTGCCGGTCGTCGTGCTGCTGTTCCTGTTGCTGATCTTCCTGGGTTTCGGCTGGCTCATGCGCCGGCGCAAGCGGCGCAAGGACGAGAAGGCCGCGGCGAAGTGGGCCGCGGCCCAGGGCTGGAGACCGAGCTAGACGGCCAGGTGGTGCGCCTCGCGGACGACGGTGACCAGCTCGTTCACCACGTCGGTGATGGCGAAGTCCTTCGGCGTGAAGACGCGGGCCACGCCCGACTCGCGCAGGGCGGCGGCGTCGCCGGGAGGGATGATGCCGCCCACCACGACCGGCAGGTCGGCCAGGCCCTCGGCGCGCAGGCCCTCCAGCACCGACGCCACGGCCGCCAGGTGGGACCCGGAGAGCACGGAGAGCCCGACCAGGTCGACGTCCTCCTCCACCGCGGCCGCCACGATCTGCGCCGGGGTGAGCCGGATGCCCTGGTAGACGACCTCGAAGCCGGCGTCGCGGGCGCGCACGGCGATCTGCTCGGCGCCGTTGGAGTGCCCGTCCAGGCCAGGCTTGCCGACCAGCATGCGCAGCCGGCCGGTGCCGAGGTCGCCGGCGGTGCGCCGGACCCGCTCGCGGACCCGCTCCAGGTCGCCGGCCGGGGCCGAGACCGCGGCGGCCAGGCCGGTCGGCGCGCGGTACTCCCCGAAGACCTCCCGCAGCGCCCCGGCCCACTCCCCCGTGGTCACGCCGGCCCGCACGCACTCCAGGGTCACGGCCATGAGGTTGTCCGAGCCCTGGGCCGCCTCCCGCAGCGCGGCCAGCGCGCCGGAGACATCGCCCCGCCCGGCCCGCCAGCGCCGGACCGACTCGGCCGCGGCCTGCTCGACCGCCGGGTCGATCTGCTCGATCGCGGCGGCGCCGGCCGCCATGAGCGGCGACGGCTCGGTCTCGGTGAACCTGTTCACGCCCACCACCACGTCGTCGCCGCGCTCCATCCGGGCCCGGCGCTCGGCCAGCGAGCCGACGAGGGCGCTCTTGAGGTAGCCGGACTCGACGGCGGCCACCACGCCGCCCATCTCCAGCACCCGGCCGAGCTCCTCGGTGGCGCCGGCCACGATGCCGTCGACCAGCCCGGTCATGACCTTCGAGCCGTCGAACAGGTCCGGGTACTCCAGCAGGTCCGACTCGAACGCGAGCACCTGCTGCATGCGCAGCGACCACTGCTGGTCCCACGGCCGCGGCAGCCCGAGCGCCTCGTTCCAGGCCGGCAGCTGCACGGCCCGGGCCCGCGCGTCGCGCGACAGCGTCACGCCGAGCATCTCCAGCACGATGCGCTGCACGTTGTTCTCCGGCTGGGCCTCGGTGAGGCCGAGCGAGTTGACCTGCACCCCGTAGCGGAACCGGCGGGCCGACGGGTCGTCCACGCCGTAGCGCTCCAGGGTGAGCCGGTCCCACATCGCCGTGAACGCGCGCATCTTCGCGGTCTCCTCGACGAAGCGCACCGAGGCGTTGACGAAGAAGGAAATTCGCGCCACCACGGCGGCGAAGCGCTCGGGCGGCACCTGGCCCGAGTCGCGCACCGCGTCGAGCACGGCGATCGCGGTGGCGAGCGCGAAGGCGACCTCCTGCACCGGCGTCGCGCCCGCCTCCTGCAGGTGGTACGAGCAGATGTTGACCGGGTTCCACTTCGGACAGTTGGCCACGGTCCAGGCGATGGTGTCCGTGGTCAGGCGCAGCGACGGGCCGGGCGGGAAGATGTGGGTGCCCCGGGACAGGTACTCCTTGACGATGTCGTTCTGGGTGGTGCCGGCCAGCCGCTCCAGCGCCACGCCCTGTTCCTGGGCGCAGGTGACGTACAACCCGAGCAGCCACATCGCCGTGGCGTTGATCGTCATCGAGGTGTTGGCCCGGTCGAGGTCGATGCCGTCGAACAGGGTCCGCATGTCCCCGAGGTGGGCCACCGGCACGCCGACCCGCCCGACCTCCCCCTTGGCCAGCTCGGCGTCCGGGTCGTAGCCGGTCTGCGTCGGCAGGTCGAAGGCGACCGACAGCCCCGTCTGGCCCTTGGCCAGGTTGCGCCGGTAGAGCGCGTTGGACGCGGCGGCCGAGGAGTGGCCGGCGTAGGTGCGCATGACCCAGGGTCGGTCCCGCTCGGGAAGCCTCATGGCGAAAACCCTACTGAACGGTAATTAGTGGTAGGCGGTGAAAGTTGTCACCGGTTCTATAGTGGGCGCCGTGACGGATGCGATCACGGTGCGCGGCCTCCACAAGGCGTACGGCAAGCATGTCGCCGTCGGCGGTGTGGACCTCGACGTGCGCGCCGGCGAGATCTTCGCCCTCCTGGGCCCCAACGGCGCCGGCAAGACGACGACGGTGGAGATCCTCGAGGGCTTCCGCAAGCGCACCTCCGGCGAGGTCACGGTGCTCGGCACCGACCCGCAGGCGGCCGGCGCGGACTGGCGGGCCAGGGTCGGCGTGGTGCTGCAGAGCACCGGCGAGTTCGACGACCTGACCGCCCGCGAGGTGCTGCAGCACTTCGCCACCTACTACCCGTCCGCGGCCGACCCCGACGAGATCATCGCCCGGGTCGGCCTGGCCGAGCACCAGGACCGGCGCACCCGGCGCCTCTCCGGCGGCCAGAAGCGCCGCCTCGACGTGGCCCTGGGCATCATCGGCCGGCCTGAGCTGCTCTTCCTGGACGAGCCGACGACCGGGTTCGACCCCGAGGCCCGCCGCGAGTTCTGGGGCCTGATCCGCGAGCTCGCCGCCACCGGCACCACGATCCTGCTCACCACGCACTACCTGGAGGAGGCCGAGGCACTGGCCGACCGGGTGGGCGTGCTGACCGGCGGCCGGCTCATCGCCGTGGACACCCCCGACCGGCTCGGCGGGCGCGGCGAGGGCGAGGCCACCGTCGGCTGGCTCGGCCCCGACGGCCCGGCCACCGAGAGCACGGCCGCCCCGACCGTGCTCGTGGCTCGCCTCGCCGAGCAGTTCGGCGGCGAGATCCCCGGCCTCACCGTGACCCGACCCAGCCTCGAGGACGTGTACCTGCGGATGATCGGCGCCGGCGAATGAACACCCTGCGGCTCGGGCTCCTGCGCGGCGGCCTGGAGATCAAGCAGTTCCTGCGCAGCCGCGAGTCGGTGGTCTTCACCCTCGCCTTCCCGCTCATCCTGCTGACCGTCTTCGGCTCGGTCTTCGGCGGCGAGATCGCGCCCGGGGTGACCTTCACGCAGTACTTCGCGGCCGGCATGATCGCCGCCGGCCTGCTCTCCACCGGCTTCCAGGCCCTGGCCATCCAGATCCCGATGGAGCGCGAGAAGGGCATCCTCAAGCGGCTGCGCGGCACCCCGATGCCCCGCGCGGCGTACTTCGTCGGCAAGGTCGTCATGGTCCTGGCCATCGGCCTCGTGGAGACCGTGCTGCTGGTCGCGGTGGCCGCGCTCTTCTTCGGCGTCAAGCTGCCCTCGACCGCCGGGCGCTGGCTGACCTTCGGCTGGGTCGCGCTGCTGGGCATCGCCGCCTGCACGCTGTGCGGGATCGCCTTCTCGTCGCTGGCCCGCTCGGGCCGCAGCGGCCCGGCCGTGGTGACCCCGGTGGCCATCGTGCTGCAGTTCATCTCGGGCGTGTTCTTCCAGTACTCGGACCTGCCCTCGTGGATGCGCGGGCTCGCCTCGGTCTTCCCGCTGAAGTGGATGACCCAGGGCATGCGCTCGGTCTTCCTGCCGGACTCGTTCGCGCCCCAGGAGACCTCACACGCGTGGCAGCACGGCACGATCGCGCTGGTCCTCGGCGCCTGGATCGTGGCCGCCCTGGTCCTGTGCCTGCTCACGTTCCGCTGGACCGAACGGGACTAAATTCTTTTAGGACTCAGGTCCGCCCAACCAGGGCACCGTTGCTCCCGTCAGACAACGGGAGGCCCTGGGGGGCCTCCCTGCCAGCTCCGTTGTGCCAAGTGCCTCAGGCCCCAGGGATCACGGCCGATCAGGTTTGGGTGACGGGTCGGCTACGAAGAGCGGTCCGCCAGGTCGGCACGGCCTCCGTCCTGGCGATCGCCGTGGTGCTCGTCCTCGGCCTCGGCGCCTCCTGGCAGGCCGCCTCGTCCATCCGCCACGGCCAGCACGAGCGGGCCCAGGCCGTCCTGGAGCGGGCCGCCAGCCTGTCCGAGGCCGCCGTCGGCAGTGAGGTCCACCGCTACCTCGACACCCTGCGCACCGTCGCCGCCGCCGTCGGCTCGCACGACCAGCTCACCGCCGACGACTTCGCCGCCATCACCGCGCCCCTGCGCCAGGCCGGCCTGGTCGGCGCCTCGTCGCTGGTGTACCTGGTCGCGGCCGACGACGCGCGGCTCCCGGCGGTCCAGCAGTACTGGCGCCAGCGCGGCCTGCCCGGCCTCGAGCTGCGCCCCGACGGCGCCGCCCGCGAGCACCTGTTCACGATCTTCACCCGGACCCTGGACCTCAGCACGCCGCTGGCCCCCGGCACCGACCTGTCCCAGGTCGCCGAGCCGACCGCGGCGATGTACGAGGCGCGGCGCTCTGCTCAGCCGGCGGTCTCCGACACGTACGTGCTGCTGCGCGACCGCGGCCTGGCCCCGGAGGTCCAGCAGATGTCGTTCCTGCTGGCCGCGCCCGCCTACGGCGACCCCACCGCGGACGGGCAGCACGAGTTCAAGGGCTGGGTGGTGCTCGGCCTGCGCGGCCAGGACTTCGTCGGCGGGGTGCTCAGCCGGGCCACCCAGGGCCAGGCCAACGCCGAGCTGTGGGCGCAGAACGGCAGCGGCCAGGCGGCCCGGGTGGCCGCCCTGCGCCAGCCCGGCGAGCCCGACCTGCACCGCGACGTGGAGGTCACCATCGCCAACCGGCAGTGGCGGCTGGCCATCTCGGCCGACTCCGCCCGCCTCGGCGGCTCGGCCCCGCAGCTGCCGCTGCTGGTCGGGCTCGGCGGCACCGGCCTCACGCTGCTGGTGTGCGGGATGCTGTGGGCCCTGGCCGGCGGGCGGGGGCGGGCCGAGGCCCGGGTGGTGACCGCCACCGCGGGGCTGCGCCAGGCCGAGCGCGAGGCCAGCCACCAGGTCGCGCTGCTCAACGGCATCCTGGACCGGATCAGCGACGGCGTCGGCGTGATCGACGAGACCGGCGCGTTCCTGGTGCACAACCCGGCGGCCAAGGAGATGCTCGGCCGCACGCTGGACCCCGACAGCGCGGAGCAGTGGCAGGAGCACTACGGCATGTTCCGGCCCGACGGCACCACCCCGTTCCCGACCGAGGACATGCCGCTGGTGCGCGCCCTGGCCGGCGAGTCGACCGACCGGGTCGAGATGGTCATCCGCAACCCGGACCGCCCCGAGGGCCTCCTGCTGTCCGTGAGCGGCCGCCCGCTGGAGGCCGGCGGCCGGCGCGGCGCGATCGCGGTGTTCCACGACATCACCGAGGCCCGCGAGCGCGAGGCCGACCTCACCGCGTTCGCCGGCATCGTCGCGCACGACCTCAAGAACCCGCTGACGGTGATCGGCGCGCACGCCGAGATGGCCCGCGACGCGCTGCCGGACCGCCCGGAGCAGGCGGCGGACAGCCTCGACCGGGTCGGCGCCGGCGTGGTGCGGATGCGCCGGCTCATCGACGACCTGCTGGCCTACGTCACCGCCCGCGACGCCGCCCTGAAGACCTGCGAGGTCGACCTGGCCGAGCTGGTCGCCGACGTCGTGGGCGAGCGGGTCAACCACCTGCGGACCCGGCCGGACGTTTACGTGGGCGCCCTGCCCCGGGTGCTCGCCGACCCGGCCATGCTCCGGCACGTGCTGGACAACCTGGTCGGCAACGCGCTGAAGTACGTCCACCCCGGCCGCGTCCCGAAGGTCGACATCAGCGCCGGCCCCGCCGGCGAGGGGTGGGTCCGCGTCGAGGTCGCCGACCGCGGGATCGGCATCCCCGACGAGGACAAGCCGCACGTCTTCGAGTCGTTCCACCGCGCGCACGCCGGCCAGTCCTACGGCGGCACGGGCCTCGGCCTGGCCATCTGCCGCCGGATCGTGGACCGCCACGGGGGCACCATCGCGGTCACCGACAACCCGGGCGGCGGCAGCCGGTTCAGCTTCACCGTCCCCGCCGCCCCGGCCCTCGCCCCCGCGGCCTCATCTCACGAGTACGTGTAGAAGCCCTTCCCGGTCTTACGGCCCAGGTCCCCGGCCACGACCATGCGGGCCAGCAGCTCCGGCGGGAAGAACTTCGCGTCGTCGGTGTCGGTGTGGATGTTCTTGGCCGCGTGGTAGAGCACGTCCACCCCGGTCAGGTCGGTCGTGGCCAGCGGCCCCATCGCGTGGCCGAAACCGAGCTTGCAGGCCAGGTCCAGGTCCTCGGCGCTCACCACGCCGCTCTCCACCAGCTGGACCGCCTCGACGACCAGCGCCGCGATGAGCCGGGTGGTGACGAACCCGGCGACGTCCCGGTTCACCACGATGCAGGTCTTGCCGATCTCCTCGGCGAACGCCCGCACGGTGGCCAGCGCGGCGTCGCTCGTCTTGTACCCGCGCACGAGCTCGCACAGCTTCATGACCGGCACCGGCGAGAAGAAGTGCGTGCCGACGACCTGCTCGGGCCGCTCGGTCGCGGTCGCGATCTGGGTCACCGGGATCGCCGAGGTGTTGGTCGCCAGCACCGCGTCGGCCTTGCAGATCTTGTCCAGCGCCCGGAACACCTCGTGCTTGACGTCGAGCCGCTCGAACACCGCCTCGACGACGATGTCGGCCTCCGCCGCCGCGTCGAGATCGGTGGTCGGGTGGATGCGCCCGAGCGTCGCCTCCACGTCCTCGGCCGCGATCGCCCCCTTGCTCGCGAACTTCTCGAGACTGGCCCGGATGCCGGCCAGGCCCCGCGCGGTCGCCTCGTCGTTCAGGTCCCGCAGCGTCACCTCCCACCCGGCCTGCGCGGCGACCTGGGCGATGCCCGCCCCCATGAGCCCCGCCCCGATGACCGCAAGACGACCCGCCATAGCTGCTTCCCGTTCCCTTCCACGCCGTCGTGAATGCTGTTGACCATATCCGCCTCCGCGACGTGATCATGCGGTGGCAGACTGTCATCGTGCCCCTCATGTACCTCGCGGGATGGGCCGTCTCGGCCGGAGTGCTCGCCGCGCTGCTGCTCATCATCCGCCTGCTGAAGTACGGCAGCCCGCTCCCGCCCCATACCCCGGCGGCGACCGACTACGGCCTGCTGCGCTCGGTCTCGATGGTCGGCGACCTGGCCTTCGCCCGCGAGGTCCGCGAACGGCTGCGCACCAACGGCGTGCGCGCCACCCTGGCCACCGGGCCGGACGGCATGGTGCGAATCCTGGTCTTCGCCGACGAGCTGGACCACGCCCGCCGCCTGATCAACTCCTGACCGGCACTCCGGCGAACCAGCGCAATGACGAAAAGTCGGGCGCTCCGCGCCGCGACTTTTCGGACTTATAACCCGGCAGGCGAAAAGTTCGATGCATCCTGAATCAGCCGGGATTCGGGATGCATCGGACCTCAGCGATCTAGAAGTCGAACTGGTCCGGCGGGGCCACCGCGCGCTCCACGTGGACGCCGAGCGCGCGCAGGTCCGACTCGAAGCTCGGGTAGCCCCGGTCGATGTGGTGCACGTGCCGGACCTCGGTCACGCCGTCCGCGCACAGCCCCGCGATGGCCAGCCCCGCCCCCGCGCGGATGTCCGTCGCCGTCACCGGGGCGCCCGAGAGCCGGTCCTTGCCGCGGACCACGGCGTGGTGGCCGTCGGTGCGGATGTCGGCGCCCAGCCGGGACATCTCGTTGATGAACATGAACCGGCCGTCGAAGATGTTCTCCGTCACCAGCGAGGAGCCCTCGCTCACCGCGGCCAGGCCGACCGCCATCGGCAGCAGGTCGGTGGCGAAGCCCGGGAAGGGCAGGGTGACCACGTCGACGGCCTTCGGGCGGGTCGGCATCACCACGCGGAAGGAGTCCGCGGTGGTGCTCACGTCGCCGCCGGCGGTCACCACCTTGTCGAGGGCGATCTCCAGGAACGCCGGGTCGATGCCGTGGACCGTCACGTCGCCGCGGGTCATGGCGGCGGCGAAGGCCCAGGTGCCGGCCACGATGCGGTCGCCCACCGTGCGGTGCTCGACCGGGCGCAGCTCCGGCACGCCCTGGATGACCAGGCGCGAGGAGCCGGCGCCCTGGATGTCGGCGCCCATGTCGGTGAGCATGCGGCAGATGTCGACGATCTCGGGCTCGCGGGCCGCGTTGTCGATCTCGGTCCGGCCGCCCGCCAGGACGGCGGCCATGAGGAGGTTCTCGGTGGCGCCGACGCTGGGGAAGTCCAGCCAGATCGTGGCGCCGTGCAGCTTCGGGGCGGTGGCGATCACGAAGCCGTGCTCGCCGGAGATGTCGGCACCCATCCGGCGCAGGCCCTCGACGTGCATGTCCAGGCCGCGGGAGCCGATCGCGTCGCCGCCGGGGTGGGCGACGCGCACGTGGCCGCGGCGGGCCAGCAGCGGGCCCAGCACGCAGATCGAGGCGCGCAGGCGGCGCACCAGGTCGTAGTCGGCCTCGGTGCCGAGCTCCTCGGGCACGTCGATGACCACGCGGTCCTCGTCCTGCTCGACCTCGCAGCCCAGGCGGCGCAGCACCTCCGCCATGATGGCGATGTCGGTGATGCGCGGAACGTTCGTCAGCACGGTGCGCCCGGTGGCCAGCAGCGCCGCCGCCATCAGCTTCAGGGCCGAGTTCTTGGCGCCGACCACCGACACGTCGCCGGCCAGCCGGGCCCCACCCTCAACACGGATCACGTCCACGTCCGTCATCGTAGGGGGGTTCCGTACCGTGGAGACCATGGCCATTCACCTCACGCGCATCTACACGAAGACCGGAGACACCGGCACGACAGGACTGGGGGACTTCACGCGGGTGTCCAAGACGGACCCGCGGATCGTCGCGTACGCCGACGTCGACGAGGCCAACGCCGCGATCGGCGTCGCGCTGGCGATGGGTGCGCTGGACGAGCGGGTCGCGGCGGTCCTGCGGGCCGTCCAGAACGATCTGTTCGACGTCGGCGCGGACCTGTGCAACCCGGTCGTCGCCGAGCCGGCCCACCCGCCGCTGCGGGTCACCGCCGGCCAGGTCGAGCGGCTGGAAGGGTGGTGCGACGAGTTCAACGAGACGCTGCCAAAGCTGGACTCCTTCATCCTGCCCGGCGGTACCCCCGGCGCGGCCTTCCTACACGTGGCCCGCACGGTCACTCGCCGGGCGGAGCGCAGCGCTTGGGCATTGTGGGAGGTCGACGCGGCGCGCACCAGCGAGGTGGCGCTGCAGTACTTGAACCGGCTCTCGGACCTGCTCTTCATCCTGTGCCGCACGGCCAACCCCGGCGGCGACGTGAAGTGGGTGCCAGGAGGTCAGCCCGCCTTGTAGCGGTACGGGCGCGTCTCGGGCGTGGACTCCCCCGGCGGCGCCGCCTCCACCCAGGACAGGAAGCCGGTCAGCGCCCGCTCGGCCATCGCGATCTCGACGGGCGCCTGCCGGCTGACGCACCGCACGATCACCCAGTCCGGCGGCAGCACGAGCAGCTCCGCGGCGTCGGGCGTGCGGCGGCGATCAACGGCGAGCCCGCGGCGCGACAGAACGCGGCGCGGGCCCGGCCAGAAGCTGAAGATGCGATACCACCGCAGGTCGTCCCCGGCGAACCGGGCGAGGCCGGCGGACCAGCCGCGGCCCGGGAGGATGGTGCTCAGCCGGACGCCGAGCTCGATCGTGCCACCCTGCCGGGCGATGATGACGCGGCGCAGGAACAGCACCGCGAGAGCGAAGAGCAGGATCAGAACGCCGATGCCGATGCCCTCGACGATCCTCACCTTCGCCGCCCGGTCGTCAGTGCTTGACTGCGTTGGTGGACGCGGGGGTGCAGCTCTCGGCGAGGACTGTCACCCCGGTGCCGGTGACGGAGATGAACCCGCCGGCCACGTCGTAGGCGAGTTCCTGACCGCCCTGCTTGATGCGCACCTGGCCCTCTTCGGCCAGCTGCCCGAGGAGCGGCTCGTGGCCGTACAGGACGCCGAGCTCACCCTCGGTGGTGCGTGCGACCAGCATGTCCGCGTCGCCGGACCAGACTTTCTCCTCGACGGCTACGAGCTCAACATGCAGCTGCCTCGCCACGCTAGTTACTCCTCGTGTGCGCGATTCGGTTTGGCCGAGTCTAGTCAATGATCCGACGCGCCGAGCAGTGGGCCTCACCACGTTGGCACACATGGGGAGCGGCCGCGGCGGCGGCGAGTACGGATCGGAACGTTGAACACTTCAGAGCGTGACGCACGTCACCGCCCGCCGAAGTGCCTTTGCCGAAAAATTCAGGTGATCGAAGGAAACAAGAAGGCGCGCCGCTCGGGTGAGTGACGCGCCTTCCCGAAGTACCGCAGAGAAAAAATCAGTCGTTCATGAGCTTGTGCGCGTTGCGCTCGAGGTCCTCGAGGCCGCCACACATGAAGAAGGCCTGCTCGGGGAAGTGGTCGTACTCGCCCTCGCTGATCTTCTTGAAGGACTCGATCGTCTCCTTCAGCGGAACCGTCGAGCCCGCGACGCCGGTGAACTGCTCGGCGGCGTAGGTGTTCTGCGACAGGAACCGCTCGATGCGCCGCGCCCGGCCGACCGTCACCTTGTCCTCTTCGGACAGCTCGTCCATACCGAGGATGGCGATGATGTCCTGCAGGTCCTTGTACTTCTGCAGGATCCGCTGCACCTCGCGGGCGACCGCGTAGTGCTCGGCGCCGACGAACTCCGGCGCGAGAATGCGCGAGGAGGACGCCAGCGGGTCGACGGCCGGGTAGATGCCCTTGTCCGAGATCGACCGCTCGAGGTTGGTCGTCGCGTCCAGGTGGGCGAACGTGGTGGCCGGCGCCGGGTCGGTGTAGTCGTCGGCGGGCACGTAGATCGCCTGGAGCGAGGTGATGGCCTTGCCCCGCACGGAGGTGATGCGCTCCTGCAGCTGACCCATCTCGTCGGCCAGGGTCGGCTGGTAACCAACGGCCGAGGGCATGCGGCCCAGCAGCGTGGAGACCTCGGAGCCGGCCTGGGTGAACCGGAAGATGTTGTCGATGAAGAGCAGCACCTCCTGGTTCTGCACGTCGCGGAAGTACTCCGCCATGGTCAGCGCGGCCAGCGCGACCCGCAGACGGGTGCCCGGGGGCTCGTCCATCTGGCCGAAGACCAGGGCGGTCTTGTCCAGAACGCCGCCCTCGGCCATCTCCAGGATGAGGTCGTTGCCCTCACGGGTGCGCTCACCCACGCCGGCGAACACCGACGTACCGCCGAAGTTGCGGGCGACACGGATGATCATCTCCTGGATGAGCACCGTCTTGCCCACGCCGGCACCGCCGAACAGGCCGATCTTGCCACCGCGCACGTACGGCGCGAGCAGGTCGAGCACCTTGATGCCGGTCTCCAGCATCTCGGTCTTGGGCTCCAGCTCGGCGAACGCGGGCGCCGGGCGGTGGATCTCCCAGCGCTCGTTGATCTCCAGCTTCGAGGCGTCGGCGTTGAGCACGTCGCCCAGGGCGTTGAACACGTGGCCCTTGGTCACGTCGCCGACCGGCACCGAGATGCCCGCGCCGGTGTCGTGGACCTTGGTGCCGCGGACCAGGCCGTCGGTCGGCTGCATGGAGATCGCGCGCACCATGTTGTCGCCGAGGTGCTGCGCGACCTCGAGCGTCAGCGTCTTGGTGCCCTCGGAGAGGGTCACCTCGACGTGGAGCGCGTTGTAGATGTCGGGCATGGCGTCACGCGGGAACTCGGCGTCGACGACCGGGCCGATGACCCGGACCACGCGGCCGACCGCGGTCTTCGTGTCTGCTGGTGCAGTCATCACACATCACTTCCCGCCGCCGCCAGCGCGTTGGCGCCGCCGACGATCTCACTGATTTCCTGGGTGATCGCCGCCTGCCGCGCGGAGTTCATCTCGCGCGTGTACCGCTTCAGCAGGTCGTCGGCGTTGTCGGAGGCGCTCTTCATGGCGCGCCGGCGGGCGGCCGACTCGCTGGCCGCGGAGTCCAGCAACGCCGCGAAGATACGCGTGTTGATGTACTTCGGCAGCAGGGCCTCGAGCAGCGCCTCGGCCTCCGGCTCGAACTCGTAGGCCGGCAGCGGCCCGCTCACCTCTTGCTCCTCGACCTCCATCGGCGCGACGATCCGCGCGATGGGGCTCTGGGTCATCAGGGAGCGGAACTGCGTGTGGACCATGTAGAGCTCGTCGATGCCGAGCACGCCGTCGGGGCCCGGGCCGTCGACCGAGTCGTCGGCGCCGTTGACGAAGGCCTGGATGAGCGTCTCGCCGATCTCGGCCGCGTTGTCGTACCGCGGCTGCTCGGAGAAGCCCGTCCAGCTGCCGGCGATCTCGCGCCCGCGGAAGCGGTAGTACGTCACGCCCTTACGCCCGGAGATGTACAGCGCCACCTGCTTGCCGTCCTGGCGCAGCCGGGAGATCAGCTGCTCCGCGGTGCGGATCGCGTTGGCGTTGTACCCGCCGCACAGGCCGCGGTCGCTGGTGACCAGCAGAACGCCGGCCCGGCGGACCGGGCTGCGCGGCACCAGCAGCGGGTGGTCGACGTTCGCGTTGCTCGCCAGTGCCGTCAGCACGCCCGTGATCGCCTCGGCGTACGGCAGCGAAGCGGCGACCCGCTCCTGCGCCTTGCCGATGCGGCTCGTGGCGACGAGCTCCTGCGCCTTGGTGATCTTCTTGGTCGACTTGACCGTGCGGATCCTGCGGCGCAGTGCCTGTACCTGACCGGCCATGCGTCAGCCCGACTTCCGGACCTGGCGGGTGACGGTCTCGCGGCTCTGCTCGCCCTGCAGCGCCTTGGCCGGCGCCTCGTTGACGTGCAGGTCGTCGGCCTTGGCAGAGAAGCTCTGCTTGAAGCTCTTGACCGCCTCGGTCAGCCCGGCGACGGTGTCGTCCTCGAGCAGCCGGGTCTCGGCGATGGTGATCAGCAGCTCCTTGCGGTTGGACCGCAGGTACTGCAGGAACTCCGACTCGAACCGCCGGACGTCGCTCACCGGGATGTCGTCGAGCTGGCCCGTGGTGCCGGCCCAGATCGAGACGACCTCCTCCTCGACCGAGAACGGCGAGTACTGCGGCTGCTTGAGCAGCTCGACCAGGCGGGCGCCCTTCTCCAGCTGCGCGCGGGAGGCCTTGTCCAGGTCGGAGGCGAAGGCGGAGAACGCCTCCAGCTCGCGGTACTGGGCCAGGTCCAGCCGCAGGCGGCCGGCGACCGAGCGCATGGCCTTGACCTGGGCCGAGCCGCCGACCCGCGACACCGAGGTGCCGACGTTGATGGCCGGGCGGACACCCTGGTTGAACAGGTCCGACTCCAGGAAGATCTGGCCGTCGGTGATGGAGATGACGTTCGTCGGGATGTACGCCGAGATGTCGTTCGCCTTGGTCTCGATGATCGGCAGGCCGGTCATCGAGCCGCCGCCGAGCTCCTCGGAGAGCTTGGCGCAGCGCTCCAGCAGCCGCGAGTGCAAGTAGAAGACGTCACCCGGGTAGGCCTCGCGGCCCGGCGGGCGGCGCAGCAGCAGCGACACGGCGCGGTACGCCTCGGCCTGCTTGGTCAGGTCGTCGAAGACGATCAGGACGTGCTTGCCGCCGTACATCCAGTGCTGGCCGATGGCCGAGCCGGCGTAGGGGGCGAGGTACTTGAAGCCGGCCGGGTCGGACGCCGGGGAGGCGACGATGGTGGTGTACTCCATCGCGCCCTGCTCCTCCAGGATGCCGCGGGTGGCGGCGATCGTGGAGGCCTTCTGACCGATGGCCACGTAGATGCAGCGGACCTGCTTCTTCGGGTCGCCGGACTTCCAGTTGTCGCGCTGGTTGATGATCGTGTCGAGCGCGACCGTGGTCTTACCGGTCTTGCGGTCGCCGATGATCAGCTGGCGCTGGCCGCGGCCGATGGCGGTCATGGCGTCGATCGCCTTGATGCCGGTCTGCAGCGGCTCCTTGACGGGCTGGCGGGCCATGACGTTCGGGGCCTGCAGCTCGAGCTCGCGGAAGCCCTCGTTCGGGATGTCGCCGCGGTCGTCGATCGGCTCGCCGAGCGGGTTGACCACGCGGCCCAGGAAGGCGTCGCCGACCGGGACCGAGAGAACGCGGCCGGTCCGCTTGACCTGCTGGCCCTCCTCGATGCCCTCGAAGTTGCCGAGGACGACGACGCCGATCTCGCGGACGTCGAGGTTGAGCGAGACGCCGAGCGTGCCGTCCTCGAACTCGAGCAGTTCGTTGGCCATCGTCGAGGGCAGGCCCTCGACCTGGGCGATACCGTCGCCGGCGTACGAGACGACGCCGACCTCCTCGCGGGAGATCTTTGAGTCAACGGACGAGACGTAGCGCTCGAGTGCGCCCCGAATGTCGTCCGAGGAGATGGTCAGCTCGGCCATCCTCAACCTTCTATCTGGAGTATCAAGCTTCGGGGTAATTACTTCGCGAGCGCCGTCTTCGCCTCGGCGAGGCGACGGGCGACTGTGCCGTCGTAGAGGTCGGAGCCGACCTTGACCCGGACGCCTCCGATGATGCGCGGATCGACGTCGACCTTGAGGGAGACATCTCGACCGTACAACTCGGCCAGACGCGCAGCCAGGCGCTGCTCCTCCGCGTCGCTCAGCGCGACGGCGGTGGTCACGTACGCCACCGACCGGTCCCGCTTCGCGGCGGCCAGCTCGACCAGGCGGGTCAGCGAGGTGTCGAAGCCCCGGCCGCCGAAGCCGGCGGTCGCGAGCTGCGCGAGGCTGAGCGTCGCCGGCTTGACCTTGCCCTTGAGCAGGTCCCGGATCAGCTCGTTGCGGTCGGCCACGGGCGCGGTGGAGTCGCTCAGCGCACCGGACAGGCGGGGGTCGCCGGCCACGATCTGGCTGAACCGGAAGAGCTCGTCCTCCACGTCGGCCAGCTCGCCGCCGCGGTCCGCCGCGGAGAGCAGCGCGTCCACGCCGAGCCGCTCCGCGCCGTCGAGCAGCGCGCCCGGCCCGGACCAGCGCCCGGAGACGAGCGCGGCCAGCAGGTCGACCGTCTCGGCGCGGACCTTGCCGGCGAGGATCGAGCGGATCAGCTCCGCCCGCTCCCCGGCCGGGCGGGCCGGATCGGCCAGCGCCCGGCGCAGCCGCGGCTCGCGCCGCAGCAGGCCCGCCACCGCGAGGATCTCCTCCGCGACGGTGGCGATGCCCGCAACGTCAGCGCTCGCCGAGAACTCGGCGAGCTTGTCGGAAGCGGCCCCGTAGGCCTCGCGGTTGGTGGTGTCCATCAGCGCCGCCCGCCGGTGCCGACACCGGCACCGCCGTCTTCGCCGATCTCCGCGAGGAACCGCTCGACCGTGCCACGACGGCGGGCCTCCTCCTCGAGGGACTCCCCGACGATGCGACCGGCCAGGTCCACCGCGAGCGAGCCGATCTCGGCCCGCAGCTGGCGGACGATGGTCTGCCGCTCGGTCTGCAGGGCGTCGCGCCCCGCGGCGATGATGCGGTCGCTCTCCTCGCGGGCCTTGGCGAGGATGTCCTCGCGGATGCCCGCGGCGTCGGCGCGCGCCTCGTCACGGATACGGGCCGCCTCGGTGCGCGCCTCGGCCAGCTGCTCCTTGTACTGCTGGAGCAGCTGGTTGGCCTCGGCCTGCGCCTCCTCGGCGCGCTTGATGCCGCCCTCGATCGCGTCCACGCGCGCCCGGAAGGTCTCCTCCATGCGCGGGAAGACGAACTTCATGAGCACGAAGCAGAGGATCAGGAAGGCGATGCCGCCGACCACGATCTCCTGCCAGATCGGGATGATCGGGTTGTGCTCTTCAGCCAAGATGAGCATGGGAAACCTCCCGGCTTGTGTCGAACAGGGGGGAGGTCTACTTGCCGAACACGAAGCCGAAGGCGATACCCAGCAGGGCGAGCGCCTCGACCACGGCGAAGCCGAGGAACATGTACGTACGGGTCAGGCCGGCCGACTCGGGCTGACGGGCGGTCGCCTGGATGTAGGACGCGAAGACGATACCGACACCGATGCCGGGGCCGATGGCGGCGAGGCCGTAACCGACGGCGGCGAGGCTACCGGAGACTGCGGCGAGGTCTGCCATTGAATTTCCTCCTGGGATCTCGCGTGCCCGATGCACGCGGGACAACTGAAAAAGGTGGAGCAGTAACGCTTTCGAAGCTTCGAAGCGGGGGTGGTGGGGCGGCTCAGTGCTCCTCGGCGAGCGTGCCGGCGAGGTAGTTGGCCGTCAGGAGCGTGAAGACGTAGGCCTGCAGGGCGGCGATCAGCAGCTCGAAGAAGGTGAGCATGATCGTCATCGCCCAGGAGATGACCGAGATCGGCTTCAGGAACAGGCTGTCCGCGTTGAGCAGCGCGAAGCCGCCCAGGGTGAACACCAGCAGCAGCATGTGCCCGGCGAACATGTTGGCGAAGAGCCGCAGCGCCAGCGTGACCGGCTGCAGGACGAACGCCTGCAGGGCCTCGATCGGCAGCAGCAGCGGCTGCATGAACCAGGGGGCCGGCAGCACCGCGGCGTGCTTGAGATAGCCGAGGAAGCCGTGCTTCTTGAAGCCCTGGTACAGGTACAGGAAGTAGGTGCAGAGTGCCATCATCGCCGGGAACGCGATGTGGGCGTTCGGCGAGACCTGGATGAACGGCACGATCGAGAAGACGTTGCCGACCAGGATGAACAGGAAGAGGCTGGCCAGGTAGGGCGCGAAGCGCAGGCCCTCGTGGCCGATGACGTCCTTGGCGATGCCCTCACGCACGAAGCCGTACATGCTCTCCGCGAGCCACTGGCCCTTGGTCGGCACGATCTTCGGCTTGCGGTAGGCGACCACGAAGAACACGATCACGACGGCCGCGGCGAGCCACAGGAACAGGCTGAACTTCGTCAGCCACGGCGCAGCGTCCAGCAACGCAGGGGGATAGATGTCTTCCACGCTGGGCGGGAAGGGCACCTCCGCCAGAACCTGACCGCTCACCACGTTCCTCTCGGTATCTTCATGAAGCTATGCCTCGTGCCGCCGGGCTCAGGCGCCCAGCCGTTTGACCACCAGGTAGATGCCGCCCGCGGCGCCGAGCACGCACCCGATAGCGGTGGCAATCCCGTCCCAGCCCAACCAACGGTCGACGAGCCAGCCGACGAACCCCCATACGGCAATGCCCGAGATGAGGTATCCGACGGCGGCCCAACCCTGGTTGGACCCACTCGAACCGGACTGCTTCGGTGTCTGCTGGTTACCGGCCATGACGCGGTGACCATATCAGCCTGCCGGGGGCACCCGTGCATCGACCCCCGCGTGCTCATCGCGCGGGGGTTCACTCATCGGGCCGGGGCCATCAACCGGCGGCCGTCAACGTTACTACGCCCACTCCTCTGCGAACGTCAACTACACGACTGATGCGTGAGTGAATGTTGCGCACGGTCACCCCCACCGGGTTAGCTGAGAGACCAGTCTAACAATGCGTGTTGGAGTGACGACCATGCGCAACGCCGTCATCGCGTTCTTGCTCATCCTGGCCGCGGTGGCGGTCACGAAGACCGGGCCCGACCAGACGCCTGACCCGAGCCGGGCGGCAGCCTCGGCGGTGTGTGACATATCACCGCAGCGCGTTACCGAGGGTAGCGGCAAACTCGTCGCGGCGGTGCAGTACCGCTGCGACTCCCCCGGCCCGGAGAAACTCACGGTCACCGTGCGCCTGCAGCAGGCGGGCGGCGGGCGCTGGCGCACGGCGGCCCAGCAGCAGTTCAGCGCGGCCGGGGGCGAGACGTTGGGCGCCGTGCCGGTCGCCCAGCGCACCCTCCAGGTCAGCGCGCCCTGCGTGCCCGGCGCCTACCGTACGGAGGCGGAGTGGACGATCAGCGGACGCACCCGGACCAAGCTCAGCGCCGAGCGGCGAAACCCCTGCGCCTAGAAACCCCTGCGCCTAGAAACCCCTGCGCCTAGAAACCCCTGCGCCTAGGCCACAGGCTCAGACGTCGACGTACATGATCTTCGCGCGCCACACCCAGATGGCGTGCGCGGTCATCCAGGCGATCACCGCGACGATCACGGACACGCCCATCCACGGCAGGCCGGCCCAGTCGGTGCCCAGCGCCACCCACATCGCGAACCCGATGAACGTGAACTTCACCAGGTAGGTCGCCATGGCCACCGGCAGCAGCATGTGCCGGGCCCTGAGGTCGGTCCAGGCGATGATCAGGCTGGAGACCACGTAGCTGACGGTGACCAGGCCGACCCCGGCGGCGTCGCCGGCCGCGCCCGCACCCCCGTCACGCCACAGCGCGATCGGGATCGTGACGGCGAGCACGATCGCCATCGCGAGCAACTGGGCGGGAAGGTGGGTCAGCCTCGTCTTCATCGAGGTGAAGGATACGCGGGAAATGCGGCGGTGAGCTCGCGCACCCGCTCGCCGACCGCCTCGCCGCGAACTGCCGCCGCGATGAGCGCCGCGATCGTGCGCATCTCGGGCTCCTTCATGCCCTGCGTGGTCACCGACGGCGTGCCGACCCGGATGCCCGACGCGGTCATCGGCTTCTCCGGGTCGTACGGGATGGCGTTCTTGTTCAGCGTGATCCCGCTCGCGTCGCAGCGCTCCTCGGCCTCCCGCCCGGTGATCCGCAGCGCCCGCAGGTCGATGAGGGCCAGGTGGGTGTCGGTGCCCCCGGAGACCGGCCGCATCCCCTCGCCGGCCAGCCCCTCGGCCAGCGCCCGGGCGTTGGCCACCACCTGGCGGGCGTAGTCGGCGTAGGTCGGCTGGGCCGCCTCCTTGAGCGCCACCGCCTTCGCGGCCACGGCGTGCATGAGCGGGCCGCCCTGGGTGAACGGGAACACCGCCTTGTCGATGCGCGAGGCGAGGGGCTCCCGGCACAGGATCATGCCGCCCCGCGGGCCGCGCAGCACCTTGTGCGTGGTGGCGCAGACCACGTCGGCGAAGGGCACCGGCGACGGGATCGCCCCGCCGGCGACCAGCCCGATGAAGTGCGCCGCGTCGACCATGAGATAGGCGTCGACCTCGTCGGCGATGGCCCGGAACCGCGCGAAGTCGATCAGCCGCGGGTACGCCGTCGCCCCGCAGATGATCAGCTTCGGCCGGTGGGCCAGGGCCAGCTCGCGCACCTCGTCGTAGTCGATGAGCTCGTCGTCGCGGCGCACCGGGTAGCCGACCGTGTTGAACCACTTGCCGGAGAAGTTGACCTTGCTGCCGTGCGTGAGGTGGCCGCCGTGCGCCAGCTCCATCGCCAGCACGGTGTCGCCGGGCATGAGCAGCGCGGCGTAGGCGGCCAGGTTGGCGCTCGCCCCGCTGTGCGGCTGCAGGTTGGCGTGCTCGGCCCCGAAGAGCGCCTTCGCCCGCTCGACCCCGAGCGTCTCGGCCCGGTCGACCTCGGCGCAGCCGCCGTAGTACCGCCGGCCCGGATAGCCCTCGGCGTACTTGTTGGTCAGCGTCGAGCCCAGCACCGCGAGCACGGCGGGCGAGGTGAGGTTCTCGCTCGCGATCAGCTGGAGCCCGCCGCGCAGGCGTCCGAGCTCGGCGAGGACCACGTCGGCGATCTCCGGGTCGGTGGCCCGCAGCGCGTCGAAGTCGGGCCCCCAGAAGGTGTCGCCCATGAAACGAGTCTAGGGGCCGATTGCGCAGGGTAAGCATGAAGTCATGCGATGTGTGGTGACCGGGGCGACCGGCTACGTCGGCGGCCGGCTCGTCCCGCGCCTGCTGGCCGCCGGCCACGAGGTGCGCTGCCTGACCCGCGACCCGCGCCGGCTGCGCGACGTGCCCTGGGCGCCGAAGGTCGAGATCGCCGAGGGCGACGTGGCCGAGGACATCGGACTGCTCGACGCGCTGCGGGGTGCCGAGGTGGCGTACTACCTGGTGCACGCGCTCGGCCAGGACGCCTTCGAGGACGTCGACCGGCTCAGCGCGCTCAACTTCGCCATTGCGTGCGAGGCGGCCGGGGTCGAGCGGATCGTCTACCTGGGCGGCCCGGTGCCCGGCGGCCGCGCCTCGGCCCACCTCCGCTCGCGGGGCGAGGTCGGCGACATCTTCCTGCGCTGCGCGGTGCCGGCCGTGATCCTGCGGGCCGCGGTCATCATCGGCTCGGGCTCGGCGTCGTTCGAGATGCTGCGGTACCTCACCGAGCGCCTGCCGGTGATGGTCACGCCGGCCTGGGTGCGCAACCGGCTCCAGCCCATCGCCATCCGCGACGTGCTGCGCTACCTGGTCGCCGCGGCCACGGTCTTCCCGCCGCCGGTCAACCGGGCCTTCGACATCGGCGGCCCGGACGTGCTCACCTATGCCGAGCTGATGCAGCGGTACGCCAAGGTCGCCGGCCTGCGCCGGAGGGTCCTCGTCCCGGTGCGGGCGCTCACCCCGTGGCTGTCCTCGCACTGGGTCGGCCTCGTCACGCCGGTGCCGAACCGCATCGCCCGCCCGCTCGTCGGCAGCCTCATCCACGAGGCGGTCTGCCACGAGCACGACATCGCCGAGTACGTGCCGGACCCGCACGACGGCCTGACCGGCTTCGAGACCGCCGTGACCCTGGCCCTGCGCCGGATCCGCGACGCCGACGTCGAGACCCGCTGGGCCAACGCGGCGCTGCCGGGCGCCCCGAGCGACCCGCTGCCGAGCGACCCGTCCTGGTCGGGCGGCACGGTGTACCGCGACGAGCGGGCCCGCGGCGTGTCCGCCCCGCCGGACCGGCTGTGGCGCGTGATCGAGGCCATCGGCGGGCAGAACGGCTGGCACTCCTTCCCCCTCGCCTGGTCCGTGCGCGGCTGGCTGGACCGGCTGGCCGGCGGGGTGGGGCTGCGCCGGGGACGCCGGGACCCCGCGCGGCTGTACGTCGGCGAGGCCCTCGACTTCTGGCGGGTGGAGGAGATCGTGCCCGGCTCCCTGCTGCGCCTGCGGGCCGAGATGAAGATGCCCGGCCGCGCATGGCTGGAGATGCGCGCCGGCTCGGACGAGCGGGGCGCGACGGTCTACGAGCAGCGGGCCGTGTTCCTGCCGCGGGGGCTGGCGGGGCACCTGTACTGGTGGGCGGTCGCGCCGTTCCACGCGTTCGTCTTCGGCGGGATGGCGCGCAACATCGCCCGGACCGCGGAGCGTTAGCGGCTCTGCGCGAAGAGCGCCTCGGCCAGCGGCTTCGTCGTCGCGTGGATCTCGTCGGCGACCCGGCTGAAGTAGGAGTCGCCGCGGCCCCACGGGTCGTCGAGCTCGTCGGACGCCACGGCCCGCTCCCCCGCCCGCGCCGCGTCGGCCGCCTCCACCAGGGCGACGCCCCGCGCGTAGACGTCGCCGGCCGGCGCCGGCAGGGGCAGGTCGCGGATCAGCCGGCCGAACTCGCCGAAGACGAACGTGCGCGGGGCCGCGTCCGAGCACAGCCCCGCGACGAAGTCCACCTGCTCGATGGTCGCGGTCAGGATCAGGTCCGAGGCCTCCACGTGCTCGGCGAGCAGCTTGCGGGCGCGGAAGCCGGTCACGTCGCCGCCGCGGGCCAGGACCTGCTTGGCCGCCTGCGGGTCCATGGGCTCGCCCGCGTGCCAGCCGCCGGTGCCGGCCCCGTGCACGAGGAGCTGGTCCGGGGTCGCGCCCAGCGCCAGCGCGTCGGCGACGAGCAGGCGCTCGGCCATCGGGGACCGGCAGATGTTGCCCATGCAGACGCAGAGGACGCTGAACGGGGGCATCAGGACTCGGGCTCGGGGACGATGATGTCGGGGACGACCTCGCGCAGCTTCTCGACCGGGATCGCGCCCGCGCGCAGGATGCGGTGCTCGCCGCCGACCACCGAGATGATCGTGCTGGCGACGGGCTCCGGGCAGGGGCCGCCCTCGAGGTACACGCTGACGGAGTAGCCGAGCTGCTCGCGCGCCTCGGCGGCGGTCTCGGCCGGCGGCGAGCCGTGCTTGTTGGCCGAGGACACGGCCATCGGGCCGGTCTCGCGCAGCACCTCCAGCGCGATGGGGTGCAGCGGCATCCGTACCGCCACGGTCCCGTCGTTGCTGCCCAGGTCCCACTGCAGGCTCGGCGCGTGCTCGACCACGATCGTGAGGGCGCCCGGCCAGAAGGCGTCGACGAGGTCGCGGGCCGCCTGCGGCAGGCCGAACACCAGCCCGTCGAGGGTGTGCCGGGACCCGACGAGCACCGGCACCGGCGTCGTGCGGCCCTTGGCGTTGTTGAGCGCGGTCACCGACCACGTCTTGAACGCGTCGGCGCCGATGCCGTACACGGTGTCGGTCGGCATGACGACCAGGTCGCCGCGGCCAACGGCCTCGATCGCGGCGGCGACCCCGCGCTCGCGCTCAGCGAGCGAGCTGCAGTCGTAGAGCATCACAGCAACCCATCTTGCCAGGCCCGCTCCGCGCCCCGGCGGGCGGTTGCGTAGCGGGGACGGCCGGCGAGGTCGCGATGGTCCTCGACCTCGTCGAAGTGACCGGTGGCGCGCAGCAGCCGCGGCAACGACTCGCCCTGGGTGTCGTCGTGCTCGATGGCCAGCAGCCCGCCCGGGCGCAGCAGGCGGGCCGCCGCGCGGGCCACCGCCGGCATGAGGTCCAGGCCGTCGGCGCCGGCGAAGACCGCCTCGCGCGGATCGTACTCGGCCACCTCGACGTCGACCGGGGCGGACTCCGGGACGTACGGCGGATTGCACAGCACCATGTCCACCGCGCCGGTGAGCCCGCCGAGCACCGCGTCGTCGGCCACGTCGCCGACGACCACCTCCACCCGCGGTGCGAGCCGGGTCACGTTGCCCCGCAGCCAGGCGAGGGCCGCCTCCGACCGCTCCACGCAGTACACCTGCGTGGTGGGAAGCCGCGTGGCGACAGCGAGCGCGATGGCCCCGGACCCGGAGCACAGGTCGACCACGCGGGCCTGCGGGGTGAGGCGCGCCAGCGCCCACTCGACCATCAGCTCGGTCTCGAAGCGCGGCACGAACACGCCGGGCCCCACGGCCAGCTCCAGGCCGTAGAACGGCGCGTGGCCAGTGAGGTGCTGCAGCGGTACGCGAGCGGCACGCCCGGCCACCAGGCGCGCGAACTCGGCGGCCGCGACCCGGTCCAGCGACGCCGTGAGCAGCCGGGCCCGGGGCACGCCCAGCGCGTGCGCGGCCAGCAGCTCGGCGTCGACCCGGGGCGAGGCCACCCCCGCCGCGGCGAGGGTGCGGGTCGCCGTCGCGAGTGCGGACGAAAGCGTGGGCAACTCGTCTTCCGGCGTGTCATCTTCGAGGCGGTGCACCCCATAATCATGGGGCGCGCTGGAAGGGGGTCGGCGATGGCGGTTGGCGACCGCACGTCCGAGCTGTCGCGCGCTCGCCGCCTGCTCTTCGACGACCACATCGGGGAGGCCCTGACGGTCGTCGAGCGGGTGCTGGAGGGCGACCAGTCGCCCCAGGAGCGGATCGAGGCGCTGAAGCTGCGCCTGATCGCGCTGCTGAACCTCGGGCGGACCGAGGAGTACACCGGCGCGCTCGACGCCGGCCTGGCCGCCGCCCGCCAGGTGCAGGACCCCGGGCAGTACGGCGAACTGCAGGCCCTGGCCGCGATCGTGGCCCTGCGCACGGGCTCCCTGCACGACTGCGTGCGGGCGCTGGTGCACGGGTCGCGGGCCCTCGGCGCGGTCGAGCTGCCCGACGAGGCGACGGCGTGGGGCTGGCACAACCTCGCGATGGCGTACTCGTACACCGGCTTCCACGGCCACGCCCTGAGCGCCATGGACAAGGCCCGCGAGGTCGCGCTCGCCGCCGGGGTGCCGACCGCGGGCACCGACTTCGCCGCGCCGCAGATCCGGCTGCGCCTGGCCGTCGACCTCGACCACCGCGGGGACAGCGAGGGCTGCCTGCGCATCCTGCTCGACATCGCCACCGACCTGCAGCGGCGGGTGCGCGACGACGAGGTCGACCGGCTGCGCCCGGTGGCCCGCGGCGCCATGGGCTACACGCTGGTGCGCCTGGGCACGCTCGGCGCGCCCGCCCCGCCCATCGACCCGTGGCCGCTGCTGGACTCGGCCGGCCTGTCGACCCGGGCCGACGACCTGCGCACGCTCGGCGCCGCCTGCCAGGCGATCGCGGAGCGCCGGCCGATCGAGGCGATCGCCCGGCTGGAGACCGCGCAGGTGAGCGAGGACTCCCTCGGCGCGGCCGAACTGCCCCGGCTGCGCGCCCTGGCCCACCTGGGCGCCGGCGACTACCGCTCGGCCTACCACGCCGACCGCACCGCGTTCCGGGTCGCCTACGCCCAGCTGGACCTGCTGCGCGACCTGTTCGTGGACGGCGTCGCCGCGCTGCTCGACCATGAGGACCTCGTCCGCAAGGTCGACTTCCACCGCGGCGAGGCGCAGACCGACCCCCTGACCGGCCTGCCGAACCGCCGCTACCTCGAGGAGCACATCACCAAGCTGGTCTCGGCCGGCGGCCGCGCCGCCCTGGGGGTGTGCGACCTGGACGGGTTCAAGCAGGTCAACACCGTGCACGGCCACCTTTCCGGCGACCTGGTACTGCAACGCGTCGCCGGCGTGCTCAACCGCGTGATGCGCAAGGGCGACTTCGTGGCCCGCTACGGCGGGGACGAGTTCGTGGTGGTGCTGCCGACGACGTCGGCGGCGGAGGCGCGGGAGATCTCGCGGCGGATCGTGCACGCGGTGGCGGCGGAGGACTGGCAGTCGCTGGTGCCGGGCACGCCGGTGGGGGTGACCATCGGGTGGGCGGGGCTGTCGGGCGAGGACTTCCAGACGGTGGCCGAGGCGTTCGAGGCGGCCGACCACGCGATGCTGCGGGCCAAGACTCCCCGGCCCCGCGCCGCGTCCTGACGAGCCCGCCCGAAACGGGCCAGGACTTCCTATGCCCGCCTCGCGTCTTGAGGAGCCGCCGAGCACCGACGCGGCCGCAACGCGCAGCGGCGCACGGTGGGACGGGGCTCGCGCGGCCCGACAACCACCCGAAATGGACTCCCTGCCCCCGCCTCGCGTCTTCACGAGCCGACCCGAAACGGGCCAAGACTTCCTGTCCCCGCCTCGCCTCGAGGAGCCGCCGAACACGGCGCGGCCGAAACGCGCAGCGGCGCAGGGTGGGACGGCGCTCACGCGGCCCGACAACCACCCAAAGGGCCACAGTGCGTGGCGGCCCACGGTGGGACGGCGCTGCGCGGCCCTAAAGCCGAAAGCGAAAAGCGCCCCAAAAAACGATAAGTCGGGCGCTCCGCGCCACGACTTATCGGATTTATACCCCGTCAGGGTAAATGTCCGAAAAGTCGCGGCACGGAGTGCCCGACTTTTCGGGTGACCAAAGCTGGAGTGGCGCCCCTCAGCGGGCGGCCAACAGGACCCGGGCGTCTTCCTCGCGAATGCGAGCCCGCTCCTGATCGGCACAAACGGCCGCCCACGCGTTCGCCCTCGCCGTCGGCATGCGCTCGGCCCCGAGCACGGACCGGCCCACCTTGTAGATCAGCTCCGCGGCCGTGCCGACGACGGCCCGCGGGCCGGCGGAGATGTCGACGGGTGTCGACGACGCCATGGCTTCCCTCCCGGATGTGTCGGCGTTCACGTTGGGTGCATCTCGTTCGCACCGAAACGGTACCGGAGTCCAGGGTGCCCCTGCACCGTTTCCACAATGTGACGTCCGCGTTAGACCCCCATCACCCCCGGCTGAGCTGGTCCTCCCCCGCGAGGCGGGCCTTGCGGTCGGCCTCGGCCAGGGCGTCCAGCACGCCGTCGAGGTCCCCGCCGAGGGCCAGGTCGAGGTTGTACGCGGTGTAACCGATCCGATGGTCGGAAATCCGATTCTGGGGAAAGTTGTACGTCCGGATGCGCTCCGACCGATCGACGGTGCGCACCTGTGAGCGTCGCGCGTCCCCCGCCGCCGCGGCCGCCTGCTCCTCGGCCAGGGCGACCAGCTTGGCCCGCAGCATGCGCATCGCGCGGTCCTTGTTCTGCAGCTGCGAGCGCTCGTTCTGGCAGGAGACCACGATGCCGGTGGGCAGGTGGGTGATGCGCACCGCGGAGTCGGTGGTGTTGACGCTCTGCCCGCCCGGCCCGGAGGAGCGGAAGACGTCGATCCGCAGGTCGTTCTGGTCGATCTCGATCTCGCCGGTCTCCTCCGCCTCGGGGGTGACCAGCACGCCGGCGGCCGAGGTGTGGATGCGGCCCTGGGACTCGGTGGCCGGCACGCGCTGCACCCGGTGCACGCCGCCCTCCCACTTCAGCCGGGACCAGACACCGTTGCCGCCGTCGGGGATGCCGCGCGTCTTGATGGCCACGGCGACGTCCTTGAAGCCGCCGAGGTCGGACTCCTGCGAGTCGAGCATCTCGGTGACCCACCCGTGCCGCTCGGCGTAGCGCAGGTACATCCGCAGCAGGTCGCCGGCGAACAGCGCCGACTCCTCGCCGCCCTCGCCCGCCTTGACCTCGAGGATCACGTCCTTGGCGTCGTTGGGGTCGCGCGGGGCGAGCAGCTCGGCCAGGCGCTCCTCCAGGGCCGGGATGCGCGCCTCCAGCTCCTCGGCCTCCGCGCCGAACGCTGGGTCCTCGGCGGCCAGCTCGCGGGCGGCGGTGAGGTCCTCGCGGGCCTGCTCCAGCTCGCCGGCGGTCTTGGCGATCGGGGACAGCTCGGCGAAGCGCCGCCCGGTACGGCGGGCCAGCGTCTGATCGGCGTGGATGCCGGGGTCGGCGAGCTTCTGCTCCAGCTCCTGGTACTCGGCCAGGAGCTGGGCGAGCCTGGTGTCGGTGCTCATGATGCATCCCTCGAAAGAAGAACCGGCCGGAAACAGAGTCGGCGCCCGCACCGAACCCTGCGGACAGGGCGGTGCGGGCGCCGGAAGCGCAGCTACTTGCCGGCCTTCTTGGCCTGGACCTTCGCGTACTTCTGCTGGAACTTCGCGACCCGGCCCGCGGTGTCGAGCACGCGCTGCTTGCCCGTGTAGAACGGGTGGCAGACGGAGCACGTCTCCACGTGGATCTGCCCGCCCTTGGCGGTGCTACGGGTGGTGAAGGAGTTGCCGCAGGAGCAGGTGACCTCGGTGGTCGCGTACTGCGGGTGGATGTCCGGCTTCATGGCCGCGGTCCTTTCGTTCGGTCGGTCGCCGGGTCGCCCGACGTGCGGGCGTGAACCGGAACCTGAGTTGGCCGTCGGTCAAGTCTGCCATGACCGGGTCACGACACCTCGACCGGTGTCTGTAACGCCCACTCCCCCGCCGGCATTCCCACCCGATAAGACGTCGCTGACGCGAGCGAGGCTCACCTACGCTGTACCGCGCTATGAGCCTCCACATCGATGCACTCTGCGACCCGAAGCTGCTGACCGACATGGTCGACGGCGGCTACATCCGCACCCAGCGCCACCCCTCGCTGCCGCTGCTGATCCACAACTACACGGAGAAGACACAGTACGAGAACGTCTGGAACGCCGCGACGCTCGCCTGCCGCGGCCTCGTCGTGTCGGCCGACGGGCGGGTGCTGGCGCGGCCGTTCGCGAAGTTCTTCAACCACGGGCAGCCGGGCGCGCCCGAGCTCGACCTCGACGGGCCGGTCCGGGTCACGGACAAGGCCGACGGGTCGCTCGGCGTGCTGTTCCCGACGGCGGAGGGCTGGGCGGTCGCGACCCGCGGCTCGTTCGACTCCGAGCAGGCGCGGCACGCGACGAGGGTGTGGCTGCAGCGGTACGCCGGAAGCTTCACGCCGCCGCCCGGCCGCACGCTGCTGTTCGAGATCATCTACCCGGCCAACCGCATCGTGCTGGACTACGGCGGGCTGGACGACCTGGTGCTGCTCGGCGCCGTGGACATCGCGACCGGGCGCAGCCACGGGCCGGACGCGGTGCCGGACTGGCCCGGCCCGGTGGTGGAGTCGTTCGGCTACGCCACGCTGGCCGAGGCGCTGGCCGCTCCCCCGCGGGACAATCGCGAGGGGCTCGTCGTGCACTTCACCGGGCCGGACACGCGCCTGAAGATCAAGTACGCCGAGTACGTCCGCCTGCACCGCATCGTCACCGGGCTCAACCCGCGCGTGGTGTGGGAGGCCGTGGTGGCAGGTCGCCTGGACGAGCTGCTGGAGCCGCTGCCCGACGAGTTCCACGCCTGGGCGAGCAACGTCGCGGCGGAGCTCACGGCGCAGGTCGAGGAGCTGGTGGCCGAGGTCGAGCGGGAGTACGCCGAGGTCGTCGTGGGCCTGCCCGAGGGCTGGGCCCGCAAGGACTTCGCGATCGCGATCGCCCGCCACCCGCGCCGCGGCTGCCTGTTCCTGCGCCTGGACGGCAAGGACTACCGGCCGCTGCTGTGGCAGCAGGTCAGGCCGTCGGTCGGGGAGACGCCGGACCGGGAAGGGGAGGCCTAGATGGCCACGCTCACCATCACCCGCGGCCTGCCCGGCTCGGGCAAGACCACCTGGGCCAAGCAGCAGGCGCACCTGACCCGGGTCAACCGCGACGACATGCGCCGGATGCTGCACGGCGGGCGGATCGACGACCCCGAGCGGCGCGGCCGGGCCGAGAAGGAGGTCACGGCGGCGCACCACGCGGCGGTCGAGGGGCTGCTGCGCGTGGGCGCCGACGTGGTCTGCGACGACACCAACCTGCGCGGGCGCGTGGTGCGCGAGTTCGCCGAGCTGGCCGCCAAGTGCGGGGCGCACTTCGTGGTGCGGGACTTCACCGACGTACCGCTGGAGGAATGCATCCGCCGGGACGGGCTGCGCTCGGGCGACGGGCAGGTCGGGGCCGACGTCATCCGTTCCATGCATTCGCGGTACCTCGCGGGCCGCGTCCTGCCCCTGCCGCTCCCGGTCATCGACCCGTCGTCCGGCGCCGCCTACGAGCCGCCGCCGGACGCGCCGCGGGCCGTGCTGGTCGACATCGACGGGACCGTGGCGCTGTTCAACGGCCGCAGCCCGTACGACATGACCCGCGTCGGCGAGGACACGCCCAACGCCCCGGTGATCGCCGCCGTGCGGGCCATGCACGCGGCCGGCCACGAGGTCGTGTTCTGCTCGGGGCGCTCCGACGACTGCCGGGAGGCGACCGAGGCCTGGCTGGCCGAGCACGTGGCCGTGCCGTACCGGGGCCTCTTCATGCGCGTCACCGGCGACCAGCGGCGCGACTCGATCGTCAAGGCCGAGATCTTCGAGAAGGAGATCCGCAGCCGCTACCACGTCGTCGGGGTCTTCGACGACCGCCAGCAGGTGGTCCGCATGTGGCGCGGCCTCGGCCTGACGGTGTTCCAGGTCGCGGAGGGCAACTTCTAGCGTCCGGCGAAAAGGGCCCCCGGGGTTGTCCCCGGGGGCCCTTCGCTTCGGACAGCTGGTTACTCGTGCTTACTCGCCCGGCGTGGTCTGGGCGATCTGCATGAGGAACTCGACGTTGGTCCGGGTCTTCTTGAGCCGGTCCAGCAGCAGGTTGAGCGCCTCCTGCGAGTCGAGGGCGTGCAGCACCTTGCGCAGCTTGATGACGATCGCCAGCTCGTCCGGGGCCAGGAGGATCTCCTCCTTGCGCGTGCTGGACGGGTCGATGTCGATGGCCGGGAAGATGCGCTTGTCGGCGATCTTCCGGTCCAGCTTCAGCTCCGCGTTGCCGGTGCCCTTGAACTCCTCGAAGATGACCGTGTCACCGGTGGAGCCGGTCTCGACCAGCGCCGTGGCGATGATGGTCAGCGAGCCGCCGTTCTCGATGTTGCGGGCCGCGCCGAGGAAGCGCTTCGGCGGGTACAGCGCCGTCGAGTCGATACCACCGGACAGGATGCGGCCGGAGGCGGGCGACGCGTTGTTGTACGCGCGGCCGAGCCGGGTGATCGAGTCGAGCAGCACGACCACGTCGTGGCCGAGCTCGACGAGGCGCTTGGCCCGCTCGATCGACAGCTCGGCGACGGTGGTGTGGTCCGACGGCGGCCGGTCGAAGGTCGAGGCGATGACCTCGCCCTTCACCGAGCGCTGCATGTCGGTGACCTCTTCGGGCCGCTCGTCGACCAGCACGACCATGAGGTGGCACTCGGGGTTGTTGCGGGTGATCGCGTTGGCGACCGCCTGCAGCACCATGGTCTTGCCGGCCTTGGGCGGCGACACGATGAGCGCCCGCTGGCCCTTGCCGATCGGCATCACCAGGTCGATGACGCGCGTGGTGAGGATGTGCGGCTCGGTCTCCAGGCGGAGACGGTCCTGCGGGTACAGCGGGGTGAGCTTGTAGAACTCGGGGCGGCGCTTGGCCTCCTCCGGGTCCATCCCGTTGACCGTGTCGAGGCGCACCAGCGGGTTGTACTTGTCCCGCCGCTGCTCGCCGTCGCGGGCCTGGCGCACGGCGCCGGTGACCGCGTCGCCGCGGCGCAGGCCGTACCGCTTCACCTGCGACATGGCGACGTAGACGTCGTTGGAGCCGGACAGGTAGCCGGTGGTGCGCACGAACGCGTAGTTGTCCAGCACGTCGAGGATGCCGGCCACCGGCACGAGGACGTCGTCCTCGCTGACCTGCGGCTCGTTGCCGCCCCGGCCCGGCGCCTCGGCGCCCTCGCGGTCGCGGCCACGGCGGCGGTCGCGGAACCGGCTGCGCCGCCCGCGGCGGCCCGTGCCGTCGTCGTCGCCCTCGTCGTCGGCGAACCCGCCGCGCTGGTTGCGGTCGCCCCGGTCGGTGCGCTCGCCCCGGTCGCCGCGGTCGGCGCCGTTGCGCTCGGCCCGCTCCTGGCGCTCAGCCCGCTCGGTCCGCTCGCCACGGTCGGTGCGCTCGGCCCGCTCCGCGCGCTCGGTGGTCCGCTCGGCCCGCTCGGTGGTCCGCTCGGCCCGCTCGGTGGTCCGCTCGGCCCGCTCGGCCCGCTCGGTGCGCTCCGGTCGCTCGGCTCGCTCGGTGCGCTCCGCGCGCTCGGCCCGGCTGGGGCGCTCGGCCCGCTCGGGGCGCTCGGCCCGCTCAGGGCGCTCGGTGGCCGGGGCGGCCGTCTCGGTGGCCGCGGGGGCGGTCTCCTCGCGCGCGGCCCGCGGCTCCGGCGGACCGGCGGCGCGGGTGGCCCGACGAGGGGTGCGGACCGGCGGCTCCGTGACCTCGGTGGCGGAGGGCCACTCGGCCTCGGGCGTCTCCGTGCGGGCCTCCGTGCGGGCCTCGCTGCGGGCGCGGGTGGCCTTGACGGGCGCCGCGGCCGGGCGCGACTCGCCCGCCTGGCGCTCCTGGATGGCGGTGACCAGCTCGCCCTTGCGCATCCGGGCGGTGCCGGAGATGCCCAACGAGGCGGCCAGGCTCTGCAGTTCCGGAAGCAGCATGCCGGCCAACCCCGTGCCCGAGCGCCGCCGACGGGTCGCGCCAGCCTCGGCGCCGTCGGTCTCGGCCGAAGCGCGGCCGGTGGAGACATCCGACGTGACGTCGGTGGTGTCGCTCAATGGATTCCTTCCCTCGTTAGGCCGGGGCTACCCGATTCGTGCATGGTGCCGGGCGGCCCGCGGGTGCTCCCGCCTCGCGTTGCGTGCGGGAGGTGTTGCAGCGCTGCGGTGGGCTTGGACGCCACCATTTGCGTCACGGGCCCAGCCGTGCGCGCGCGACCACAGGAAACGCGGGTTGGCGGCCGGGCGTGCGCAAAGGGGTGCCACGGAATTCGGAGCACGCCGCCCCGCATGAGATCGCCGCACTGAGCGGCTGCTGTAGGACTAGAGAGTAATCAACTCCGCTAGCCAGCGGCAACAGGGTCCCGCTCGGCGTGTTCCAGCGTACCTCATACCGAGTTGTCAGTGCGCCTTGGCAGCAGCTCACCGCCGAGACGCGCGCCCGCCACATCGACGTCCAGCGGCAATACTCGCCATCCCGGCACCGCCCGCGGCGCCCATCCGTCGACGCCCAGCGCGAGCACGCTCGGCCCGGCACCGGAGACGACCGCGGCCACCCCCTCGGCCCGCAGCAGCGCGACGAGTTCTGCGGTCAAGGGCATGCCCTGCGCACGGTACTGCTGGTGCAGCCGATCCTCCGTCGCGGCGAACAACCGCCCGGGATCGCCGGCGAGCGCGTGCACGAGCAGGGCCGCGCGCCCGGCGTTGAAGGCGGCGTCGGCGTGCGGGACGGCCTTGGGCAGCGCGGCCCGGGCCACCTCGGTGAGCCCGCGCTCCTCCGGCACGTAGAGCACGGGCCGGACGCCCGGGTCCGGCTCGCGCCGCACCGCCGTGGCCACCCCGCCCTCCTCCCAGGCGATGGTGAACCCGCCGAGCAGGCAGGGCGCCACGTTGTCGGGGTGGCCCTCGATCGCCCCGGCGAGCGCGAGCGCCTCCTCGTCGGGCATCCGCTTCTCGCCGTCCTCGACGAGCGCCCGCGCCAGCACGATGCCGGCGACGATGGCGGCGGAGGACGAGCCGAGCCCACGGGCCTGGGGAATGCGGTTGTCGCAGCGCAGGTGCAGCCCGGCCGGCCGCTCCCCGAGCGCGTCGAAGGCCCGCAGCATCGCGCGCACCACGAGGTGCGACTCGTCGGAGGGCAGCTCGCCAGCGCCCTCCCCGGTCACCTCGACCGTCACCCCGCCCGCGGTGACGCGCCCTTCGACGGTGTCGTAGAGCGTCAGCGCGAGCCCCAGCGCGTCGAACCCGGGACCGAGGTTGGCGCTGGTGGCGGGCACGCGGACGACCGCGCGGTCGAGCAGCAAGGCCATCTGCACATCTCACCATGAGGATCGAGGTGCTCAGTTGTCGGGATCCTCCGCCAGTACCTCGGAATCTCCCCGGCGCACGTCGCGCCCCACCTGGCGAAGGGCCAGGCGGAGCGCGAACTCGATCTGGGCGTTCACGCTGCGCAGGTCGTCCCCCGCCCAGCGGGCGACGGCGTCGTACACCTGGGGATCGAGCCGCAGCAGCAGCTTCTTGCGCTCGGGCACAAGCGTTCCCGTCCGGTCAGGCGTAGAGGGTTCCGGTGTTCACGACCGGCTGGACGTTCCGGTCGCCGCACAGCACGACCAGGAGGTTGGCCACCATCTGGGCCTTGCGCTCCTCGTCGAGTTCCACCACCTCGAGCTCGCCGAGCCGCTCCAGGGCGCTCTGCACCATGCCGACCGCGCCCTCCACGATCTTGTACCGGGCCCCGACGATGGCGCTGGCCTGCTGGCGGGCGAGCATCGCCTGGGCGATCTCCGGGGCGTAGGCGAGGTGGGTGATGCGCGACTCGAGCACCTCGACGCCGGCCAGCGCCACCCGCTCCCCCAGCTCGACGGTGAGCTCCTCGCTGACGACGTTGCCCTCGCGCAGGCTGGCCCGGCCGTCCTCGTGCGACTCGTACGGGTAACTGGTGGCCAGGTGCCGCACCGCGGTCTCGGCCTGCACGGCGACGTACGAGATGTGGTCGTCGACGCCGAAGGACGCCTTGAACGTGTCCACCACGCGCCAGACGACCACGGCGGCGATCTCGACCGGGTTGCCGTCGGCGTCGGAGACCTTGAGCCGGTCGGTCTCGAAGTTACGCACCCGCTGGGAGACCCGCCGCTTGGTGCTCAGCGGCACGGTCCAGTGGAAGCCGGCCTCCGAGATGGAGCCGACGTAGCGGCCGAAGAACTGGATGACCCGCGCCTCGTTGGGGCCGATCACGGTGAACCCGCTCAGCACCAGGGCGAGGACGATCGCGCCGACGACGGCGGTTGTGCCGACCACCTCGTCGCCGGCGCCGTTGGCCACCACCGCCGCCGCGACCCCGAGCACGACCAGCACGCCGAGCATCACGAACCCGGTAACCCGAAACGCCCGTCGTTCCATGACAACTCCTTGAGGGCTATCGAAGTGATATCACTACGATAGCTGATCCGCGCAAGCCCCCGCGCCGGCCGCCGTCCGGCGCCGAAACGAAGGGGGACCGGCCGCCGCGTGGGCGGGCCGGTCCCCCGGGAGTCGGCGAACGGCGGGTCAGTCCGGGACGTTCCACGCCTTCAGCGCGACGTTGACCGTGCCGTCGGCGGCCACGCCGGTGACGTGCAGGAGCACGATCTTCCACTTGATGCCCTGGTGCTGCGCCGCCTCGAACGACGTGTTGACGCACAGCGTGAGGTCGGCGGTCTTGACGTTGATCTGCGTGTCGGGCGCCAGCCGCGAGGTGTCGAACTTCGCCGCGCAGTCGTTGGGCTGCACGTCGGCGCTGTTCATGGTGACGACCTTGGCGTCGCGGTCGAAGGTGAAGAACTCGCCGTTGGAGACGACCAGCTGCATGTCCGCGGCGTCGCCGGACGAGCCGACCTCCGGCTTGTCGAGGTCGATGTTGCGCGAGCCGTAGCTCGACGGCGGGTGGATCTCCAGGTTGATGGTCGACGGGCTCCACGACTCGGTGAACTCCGCCTTCGGGTCCAGCTCACCCGGCGAGGTGGCGGGCCGCGGCGCCTTCGTGGTGACCGCCGGGCGGGCGGTCGTCGCCGCCGCCGTTGGCTGGTTGTTGCCGCCCTCGTTGCCGTTGTTGGCGTTCGGCTGGTTGTTGCCCGCCGGGGCGGCCTGCTGGGCCGAGCCCGCCGCGTCCTTGGCGTCGTTGGCCACGCCGAGCGCGTACACCGAGACGGCCACCGAGATCAGCGACACGAGGATCGCCACCAGGGTCACGCCGACCAGGAAGCCGCCGCGGCGCGGGGCGGGCGCCGCGGCGGGCCCGGACGCGGGCGGCACGGCGTTGAAGCCACCGGTCACCGGAGGGACCGCCGCCGGGGGCGCGCTGAAGGGTGCCCCGCCCGGGCCGGAGACCGGGGCGCCGGAGGAGGGCGGCGCGCTGAACGGCTGCCCGCCCGGCCCGGACACGGGAGCGGCGGGCGCGGGCGCGGGCGCGCCGTACGCCTGGCCGCCCGGCGCAGCGGGCGCCGGCGCTCCGTAGGG
>NZ_BAAARV010000062.1:0-137458 GCF_039532525.1 Dactylosporangium salmoneum
GCGGCCTCGCGGGCCGCGGCCTCGCCGCCCCGCCCGGCCGCGATCGCCCCGGCCCGGGCCAGCAGCTGCTCGGCCTCGGCCAGCCGCCGCGGCGCCGCGTCCCGGCTCACGCTCGCCACCCCGATCGCCGCCCGCGCCCCGGACCAGGCCACCGCCCGCTCCCGGGCCCCGGCCCGCCAGCGCGGCACGAACGCGGCCGCGAAGCCCGCGACGACGATCAGCAGCCCTCCGACCACCCACACCGGCCAGGCCGACACCAGCCCACTCCAACCCGATCGTCTCGTTCCCGCAGCTCGCCGCGGGCGCTTCCCGATCATGTCAACACGCCGGGTCGCCCTCGGCAACCGCTCGAAACCATGACAGATGTCATCTTCTCCGCCGTGGCGGATCGTAGCCGCGGCGCTCTTGATCGAAACTTGCCGTGATGGCTGTGAATGGCAGCGACGTGTCGTCGTTCCGGCAGGTCGCGCAGCACGACGCCGTGCGACGCCGCACCCCAGTCGACCCGCTTCACGGCCTCGCCGGCCCAGCTAGCGAGAACCCGGTCGTCAACGCTTCATGAGGCGCTGCCGGCGCGATGCCGTTGCGCCGGCAGCTCGGTGGTCACGCCGTGACGGCCGCTTCGATGACCGCGGCCGGGGCGTGCAGGGCGCCGAGCCGGGCCGCCTCGGCCAGGTGCCGCTCGTCGGTGCCGGAGATGGCGTCGGCCGCCACCACGACCCGGAAGTCCCGCTCGCTCGCGCCGACGATCGCCGCCCGCGGGCAGTTGGGGTAGTTGCAGCCGGCGACCACGACGGTCGAGACGTCGTGGGCGCGCAGGAACTCCTCGAGGCCCGTGCGGTGGAACGCGCCCCACCGCGGCTTCCACATCGCCCACTCGCCCGGCCCCAGCGGCTGGAACCCGCCGGCCAGCAGCCGCTCGGCGTCCAGCCGCGGCGCGCCCGGCGGCACGATCGGCGCGGCCAGCTCGGCGCCGGGGCTGCCGGGGCGCACGATCGGGGCGCCCTCGTCGAGCAGGGTGCGGCGGGCCAGGTCGACGTCCTCTCCGCGGTACAGCCGGATCACGTGCACGATCGGGCGCCCGGCCGCCCGGAAGGCCGCGGCCAGCCCGGCCACGGCGGGCAGGACGGCCGCGGTGCCGGGGATCGGGCTGGCCCCGCCCTCGATGAAGTCGATCTGGGTGTCGATGGTGAGCAGCGCCGCCCGGTCCCACTCGGGGCGCAGCCACCGGTCGTCGGCCAGCCCCGCCGGCTCGACCCCCCGCGTCAATGCCATGCGGGCATCATGCCGCACCCGGGCCGCCGCTGGTTCGCGGCCTGCGGCTCGATCGTCCGACCCGGGCCCTTGCTCAGCGCGCCCGGGGCGTCCGGGGGCGCACCACGGCGACCGGGCAGGGTGCGTGGTGCACCATCGCCCGGCTGACGGACCCGAGGAGCAGGCCGCGGAGCGTTCCGCGCCCGCCCGTGCCGACCACGAGCAGCTCCGCGCCCGTGCTGGCCCGCTTCAGCGCCCCGACCGGCCCGCCGAGCTCGACGTGCAGCCGCAGGTCCACCTCCGGGCACCGCTCGCGCCAGCCGGACATCGCCTCCGACAGCAGCCGCTGCGCCGCCTGGCTGCGGGCGCCCAGGTCGAAGTACCCGGGCAGGGTTCCGCCGAGGGCCGGGTCGACCGGCAACTGGTAGGCGTGCACCGCGGTCAGCCCGGCGCCACGAACCGCCGCCTGCTCGACGGCGAACGCGACGGCCGCCTCGGAGGCCGCGGTTCCGTCGACGCCTACGACGACGCGCCCCTGGTTCGGGCCGCCGACGCCGCGACGCTCGCGGACGACCACCACCGGACAGGCCGCATGCTCGGCCAGGTCGACGGCGGTCGAGCCGGCGACCACCGCGCCGACCTCCCCCATGCCCCGCCTGCCCACCACGACCGTCGCGGCGTGCTCGGACGCCGCCAGCAGGATCGGGATCGGCCGGCCACCGATGGTCTCCCCGGTGATGTCCAGCCCGGCGCAGACCTGGCGCGCGAGGACGGCCGCGTCGGTGATCAGCCGCGCGGCGTGTGTCGTCGGCCGCGGCGCGCCGGCCACCGGCAGCGAGAGGCCCGGTGGCGGGTACACCAGCGTCGGCCCGGCGCAGACGTGGAGCAGGTGCAGCGGCCGCCCCAGGCGCGCGGCGTCGTGCGCGGCCCACCGTATCGCCCGCTCACCTTCCGCGGTGCCGTCCACGCCGACGACCGCCGCCCGGGCTCGCGACCCCTTGGCCGCCATCTCGCTGAACGACATCGGCACGGCCCCCTCGACGTAACCGGTCCAGCAGGCGCTTCCCACCGCGGGCCGCTTCATACATCCGGCCGCACTCATACTCGGGCGACACCCGCGACGGTCGCGACATCTGTCGTGGCACACGTTCGAGTGGATCTTCGGAGTATGAAGGCAGACCTCGGTAGCGCAGTTCACGCCCGGAGCAGGTATGGTACGGGCGGGGCAGAAAGGCCATCGCCGACGATCTGCGATGGACTGCGCCCGCTAACAGGAGGAAAGTGTGGCTAGCGGTACTGTCAAGTGGTTCAACTCCGAAAAGGGCTTCGGCTTCATCCAGCAGGACGACGGCGGCCCGGACGTCTTCGTCCACTACTCCGCCATCGCGAGCACTGGATACCGCGAGCTTGCGGAAGGCCAGAAGGTGGAGTACGAGGTGACCCAGGGCCAGAAGGGTCCTCAGGCGGAGAACGTCCGCGGTCTCTGACTCGGACCTGGCAACAAATCCTGAGCGCCGTCGGAGCGCCGCATGCCCGCCATGCGGCGCTCCGGCTTTCTCGGGGTGACGAACTAGAGGTAGATCTCGGCCAGGCGAGGGTAGCGAGCGCGCACCTCGCCGGTATCGTCATGATCAAATTCGTCGCCGAGTAGCGGCCCGTTGAACGTCGCCGCGGGCAGCTCGGCGCGCGCCGCGTCGACCGCGGCGTAGAAGTCCTCGACCCTTTCGAAGGCCGCCCGCCCGACGTACAGCATGTCCTCGCACTCGAGGAAGTCGTCGTCGGGGTCCATGCCGAGCTCGGCGAGCGTGTCCGGGTCTCGAAGTGCCCGCTCCCACGTACTGCGACCCTGCGCGACGAGCCAGCCGCGGAAGTAGTCAAAGGCGTCGTCCGAGCAGCCCCCCTTGACGAGGTACGCGGCGCCCCAGAGGTTCCAGTCGTACGACTCCGGACCGAGCGCGTCGTAGCGGACCTGGAACGCGACGGCGGCCTCCCGGCCCAGCTCGGTCAGGCGGTGCCCGACCCGACCCGCCACTTCCTCGGCGCCTTCGCCGGTCCGGGTGTCGTCGACGCCCTCGCGCGCGCGGTCCACGATCGCCCAGAACTCGTCCCGATCCATGATCGCCATGCCCGCGATCCTGCCATGCCCCGCTCACCCCGGGGTTCGTCGGCGCCGCCCGATTCGGGGCGGCGCCGACGGCGTGCGATCGGCCCGTGCCGGCCTCGGTCAGCTCTGCCGCAGTGCGGGCATCGGGATCTGGATCTGGTACGCGGTGGCGCCGGCGCCGATGCCGCCCTCGCACGTGTTCGGCGGCACGGTGCCGATGCCGCGGGTGGAGGGCCGTTCGGCCGCCCAGAACATGTAGCCGAGCAGCCCGGCCGTGGTGCCCGCGCCGTTGGGCGCCGCCGACTGCACGAACGTGCCGGTGGACTTCTGCAGCGACGAGGCGAAGTTGGTGCACTCCGGCAGGGCCTTGCCACCGTTGGCGACGAACAACGCACCGGTGAACTTGGCCGGGGCCAGCGGGGGCACCGGCGGCGCGTAGTTCGACTTGCCGTCGATGTGCTCCTGCCAGCTCGCGACCGCCGCGCTGGCCGACGGCTGCCGCGCCGGCACCATCGCGTTGGCGTAGTCCAGGACCGGCTGGTCGGTGCGCAGCCAGTCGGCGGTGGCCTTGCGGTTGAGGGCGATGAGGTACCGGTCGCCGGCGGCCACGTCGATGGTCAGCCGCGCCGCCGGGTTGGCGCCGGTCGCGTCGTACGGCAGCGCCGCGCGGTACGCGTCGATGAACGCCTGCAGCCCGGCGAGGTTCGGACTGGTGCCCTCCTCGTAGTCGATCTCGATGCCGACCCGCAGCCGCTGCGCGACGGCGGCGGCGTTGCGGCCGAGCTGCGCCGCGTTCTCGGTGAGGGCGGAGTTCCAGGCGCCGGTGTAGGTGATGCCGCCGATCGAGAGCATCACGCGGACGCCACGGCCGCTGAAGTAGCCGACGATGTCCGGCGTCATGCCCCGCGGGACGCCCGCGACCGTGGTCGCGTCGTCGCTCAGGTGCAGCAGCTTCAGCGGGTCCACGAAGCTCAGCACGACGACGTTGACGGACGGACGGCCGTCGCCGCGGTCCACCAGCCAGTGGTTCTGGGAGTCGAACTCGGCCACCGTCCGCACGGCACCCCAGGTGCAGAAGTCGTTGCCGCAGTGCCAGGCGCCGTAGATCTGCAGCGGGGTCACCGCGGCGGCGGCCGGACGGGCGGGTGCGACGAGGACGGCGACGATCAGGGCAAGCGCAGCAAGGATTCGGCGCATCGGAGGACTCCCTCGGCCCGCACGACCATCAATTAGGAAAGAAGCCTAAGTGTTAGATCGACAGCTGTACACGGCGCCGGCCAGCGGCGATTTAGGGCCCAGAACCGTTACACCGCGATACCCTGCGGCACGTGTCGATCCCACCGCGCTGGCGCCTGCTCGACGAGGTAACCGGCGCCACCCTCACCGACTGCGTCCAGCTCGAACTACGCTGACGGAGCACCCCCGGCGTCGGCAGGCGGTCGCGCGTCGCGCCAGAACTGCCGTGGTGCGTAGCCCTCTCGGCGCAGCCAATGCTCGGTGTAGACGATCCGTTCGGCCGCGACCACGCCAAGTGGTCCAAGGGGCGGCTCGTCGAGGGGTCGGGACCGCTCGACGTGGTCGGACTGCCAGCGGACCACCGACCAGTACCGCTCGTAGTCAGCGTCACCCGGTTCGAGAATCCGGGCGGTGCCGAACAGCTGCGCTCCCCTACTGCTCGCCTGCCCGACCAGGGGCGCGAAGACGCCGATGGAGACCCGCGGGTCCGCGCGGATGTTGCGCATCTTCGGGGAGGTCCCCATCGCGGTGAAGACGACGGTGAAGTCGAGGTGGAAGTACCGCACGGGGGTCGCCAGCGGCCCATCGGGACCGGCCGTGGCCAGGACGCACATATTCTGCGACGACAGCAGATTGAGGATGCGTTCTTCCAGCCGCTCGCGATCCAGCCGCTTCGTCGGGCTCGGGCCGGCGAGCCACGGGTTCGTCACCACCATGATCGCACTCTGCCAGATCCCGGCTTCCTCGCCGCACCCCGGCGCCGCCTCGTACGATCCCTGCTGTGACGTCCGGCCTCGGGAACCTTTCGGTTCGGCAGCGGGCCCTGGTGGACCGGTGGCTGCCGGGCGCGACCGTCGAGCGGGACCACAGCTGGGGTCTGGTGGAGACGACGGTACTGGAGCTGGCCCACGCCGGATCGCGCTTCATCGTCAAGGCCGGCGGCAACGACGACGCGCACATCGAGCGCGAACTGCATGCCCATCGCCACTGGCTGCACCCGTGGACCAGCAGGGGCCGCGCGCCGTCCCTCGTGCACGGCAGCGCGGACGTGAAGGTCCTCGTCACCCGGTACCTGCCCGGTGAACTGGTACTCGGCAGCAAGCACGCCGACTACCCGGGCACGTATCGGCAGGCGGGCGAGTTACTGGCTTTGCTTCACGCTCAGACCGTCGTCGTGGACGACGACTACGAACGGCGCGAGAACGAGCGGGCGTTGGCGCGCTTCGGTGAGCCACACCGCATCGCCGCGGCCACGGTGGAGCGGCTGCGGGCCGAGATCGCGTCCTGGCCGACGCCGCCGGCGACCCTCGTGCCCACCCACGGGGACTGGCAGCCCCGCAACTGGCTCGCCTGCGACGGGGTCATCGGCGTCATCGACTTCGGCCGTGCGGGGATGCGGCCCGCGGCGACCGACTTCGCCCGGCTGGCCGCCCAGGAGTTCCGCCGCGACCCGAGCCTCGAGGCCGCCTTCGTCGACGGGTACGGTGCCGATCCCCGCGAGACGGGCGCCTGGCACCGCAACCGATGCCGCGAGGCGATCGGCACCGCGGTCTGGGCCTACCGAGTGGGCGACGAGGGGTTCGAAGCCCAGGGCCACCGGATGATCGCCGAGGCCCTCGCGTCCCGCGAGGCCTGACGGAGCGAGCCCGGCGAGGCGGGAAGCGCTTGAGCTTCCACCCGGTGGAACCTTCAAGCTTGGCGCGTGGATCGCGAATCGGAGCTCTACACGATCGGGCAGCTCGCGCAGTACGCCGGCGTATCGGCCCGGACCGTCCGATTCTGGTCGGATCGGGGCGTGTTACCGCCGGCCGGCCGTTCCAGCGGGGGGTATCGGCTCTACGACGTGGTGGCCGTCGCCCGGCTGGAGCTCATCCGGACGCTGCGTGATCTGGGCCTCGGCCTCGATGCCGTCGCGGCGCTGCTGGCCAGGCACGTCACGCTGGCCGACCTTGCGGCGGCTCACGTCAAGGCGCTCGATGCGGAGATCCGCACGCTGCAGGTACGACGCAAGGTCATGCACACCGTTGCCCGCCGGCAGAGCACGACCGAGGAGATGACCTTGATGGCCAAGCTCACCAGACTGTCCGCGAAGCAGCGCCAGCGCATCATCGACGACTTCGTCGAGGAGGCATTCGACGGTGCGGCCGACCCGGATGCCACCGTCATCGCCGGTTGGATGCGCGAGCTGCCCACCGCGGTCGGCGAGGATCTCACCGACGAGCAGATCGATGCCTGGCTGGAGCTGGCCGAGCTGGTCGCCGACCGGGACTTCCGGCAGAAGATCCGGGCGATGGTACTGAGCGCCGCCGATGACCCGCGGGTGGAGTTCGGCCTGAACATCCGGCCGCTCGTCCTCGCCCACGCCGGAGGCGCCGTCGAACGCGGGGTCTCACCCGCCTCCGCCGAGGGCCGCGAGACGCTCGACCGGGTCGTGCCGGCCGACCTGCCCGCCGAAGAAGCCACCGCGCTCGTCGCCTGGCTGGAGATGGTGGCCGACGCCCGGATCGAGCGCTACTGGCAGCTCCTCGGCACGCTCAACGCCACCGACGCGGGACCGCCGGCCGTACCCGCGTTCGCATGGCTGCTCGCGGCGATGCGCGCGCACCGATGCCCGTGATAGCGAGCCCGAGCACGACGACAGGACCATGGCGCAGTGCCATGGTCCTGTCTTCTCGCAGGCCGTTCGCCTTACACTGCGGGTCACCTTCGCGCGGCCGGCACCGCCCACACGCCGTACGCCCGGGGGCTCGACACATATTCGGGGAGGAAACACCTTGTCGTCCACGCTCAGCCGTAGGGCCATATTCCGGGCGGTGGCGGCTGCCGCGGCCACGACCGCCGCCGCGCCGCTGGTCATGTCAGCGACCGAGAAGGCCGCCTCCGCGACGTTTCCCGGCGAGGTCGGCCAGATCTCGTACGTCGTCGGAAACATCATCTACGTCGCGGACGCGAACGGGGCCAATGCGCACGCGATCGTCGACCTCGGCGCACCCGTCGTCGGTAGCGGTGCATGGGCGCCGGACGGCAGCCGGTACTTCTGCAGCGGTGGCGATTCGTTGGGCTCCGCGCCCCCCGGCGGCCCACACGGGACCGACCTGTCGGGTCGCATCATCCCGTCCGTGCGGAACCTCACGTTGACCCGGGACGGTCGCTTCATCATCTTCAGCAACGACAACGGCCTGCACTACTGCGCCGCGGGCGGCAACGGGGACGGCACGCAGCTGTTCTACGCCGGGATCTCGGTCGACCGGCCGACGGTGTCCATGGACGGCATGATCTTCTTCGACCAGGGCGGCACCCTCGACACCCGCTCGATCTTCCGCTTCGACGGCCAGGCCGAGCCCGAGGAGGTCATCACGAACGGCTGGGACGCGGACGTCTCGCCCGACGGGTCGCGGATCGTCTTCGTCCGTAGTGACAGCGCGAACGGCAAGGCCCAGCTGTGGCTGGCCGGCAGCGACGGCTCCAACCCCGTCCAGCTGACCACCGAGGCGGCAGCCGGCGCGTGGAACGTCCAGCCGAACTGGTCGCCGGACGGCACCATGATCGTGTTCGCCAGCGCCACCGGCAACGCCGCCGCCACCGGCATCAAGAAGATCGACGTGGCGAGCAAGACGGTCACGCCCGTGGTCGCCATCGGCGCCAACCCGGCGTGGCAGCCGATCAACCCGGGGCTGGTCGAGCGGGTCTGGGGGCAGACGGCCCTCGACACCGCGATCGCGACATCACGGTACAACTACGCCGACCACGGCAGGGCGGAGACGGGCCGCAAGCAGGCCAAGGCCGTGGTGCTGTCGCGCAACGACGTGTACTACGACGCCCTTGCCGGCTCGGCGCTCGCCGTCAACAAGCAGGCCCCGCTGCTCATCACCCCCCGCGACGGCCTGCCGGCCGGCATCGAGGCCGAGATCAAGCGCGTGCTGGGCAACTCCGGCGACGTGTACCTGCTCGGCGGCACCGCGGCCATCCCGGCCCCGATCGAGGCCCGCCTGCAGGGCATCGGGTTCACCACCCACCGCGTCGCCGGCAACACCCTCTTCGACACGGCCATCGCCGTCGCCAACGCGATCACCACGACGCCCGACACCATCATCGTCGCCACCGCGCTGAACTACTACGACGCCCTCGCCGCGGGCGCCGCGGCGGGCGCCAACCCGGGCACCGTCCTCACGCTGACCGCCGGCGACGACATGCCGGCCGAGACCGCCGCCTACCTCAACCGGTTCGACCCCACCCAGGTCAACATCGTCACCGCGGGCGGCCCCGGCGATCGAGCCTTGATCAACGCCTACCGCCGGGGACAGCTGCCGAACTGGGCCAACCGGAAGTGGGGACGCCACGGCATCATCGGCTTTACCGCCCAGCACACCGCGACGGGGATCGCCAACTTCTTCTTCGGCTCGCCACGCACGGTGGGCATCGCCACGACGGCGTCCTGGTACGACGCCCTCACCGGCGGCGCGATGATCGGCGCAAACAACGGCCCACTGCTGATCACCCTGCCCAACGCCCTGGACCAAGAGGTCATCGACTACCTCATGCCCCATTCGGCGGCCGTGGCCGATGTGGTCCTCATCGGCGGCCCCAACGCCCTGCCGCAGCACCTCGTCGCCCCGATCGGCAACGCGTCCTCGCTGCCGGGTCACTACACCACCAGCGAGACCACGCCGGAGAACTCACTCACGGCGAAGGCCCAGGCCAGGTCGATCGCCACGACGGACCCGAAGGCCGGCAGCCCGAAGGGCATGTCGGACAAGGCCCCGGGCCTCAAGACCAAGAAGACGATGGTGCAGTAGCACGGCCAACCGCCGTCGGGGCCAGAAAGGCCCCGACGGCGGTCAAGGCACGCGGTTCGGCGCAGTGCCACGGGCCTATCTTCTCGCAGGCAGCGGGCCTTACACTGCGGGTCGCCTTCCGCGCGGCCGGCGCCCACCCGCCGTACCCCGGGGGCTCAACGCATATTCGGGGAGGAAACACCTTGTCATCCACGCTCAGCCGTAGGGGCATGTTCCGGGCAATGGTGGCCGCCGCGGCCACGACCGCCGCCGCGCCGCTCGTCATGTCCGCGACCGAGAAGGCCGCTACCGCGACGGTTCCCGGCGAGGTCGGTCGCATCTCGTACTGGGCCGGCAACATCGTCTACGTCGCGGACGCGAACGGGGCCAATGCACGCGCGCTCATCGACAGCATCGTCGGCAGTGGTACATGGGCGCCGGACGGCAGCCGGTTCTTCTACAGCACCGGCACCGAGCTGAACTCCGTGCGAGCCGACGGCTCGGGCCGGCTGCGGCTGCTGAACCTGACCGGGGCGGGCGAGTACGCGCGGGACGTCACGGTGAGCCAGGACGGCCGCCTGATCATCTTCAACGGCGCCAGCGGCCTGCGGTACACCGGCACGGGCGGCAACTGGTACGGCTCGACGCTGCTCTACGCGGCCCCGGCGACCGGCACGATCGAGCGGCCGACGGTGTCCGTGGACGGCACGATCTTCTTCGACCAGGGCGGCGGCCCCGACACCCGCTCGATCCTCCGCCTCGACGGCCAGACCGGGCCCCAGGAGATCATCAAGAACGGCTGGGGCGCGGACGTCTCGCCCGACGGGTCGCGGATCGTCTTCGTCCGCAGTGACATCGTCAACGCCAAGGCCCAGCTGTGGCTGGCCGGCAGCGACGGCTCCAACCCTGTCCAGCTGACCACCGAGGAGGGGGCCGGCGGCGGGTGGAATGTCGACCCGAGGTGGTCGCCGGACGGCTCGACGATCCTGTTCGCCAGCGCCATCAACTCCGGCAACAGCAGGGGCATCAAGAAGATCGACGTGGCGAGCAAGGTCGTCACGCCCGTGGTCACCTACGGTGACACCCCGGCGTGGCAGCCGGTCAGGTCGGGCCTGGTCGAGCGGGTCTGGGGGCAGACGGCCCTGGACACCGCGATCGCGACGTCACGGTACAACTACGCCGACCACGGCAAGGCGGACCCGGTGCGCACGCAGGCCAAGGCCGTGGTGCTGTCCCGCAACGACGTGTACTACGACGCCCTGTCCGGCTCGGCGCTCGCCGTGAACAAGGAAGCCCCGCTACTGATCACCCCCCGCGACGGGCTGCCGGCAAGCATCGAGGCCGAGATCAAGCGCGTCCTGGGCAACTCCGGCGACGTGTACCTGCTCGGCGATGTCGCGGCGATTCCCGCGCCGATCGAGACCCGGCTGAAGAACATCGGGTTCACCACGCACCGGGTCGCCGGCTACACCCTCTTCGACACCGCCATCGCCGTCGCCGACGCGATCACGCCGACGCCCGACACGATCATCATCGCCACCGCGCTGAACTACTACGACGCTCTGGCCGCGGGCGCGGCGGCAGGCGCCAACCCGGGCACCGTCATCGTGCTGACCGCCGGAGCCGACATGCCGGCCGAGACCGCCCGCTACCTCAACCGGTTCGACCCGACCAAGGTCGACATCGTCACCGCGGGCGGCCCCGGCGACGATGCCCTGATCAACGCCTACTACCGGGGACAGCTGCCGAGCTGGGTCAACCGCGACTGGGGACGCTACGACCTCGTCGGCGATGCCGCGCAGGACACCGCGCGGATGATCGCGGAGTTCTTCTTCGGCTCGCCACGCACGGTCGGCATCGCCACGACAGCGTCGTGGTACGACGCCCTCACCGGCGGCGCGATGATCGGCGCGAACTACGGCCCGCTGCTGATCACCGTGCCCAACGCCCTGGACCACCAGGTCTCCGACTACCTCTCCGCCCAGTCGGCGGCCGTGGCCGATGTGGTCCTCATCGGCGGCCCGAACGCCCTGCCGCAGCACCTCGTCGCCCCGATCGGCAACGCGTCCTCGCTGCCGGGGCACTACACCACCAGCGAGACCACGCCGGAGAACTCGCTGCAGGCGAAGGCCCAGGCCAAGTCGCTCGCCGCGACGGACCCGAAGACCCGCAGCCCGAAGGGCACGCCGGACAAGGCCCCTGGCCTCAAGACCAAGAAGACGATGGTGAAGTAGTAACGCCAGCCGCCGCCGGGGCCCAGGAGGGCCTCGGCGGCGGCACAGTGCCACGGCCTACCTTTTCGCAGGCAGCGGGCCTTACAGTGCGAGTCGCCTTCCGCGCGGCCGGCGCCCACACGCCGTACCCCGGGGGCTTCACACGTATTCGGGGAGGAAACGCGTTGTCATCCACGCTCAGCCGCCGGTCCATGCTCCGGGCGGTGGCCGCCGCCGCGGCCACGACCGCCGCCGCGCCGCTCGTCATGTCAGCGACCGAGAAGGCCGCCTCCGCGACGCTTCCCGGCGAGGTCGGCCAGATCACGTACAGCGCCTTCGGCAAGGTCTACATCGCGGACTCGAACGGCGCCAACGCGCGCGTGCTCGCCAGCAGTGACGTCAGCGGTGGTGAATGGGCGCCGGACGGCAGCCGGTTCTTCTACGGCACCGGCGGCCAGCTGTACTCCGTGCGCCCCGACGGCACGGGCATGGTGTCGCTGATCGACGTGCCGACCCACTCCGCGCACAACCTCACGGTGACCCAGGACGGCCGCTTCGTCGTCTTCAGCGACCTCAACACCGGCCTGCGGTACGTCGGCACGGGCGGCAACTGGTTCGACTCGGCGCTGCTTGTCGCCTCCGCCTCCGAGCCCGACCGGCCGACCGTGGCCGTGGACGGCACGATCTACTACGACCAGGGCATCGGCGTCACCGGCTCGATCGTCCGTTTCAACAACCAGACCGGGCCCCAAATCATCACCAACGGCTGGGACCCGGACGTCTCGCCCGACGGGTCGCGGATCGTCTTCGTCCGCACCGAGACCATGCCCGGCCCGTCCCAGCTGTGGCTGGCCGACAGCGACGGCTCCAACCCCGTCCAGCTGACCACCGAGGCGTCGACGGGCGGCGCGTGGAACGTCCAGCCGAAGTGGTCGCCGGACGGCTCGACGATCCTGTTCGCCAGCGCCACCAGCCACCTCACCGCCACCGGCATCAAGAAGATCAACGTCGCGAGCAAGATCGTCACGCCCGTGGTCACCGTCGGCGCCTTCCCGACATGGCAGCCGGTGCGCTCGGGCCAGGTCGAGCGGGTCTGGGGACAAACGGCTCTGGACACCGCGATCGCGACATCGCGGTGGAACTACGCCGACCACGGCCAGGCAGACCCGGTACGCACGCAGGCCAAGGCCGTGGTCCTGTCCCGCAACGACGTGTACTACGACGCCCTGTCCTGCTCGGCCCTCGCCATCAACAAGGAAGCCCCGCTGCTCATCACCCCCCGCGACGGCCTGCCGGCCAGCGTCGAGGCCGAGATCAAGCGCGTGCTGGGCACCTCCGGCGACGTCTACCTGCTCGGCGGCACCTCCGCCCTTCCCGCCCCGATCGAGAACCGGCTCAAGAGCCTCGGGTACACCACCCACCGCGTCGCCGGCGAGAGCCTCTTCGACACGGCCATCGCCGTCGCCAACGCGATCACCACGACGCCCGACACCATCATCCTGTCCACCGCGCTGAACTACTACGACGCCCTCGCCGCGGGCGCGGCGGCGGGCGCCAACCCGGGCACCGTCATCGTGCTGACCGCAGGCGACATGCTGACGCCTGAGACGGTCGCGTACCTCAGGAAGTTCAACCCGACCCAGGTCGACATCGTCACCGCGGGCGGCCCCGCCGACCGGGCCCTGATCAACGCCTACAACCGGGGACAGCTGCCGGGCTGGGTCGGCTTGCGATGGGGACGGTGGGACCTCGTCGGCCAGTTCGCGCAGGACACGGCGCGGATGATCGCCGAGTTCTTCTTCGGCTCGCCGCGCACGGCCGGCATCGCCACGATGACATCGTGGTACGACGCCCTCACCGGTGGCGCGATGATCGGCGCGAACTACGGCCCGCTGCTGCTCACGGCGCCGAACAGCCTGGACCACCAGGTCTCGGAGTACCTGTCCGCCAACTCGGCGGCCATGGCCGACGTGGTGCTCATCGGCGGTCCCAACGCCCTGTCGCCCAACCTCATCCCGCAGCTCGGCAACGCCATCTCGCTGCCGGGGCACTACACCACCAGCGAGACCACGCCGGAGAACTCGCTGCAGGCGAAGGCCCAGGCCAAGTCGCTCGCCGCGACGGACCCGAAGAAGGCCGCCAAGCAGGACAAGGCCCCTGGCCTCAAGACCAAGAAGACGATGGTGAAGGAGTAACGCCAGCCGCCAGCCGAGGCCCGGAAGGGCCTCGGCTCAGTATGTGCGGTAGCGGCACCAGCCGCGCGCCGCCCGGGTGTTGAGCAGGATGACGAACAGCAGCGGGAACGCGATCGACATCAGCGTGGCGGTGTACGGGGCGCCCGAGGTGTAGCCCTGCCACACGCCGCCGGCGATGCTCACGGCGTTGAGCACGGTCAGCAGGACGCGGGCCCAGTTGCGGCCGCGCTGGACCTTGCGGCCCAGGACGATGAAGGCCAGGCCGATCGCGGCGACGGCGCCGACCACGACGTAGGTCGCGGTGGTGAGCATCTCGGGGCGGGTGGTGTAGACGTCGTTGCCGGTGTGGAACTCCCACTTCGGGGCGACGTTCGCCAGCGCCAGCGCCATCAGGGTGGCGCCCGCCAGCACGGCGAGGCCCATCAGGTACTGGAAGATGGCCACGACGTGCAGGGAGATCGGGGCGCTGGAGCGGACTGGGTAGGGGTGCCACGCCTGCTGCGGTTGGTATGCGTACGCCATGGCACTCAGCCTGGCGCCCCGCGACGGAAGCGGACTCCCCGGTTCGTGCCACTACCGGCAGGGTCCCACTGCGGGATAGCGGCCCGCGAACAGGCCCTCGCAGACCCGCCGCTCCAGGTCGGTCACCAACGGCAGCACCCCGGCGAGGGGGTCGGCGTCGACCGCGGCGGAGCGGCCGGTATCGATCTGGTCGCGGGCCTTCAGTGCGCGGCTCTTGGCGGCCGAGAGGGACATGGGCGAGTCCTTCCTACGTAGCGTTACGCAGGAAATGCGTTCCATCCCGTTCCATCGCAAGTTTTGCTCAAGGTTCGACGACGGACCGTGTTCCCCCTGCAGGGCGCCCATAGGGTCGCCGGGGTTATCCACAGGAGGCGGGAGCACGTGGGACGCAAGACATCGATGGTCGCCGCAATGGTCGGGGTGGCAGCCGTCGCCACCGGGTGCGGTTCCACACCCTCGAGCGGCGCCGACCCCGGCAAGCCGATCGTGGTGCACCTCTACGGCTCCGACGCCAACATGAGCAACTCGCTCAAGGACAAGCTGACCGACGCGCCCGCGTTGCTGTCCGGGATGACCGGCACGGCGCCGCTGCTCGCGCTGCCGCAGTCGTTCAAGGATCGCCTGCGTACGGTGGACCCGACCCTCGCCGACTACGGATACGCCGCCGAGGCCTACGACGCGGTGCTCATCGCCGGGCTGGCCGCCGAGTCGGCGCGCACCAGCGACGCGACGACGGTGGCGAAGTTCATGGTCGGGGCGACCACGTCGGGCACGATCTGCGACAGCGCGGCCACCTGCCTGCCGCTGGCCAGGAACGGCAAGGACTTCGCGTACCGCGGGGTGTCGATGCGCCGCAGCGGCTTCACCGACAACGGGGAGCCGTCGTCGGCCTCCTACGGCACGCTGCACTTCGGCCGGGACAACACCGTCAACGACAACCTGACCGAGTACGTGGGCGCCGGTGACGAGTCCCTCGCCTCGTCCACGCCCGCGCCGGCGTTCCCGCCCCCGCTCAAGGGCGGTTCGAAGAAGCCGCCGGCGCTCAAGGTCGGCGGGCTGATGCCGCACACGGGCCGCCTGGCCTTCCGCAGCGCCCCCCGCTTCGCCGGTGCCCGCCTCGCCGTGCAGGACCTCAACGCGGCCGGCGGGGTGCTCGACCAGCCGGTGGAGTGGGTGGACGGCGACGACGGCACGGACGCCGCCGTCGCCGCGGCCACCGTCGACCGGTTCATCGGCCTCGGCGTGCAGGTCATCATCGGCGCGTCCTCCTCCAGCGTGACGAAGTCGGTCATCCCGAAGATCGCCGCGGCCGGGCGCATCCTCGTCTCGCCGTCCTCGACGTCGGACGAGCTGAGCACGGTCGCCGACAACGGGCTGTTCTTCCGTACCGCTCCCCCGGACACGCTGCAGGCCCGGGCCCTCGCCGACGTCATCATGCGCGACGGCCCGCGGAAGGTGACGATCGTGGCCCGCGAGGACGCCTACGGCCTGGGGCTGCAGAAGAACGTCAAGGCCGACCTCGTCGCCTCCGGCATGCCGGACACGGCCGTGTCCCTCGTCTCCTACCCGACCAGCGCCGAAGACTTCGGCGGGATCGCGGCGCGGGTGCGCGCCGACGCGCCCGACGGGGTGCTGATCCTGGGGTACGACGAGACGGCCGCCATCGTAAAGGCCCTCGCGGCGCAGAAGGTCGGCACCTCGGAGGCCACCGCCACCATGCGTTGACGCCGCCTTTCGCCCGGCCCCGGGACCGCGCGGCGGCCGCCGGCCTGGGCGGGCTGAACGGCACAGGGTCCCCGCCGACCGGCGGGGACCCTGCTACGGCACTGCTACAGCGCCGGGTAGGCGTTCTGCATGAGCTGCTGGAACTGGGCGGAGAACCACGCGCCGGAGACCGGGGCGTTGGGCAGCGCGCCGCTGAGGCTGTTGCCGTTGCGGCCGTTACCGGTGTACGTCGGGTCGCACATCCGGTCGAAGCCCTTGCCGCCCGGGTTGTTCGGCCCGGTCGGGATCAGCGAGCTGGACCCGTCCGACTCGCCCGGCGGCTTGATCCACACGTAGGCGTCGATGCCCGTCGCGGGAGTGGCCCGCGGGCGCTCGCCCAGGCCGGCCCCGCTCTGGTTGCACCAGTTGCCGGCGTGGATGCGCCGGTCGATGCGGGACTGGTCGACGTACGTGTTCACGTCCGTCGACGTGCTCGCGGCGGTCGGGCGGGCCGAGCCGCCCCAGCCGTTGCGGCTGGTGTCGATCAGCATGCCGATGTTCGAGTTGAAGCCCTGGCCGACCAGCGCGGTGCGGAACGCCTGGGCGAAGGTGAGCTCATCGGTGTACTGGTTCCAGTCGACCCACTTGGACTGGCGCACGGACTGGCCGTTGACGGTGGTGCTCGGCTGCACCCACGGCTCGGACAGCGCCGAGTAGTTGGCGGTGTTGGTGATGAAGCCGTCGACGGTGTTCACGCCGCCGACGGCGCCCTTGGCGGTGCTGGCGAACAGCTGGGCGGACGGGGTGAAGTTGCTGTCCCAGCCGATCCAGCCGTGGTGGGCGGCGTCGATGTACTCGTAGTTGTTGGTGCCCGCCGCGTGCAGCTTGCCCAGGGCGTACTGGATGCCGGTGACGTAGTTGCCGTTCTGCTTCATGGTGGCGCAGGCGGCGGTCGCGCCGGCCTGGCCGTCGGCGTTGGTCACCAGGTTGGGCAGGGAGTCGATCTCGATGATGTTGACGATCCGGATCGAGGCGTACTTCGAGTCGGCCTCGATGGCGGCGATCGGGTCGATGTACTCCGTCTTGTACCGGCCGATATCCGTCGGCCCGAGCTCGCCGTTGGAGGCCAGCGCCGCGCAGTCGCGGCCCGGCAGGTCGTAGATCACGAACTGGGCCAGGGTCGCGCCCTGGGCCAGCGCGTTGTCGAGGTGCTTGCGCAGGCTCGTGGTGTAGCCGGAGCCCGACGGGGCGGTGATGGCCGCGATCGAGTCGAGCCAGACACCGGTCGGCTGGTTGGAGATGCGGCTGCCGCCCGACTCGGCGGCGGCCTTGGCCGACCAGTCCGGGTTCACGTAGACCTTGGCGCCGACGTACGGGTTGTCGACGTGGGTCCCGCCGCCGCCCGTGGTGGTGACGCTGATCGACACCGCGGCGCTGGTGGTCGTGGCACCGGCCGCGCTGGTCACCTTGGCGGTCAGCGAGTAGTTCCCGGCGGCGACGTTGGTCCAGCTGAAGGTGTACGGCGAGGTGGTGTCCGTACCGAGCAGCGTCGTGCCGTTGTAGAAGTCGACCTTGCTGACCGAGCTGCCGGGGGCGGTGGCCGAGGCGGCCAGGCCGACCGTGGCCGGTGCGGTGAAGCTGGAGCCGTTGGTCGGGCTGGTCAGCGCCACGGTCGGCGCGCCCGGGTTGGTCGAGGTGGACGGCGACGGGCTGGACGAGGACGGCCCGCCGGTGGTGGTGCCGCCGGTGCAGGCGGTGCCGTTGAGGGTGAGGTTCGCGCCGGCCGGGTTGCTGCCGCTCCAGGCGCCGTTGAACCCGAACGACAGCGCTCCGCCGGTGGCGACGTTGCCGTTGTACGACAGGCTGGTGGCGCTGACGTGCAGGCCGGACTGTGTCTTGTCCGCGTTCCAGATCTGGGTGATCGTCTGCGACGAGTTGCCGAAGTCCCAGCCGACGTTCCAGCTGGTGATGGCGTCGCCGAGGTTCGTCACGTCGACCTGGGCCTGGAAGCCGCCGGGCCACTGGTTCACGATCGTGTACTTCGCGGTGCAGCCGGCCGCCGCGAACGCCTGATTGGCGACCACGACGAGACCGGTGGTCGCCACGACTGCGGCGACCGATACTAGGGCGAGCTTGCGCCTCATCGGGTCTCCTCACTGAAGACTTACCGGGCTAGGGCGCAATCACGGTCCGCAGTGTCCCGGGACCGCGTCAAGGCCGCGGCCCGGGCCGCGACGTCTACCACGCGACGGGCCTGAAACTTACGTATCAGCAGGTCCAGCGGGTGAGGTCGATCGAGCCGGCGATCCCCGCCCGGCACGTCCCGGCGCCGTTGATCACGCAGCGCGAGCGGGGCGGATCCGCCGTACCCGCACGTATCGATGCCCGCGCAGTAGGATGCGGCGTGCTGCGGCTGCTGACCCTCAACGCGTTGTTCAAGGGCGACGTCCGCCCGCGGATGGCCGCGATCGGCGCGATGCTGCAGGAGCGCGCCTACGACGTGGTCTGCCTGCAGGAGGTGATGGCCCCGGGCAGCGCACGGCTGATCGCCCGGCTGGCCCCCGCCTACCCGCACCGGCGGCACAGCGGCGCCACTCTGGTCAAGGGCGGCCTGATGCTGCTGTCGCGCTGGCCGATCACCGCCGCGCGGTTCGTCCGGTTCCCGCTCACCCGCCCGGTCCGGCCGGAGCTGCTCATGCGCAAGGGCGCCCAGCTCGCCGTCCTCGACACCCCGGACGGCCGGCTGACCGTGGTGAACACGCACCTGTCGGCCAACCGCGACGACGACTGGGCGCCGCAGAACCGGTACTCGGCCGTGGCCCGCGCCGAGCTGGCCCGCCTCGGCCGGGAGCTGTCCGCCCTCGCCCCGGACGCGCCCGTGGTCGTCACCGGCGACATGAACCTGCCGCGGGAGTCGGCGGTCCTGACCGGGTTCCTGGCGGCGCAGGGGCTGCGCGACGCGATGGCCGGGGACACCCGCCCGACGTACCGGCCGATCCCGCAGTGGCCCGACCCGCCGGCCTTCGACCACGTGCTGCTGCGCGGCCCGGTGGCGGCCACCTGCCGGCTCACGCTCGAGGACGACATGACCACGCTCGGCGACGGACGGCGCGTGTACCTGTCCGACCACTACGGCATCGAGGCTGACCTCAGTACCGTTGCGGCTTGACCTTCACCCTGGGTCAAGGGGCATTGTCGGGGCATGGACACCACGGGGTTGCTCACGATCGGGGTCTTCGCCCGCCGGTCCTGGCTGTCGCCGCGGGCCCTGCGCCTCTACGAGCAGCAGGGCGTGCTGGCCCCGGCGCTGGTCGACGAGCGGACCGGGTACCGCTGGTACCGGCCCGCGCAGCTGGAGCACGCCCGGCTCGTGGCGCGGCTGCGGCGGCTGGACATGCCGCTGGCCCGCATCGCCGAGATCGTGGCGACCGGCGCGGAGGACCCGCAGGCCGCGGTGGCGCTGCTGGACAAGTACTGGACGGACGAGGAGTACCGGGTGGCGGCGCGGCGCGAGCTCGTCGGGCACCTGCGCATCCGGTTGCTCGGCGAGGAGGGGTTGCTGGAGATGTACGACATCGAGGTGCGCGACGTGCCGGAGCAGGTCGTGCTCACGGAACAGCGGCACGTGTACGTGCAGGACCTGCCGGCCTGGATCGACGAGGCGATCGGGCGGCTGCTCAAGCTGGCGCGAGGGCACGGCGACGGGATGGCCGGCCCGTGCTTCATCATCTACCACGGCGAGGTCAACGAGGACAGCGACGGGCCGGTGGAGATCTGCCTGCCGGTGCGCCCCGACCCCGCCCGGGCCATCGAGGCCGCGACCCGGGTCGAGCCGGCCCACCGGGAGGCCTACACCCGGATCACCAAGGCGCAGGTGGCCTTCCCGCAGATCCTGTCCGCGTACGACGCGGTGCGGCAGTGGACCGAGCGGGAGGGCGTGCTGCCGTCCGCCTCGCCGCGCGAGGTCTACTTCGCCGACTTCGGCGCCGCCGGCCCGGACGACCTGGTGTGCGACGTGGCCCAGCCCATCGAGTAGCCCGGCCCGCCGTCGTACCTCCCCGGGCCCGATCCGGTCCCCGGGCATGCACAGCAGGCGCTTGCCCGGATCTGACGGACCGCTATGTCCCGGTTTGGGCGGTGCGTCCAGCCGCGCCCCTGGACGTTCGGGCACAGGTCCAGGGGCACGGCCGGCACGGTCCCGCCCCCTCGGCGTGCCCCAGTGCGGCACAGGCGGGATTTCGGTGCGATGTCGATTGTCGCGGCCCGCGGCCGAACGCAACAGGTCGACCGGCGGCCCGCGGATCGCGGATCAGTTCGCGTCGCGGGGGCCGTAGCGCTCGGCCGCGCGGGCGCGGGCGCGGGCCGCCTCGACCTCGCGGTCGCGCGGCGGCGTGCGGGTGACCAGATTGTCCAGCAGCGTCCGGGTCGCCTCGGCCACGGCTTGCACGGCGGCGTCGAACGCCTCCTGGTTGACCGTGGCCGGCCGGGTCATGCCCGCGACCTTCCGCACGTACTGCAGCGCGGCCGCCTCGATCTCGTCCTCGGTGGCCGGCGGCTCGAAGTTGTTCAGCACCCGGATGTTCCTGCACATGTACCCCACGATGCCAGGCGCGCGAAAAAATGTCGCACCCCCTCGCTACTGTGCCCCGCATCCGATTGATCGCGGTGGAGCGGAGGACGGGTCAGATGGGTTGGCTGGCGGCGGCCGGTGGTTACGAGGTGACCCTGGAGGCGGGGCGTATAGCGTGTCGCAACCCGAAGGGCAAGGTGCTCAAGTCGCTGCCCTCGGCGTTGCGCGACGATCCGGCGGTGACCGGGCTGCGGCAGCTGACCGAGTGGCTGGCCCGGCACGAGGCCGAGGTCCGCGAGCAGATCGACCTGTGGATGATCCGCTCGCTGCCGGTGCCGGCGGCGCTGCTGGCCCGGGTGTGGGCCGACGAGACGTGGCGGGCCGCGCTGACCGACCTGGTGGTCGCCGTCCTCGACGACGACGGCGGCTTCGACCCGGACGAGGCCGGCTTCCTGCGCGACGCCACCGAGGAGGGCATCGGCGTGGTCAACCTCGACGGCGACACGGTGCGGCTGCCCGCCGAGCGGGTCGCGGTGCCGCACCCGGTGCGCCTGCCCGACCTGGAGGACCTGCGCGAGTTCGCCGCCGACCTGGGCGTCAAGCAGTCCGTCGACCAGCTGTTCCGCCAGACCTGGACCCGGCCCGGCGACCTGGAGCCGGGCGCGACCAGCGTGCGCGACTACGCCGGCGGGCGCTTCGCCGAGCTGCGGCACCTGCTGGCCCGCTCCGCGCAGCTGGGCTATCCGGTGCGCGGCGGCTACGCGGTCTGCCGGGTCTTCGAGGACGGCCGCGGGCTGGAGGCGCGCAGCTGGGTCGGGGCCGATGACCCCTATTACGAGGCGGAGACCGGCGACCTGGTCTTCGTCCACCCCGACGGCCGCTCGATCCCCCTCGCCGAGGTGGGACCGGTGGCCTGGTCGGAGGGCATGCGCATGGCCGCGGCGCTCTACGCGGGCCGCAACGTCGAGGAGAACGGGGAAGAGGCATGAGCGTCGAGGAACTGCTGGATGCCGGTGCCGTGCTGCCCGTCGGGACCGAGGCCGCGAAGGACACCACCGACACGCTGACCACGCGCGAGTACGCGCACCCGGTCCTCGGCGACCGGCGGGTGGTCCGGCTCGTGCCCGGCACCCTGGGCCAGGCCGAGGACCTCACCATGGAGTTCCTCGGGTTCGGCGCGCCCGGGACGGTCGCCGAGGTCGGCATGGTGCGCCAGCAGGCGCTGGGCTTCCCGGCCTGGGCCCTCGTGCACGACCCGGCCAACGGCCACCACGCCCTCGCCCTGGTCAAGGACATCGAGCGGCTGGTGCGCACGGCCCGCTCCCGCATCGGCCCGGCCCGCGACGGCTTCAACGAGCTCGGCGACCGGCTGGCCCGCTCGGTGCCGCACTTCCTGCCCACCTTCTACGAGGAGGCGGCCCGCGCGTTCCTCGCCGCCGACAGCCAGTCCTACGCGGCGAGCATGTTCGGCAAGGCCCGCGAGGCCGAGCGGCTCTACGCCCTCGACATCGACGAGGACCGCCAGCACGCGGTGTTCCTCGAGTTCGCCCTGGCCGGCGCGCTGACCGCGAAGGCCCTCGCCCAGCACGCCCGCGACCTCGCCGCCCGGTGCGCGCCCGCCGTGGCCTACGAGCGGTTCCGCCGGCTGTGCGTGGAGCGCACCCTCGGCGGGATGCCGCCCTACGCGCAGATGCACGTCGACCTCGGCCGGCTGGCCAAGGCGGCGAAGCTGGGCGCGGAGGAGGACGAGACGCTGCTGAGCGAGCTGCTGGCCGCCCCGTCGCTGCTGCGGGCGCCGGGCGGGTTCTGGAAGGCGTACCGTCCGGCGCTGGTCCGCATCGCCCGGCGCGACCCGCGGGTGCGCGGGCAGCTGCTCGGCATGTTCCCGCGCGAGGCCGGCTTCGGCACCTGGCTCGACATCCTCGAGGAGTGCGGCGCCACGGCGGCGTTGACCGCCCCGGCCGGCGAGGTCGAGGCGGGCGCCGCCTCCCCCGACGGCCCGGCCGGCTGGCTGGGCAGGGCCGACCGGGGCCGCGGCGGCTGGCGGCGCAACCGCGACGCCCAGCTCTACGGGCTGGCCGAGCGGATGGCCCCGCGGCTGCGGGACGACGCCGTCCCGGTCGACCTGGGCACCGGGCGCCGGGTCGACCTCGACCTCGTCGACCTCATGCTGTCCCTCGGCGTGCCGCTGGACGGCGACTTCTCCCGCTGCGACGTCGGTGACTGGCTCCTCGACGAGTGCGCGGGCCGCCGCGACCTGGCCGAGGCGGCGGCGCACGAGCGGCTGCGGCCCCTCATCGCCAACAGCATCGAGTCGTACCTCAAGACGTGGTACGGCGCCCACCAGGCCCAGGTCGCCATGGACCGGGTCGGCCGGGTGGTGGCCGTGCCGGGCCTGCGCTCCACGCTGCACTGGTGGCTCGACCAGCTCGCCGAGCGCTTCACCGGGCAGGGCCTCACCACGTTCGAGGACGAGCTCGACCGGCTCACGCTGATCGCCTGCCCGGCCGGCCTCGCGGTCAACCCGGAGGCGATCGCCCGCATCGGCGCGCTCGACCTCGGCCCGGTGTTCGGCCGCACGCTGCGGGCCGGGGTGATCGACGAGTTCGGCTGGCCGGCGCTGGAGGCCGCGATGGCGGCGCTACGGGCCGACCGGCGCACCGGCTCCCCGCAGACGACGGCGCAATGGCCGCACCTGGTGGTGCGCTGGGACGAGCGGGTCGTGGTGCTCGGCGACGACGCGACGGTGCTGGAGCACACGCTGCGCATCCCGTCGCAGACACAGACCTGGCGGGAGGCGGTGCGGTTCGTCGACGGCCAGCTCATGGTCGTCTGGCACGACCAGAACGGCCGGGCCGGCTACTGGTCCGGCGCCCCCGACGACGTCTTCACCGGCGACGAGGACGGCGTCCACGAGGTCGGCGAGCGCTCCGTCGCCCTGCCCGGCGGCGGGCGCAGCGCCGGCGGCCGGCCGCTGTTCCCCGGCGACCGGCAGGCCCAGGAGGTCGGCATGGTGAGCACCGACGGGCGGCACTACTGGGTGCTCGTGCAGGGGTCCGACTTCGAGTACAAGTGGGTGGAGTACGACCCGGCGACCGGGCAGCGCGGCCGCGCGTCGATGCCGGGCTTCTTCGAGGAAGGCGCGGTCGACGGGCAACCGCTGCTGCATTGGGAGTGCCGGCTGCTGCCCGCCACGCCGGCGATGGCCCACAGTCCGCTCGGGCAGCGCGACGGGCTCGTCGGCTGGCGCGTGCGCAACAACGGGGACGGCCAGGCCGGCGAGGGGGTCGACGGGCGCTCGTTCACGCTGCCCGCCGGCTCCACCCGGCTCGGCACGCTCATCGGCGCGATCCGCTTCCCCGGGGCCGGCACAGCGCACGGCATGGTCGTCGAGAACAACTGGCGGGAGACCTTGGTCCACCTGCAGACCGCCGACGGGCTGCGCCTGGCCACCGTCGCCGCCAACGACCTGAGGCCCGGGGCGTTCGCCGAGGGCACCGCGTTCGTCGCGCCGCCGGCGTTCTGGCACCTGCTGCGCCCGCGCGACGAGGCCGGCTCGCTGGCCCTGCGCGCCTTCGCCGACGAGCCGGCCGGCGCGCTGCTGGCCGCCGTCTCGGCGCTCGCCCGGCCGGGCAACGACGCGCAGCGCCCCGACGCCAAGGTCGTCTTCACCGACGACGAGGTGCGCGCCGCGGTGCGGGCGGCCCTGCCCGGCATCGGCGACCCGGCGCTGCTCGCCGGCGTCGCCGGGGTGGCCAAGCACGCCGCCCGGGCGGTGCTGCGCCTGGCCCGGCTGGTCGGCGAGACCGAGGCGATACAGGCGGCCCCGGCGGCGCAGGTCGACGACCCCGGCTCCCACCTGCCCACCGACTCGCAGATGAACGAGGCCGTCCAGGGGCTGATCCCGCACTGCCACGGCCACGGCCGCGAGTGGGAGAAGGTCTTCACCGACGTCGGTGCAGCGGTCACCGGCGGGGCGCCGCGCGCGCCGATGGAGGCCTGGCTGCCCGGCGTCGACCTGGACTGGTATGACCTGCTCGGCGCGGTCCCGGCGATCATGCTGCGGGCCGCCGCGCCGACCACCTCGGCCGAGCACCGCGAGACCCTCCTCACCCTGCTCGACGTGCTGGCCGGCTCGGGCCTGATCGATGGCGAGGCGCGCAGCCGCCGGCTGCTGCTGACCTCCGACACCGGCCAGCCGCAGGTCGCCGTCGGGCAGGTGGTGGCCACCGGCGAGGCCCGCCGGATGCTGGTCTTCCAGCTCGACCCCGGCAGGGGCGGGGCCGCCGCCCTCGAGCACGCCGCCGACGGCGTCTTCGGCCCGGTGCCCGGGCACGGCGTGTCCGTCGAGCACAACTACGACCGGCGCGGCGTCGACGGGGCCGCGGTGGCCGCGTTCGTCGCCGCCGGGCGGGCCCACGGCGGCCCGGCCGGGCTGCTGCGCCCCGACACGGTCCGGGCGCTGTCGGCCGCGGCGGGCATCAGCCTCGCCGAGGCCACGGTGCTGCTGTCCGGCGCCACCGAGGGGCGCCGCTGGAAGGCCGGCCGGCCCGAGGACTTCACCCCGGCCGCCGCGTCCGTCTCGGAGCAGGCCATCGAGGCCGCCCAGGATCGGCTGCGGCAGTGGTCGCGGGACACCTTGAACGCGGCCCACCAGCGGCTGATGCCGGCCGACCCGGCGCAGCTGTGGGCGGACGGCCCCGACGTGGCCCGCTTCGCCGCCTGGTGGGCCGAGCAGGTGGGCGTGCGCACCCCGGTCGACGACGACCTGATCGTCGACTGCCGGCGGGCCGGCGTGCCCTGCGACCTGTCCGCGTCGGAGTTCCTGCACGGCCTGAGCAACCCCGACACCTGCCGCTGGCTGCAGGGCCCGGTCCCCGGGATCGACGCCGACGACCTGCTCGTCACCATCGCCCGTGGCCTGCCCTGGCTGGCCCGGCGGCTGCCGGCCGGCGACCCGCTGCGCAAGAGCCTGCCCCGGGTGCTGGAGCTCGTCCGGGCGCTGGCCCTCGACCCCGCCTTCGAGCTGCCGGTCGGCGGCGCCAACGAGGAGGAGCTGGCCGAGGCCGTCGCCGCGCTCGGCCTGCCGGTGCAGACCACCGAACACCAGCTCGACGCCGGGCTCTTCGTCGCCTCGACGGGCAGCTACTACCGCAGGGTGCGGGTGCGCCCGGCGCGGATGGACGGGCTGGACGACCGGCGGGTCGACGCGCTGCTGGACACCATCAACGTGACGGCCCGCCCCGTCGTGGCGCTGCGGGCGGTCCTCGGCGGGGCGCTGGACGCCTGGGTCGCCCCGGTGGACACCGAGGCCCCGCACGACCCGTCCCGGTCGGCGCCGGAGCTGGTCGCCGCGGTGGCCGAGCGCCACGGCCTGGGCGCGGACGCGGCCACGCTGTACCTGCAGCTGCTCGCCCTGCCCGACCCGACCGACCGCAACGTTGCCGAGTGGACGGGCTGGAAGCCGGCCCGGCTGAAGCAGGCCCGGGCCGAGCTCGCCGCCACCGACCTGGTGGTGGAGGCCAAGCGCCCGCGGGCCGGCCGCTCGCTGTTCCTGCCCGGCGGGTGGCTCGCCTGGAAGGCGCCGCTGCTGCCGCTGGAGCGCTGGAAGCTGCAGCTGCTGGTCGGGTCGGACGAGGACGGCTCGGAGCTGGGCTCGGTGGTGCCGGTCGCCCCCGCGCCTCGCCTCTTCCACGTCGCCTGGCAGCGGGTCGTGGGCGGCGACCACCCGCGCTTCGAGGAGCTCACCACCCGGGGGCGTCGATGACCGTCTCCCCCGCCCGCCGCCGGCTTCGTCACGGGGTGCCACCGATGGCTTCCCGGCCGCTGCCGTCCCCGTGTTCTTGCCGCTTCGTCATGAGAGGCCGTCGATGACCGCCACCGTCACCAGCCCCCGGCAGGTCGACCCCGCCGAGCACGCCCACGCGACGGAGCTTGCGTTCCTGGCCGCGTTCGACGGCGGAGCGCGCCCGCCCGGCTGGCGGCTCATCCCGCGGGCCGTCGTCACGTTCATCGTCGGCAGCGACGGCGAGCAGCTGGCGCTGCCCAAGGGCGCCCGGCCCGACGGCGTGCCGGCGAAGCTGGAGATCTCCCGCAAGTTCGTCGGCGACCGGGCCCTGGTCGAGCGCTGCGTCGTCACCCTCGCCGGCGAGCGCGGCCTGCTGCTCGTCGGCGAGCCCGGCACGGCCAAGTCGATGCTGTCGGAGCTGCTGGCCGCGGCCGTGTGCGGCACCAGCGAGCTGGTCGTGCAGGGCACCGCGGGCACGACCGAGGACCAGTTGCGGTACGGCTGGAACTACGCCCTCCTGCTGGCCGGCGGCCCGACCCCGGAGGCCCTGGTGCCGTCGCCGGTGCTGACCGCGATGCGGGCCGGTCGGGTGGCCCGCATCGAGGAGATCACCCGCTGCCTGCCGGAGGTGCAGGACGCGATGGTGTCGATCCTGTCCGACCGGCGCATCGCCGTGCCGGAGCTGGCCGGCACGGAGGCCGCGACGGTGCACGCCGCCCCCGGGTTCACCCTCATCGCCACCGCCAACCTGCGCGACCGCGGCGTCTCGGAGATGTCGGCCGCCCTGAAGCGCCGGTTCAACTTCGAGACCGTGGGCCCGATCCCCGACCTGGCCGCCGAGACCGCCCTGGTCGCCCGGCAGGCCCGCGCCGCCCTGACCCGCGCGCAGACCCCGTTCGAGGTCGACGAGGCCGTCCTGGAGGCGCTGGTCACCGCGTTCCGCGACCTGCGGGCGGGCCGCTCGGTCGAGGGCTGGGAGATCGAGCGCCCGTCGACCGTGATGAGCACCGCCGAGGCCGTCGCCGTGGCCACGTCCCTGGGCCTGGCCGCCGCCTACTTCCCCGGCGACCGCGACGTGCTGTCCCTGCTGCCGGCCCACCTGCGCGGCGTGGTCTGCAAGGACGACCCCTCCGACGGCGCCAAGCTGCTCGGGTACTGGGACGGGCCGGTGCGCCGCCGCGCCGAGGAAGGCGCCCGGCTGTGGCGTCACCTGTGGGAGCTGCGCGATGTCCTCAACGCCTGATCCTGGGGCGGCGCTCGATCAGCTGGCCGGTTCGTCGGTGCCGCTTCTCATCGGGGTGCGGCACCACTCGCCGGCGCTCTCGGCCGTCATGGAGGAGCTGCTGGACGGGTTCCGGCCCGAGGTACTCCTGCTGGAGCTCCCCGCCGAGTTCGCCTCCTGGCTGCCGTGGCTGGCCTCCCCGGACACCCGGGCGCCGGTCGCCCTCGCCGGGGTGCACGGGACCGACGGCGCCCCCGCGTTCTACCCCTTCGCCGACTTCTCGCCGGAGCTGGTCGCGGTGCGCTGGGCGGCCCGCAACGGCGTCGAGGTCGTACCCTGCGACCTGCCCCTGGCCGCCCGCGAGTGGCACGAGCCGCGGTCCTTCCTCGGCCACGCCCCCGAGGTGTCGCTGGGCGACGCGCTCAAGCGGTCCGCGACCGGCCGCCCCGACGAAGACATGTGGGACCGCGTCGTCGAGGCCCGCGCCCCCGGCTCCACCCCGGAGTCGATCCGCCGCGCCGCCCTGCTGGTCGGCTGGGCGATGCGCACCGACGCGGCGGCCGGCGCCGGCGTCGACCCGCTCGACCTGCACCGCGAGGCGTGGATGCGCCGCTGCCTGGCCGCCGCGGGGTCCCGCCGCGTCGCCGCCGTGATCGGCTCGTTCCACGCCGCGGCACTGCTCGCCCCGGACGGCGCGGGCTCGTCCGCCTCCGCCGCGGATCCCGTGGCGGACGGGGTGGTGACGTCACTCGTGCCGTACAGCTTCGCCTTGCTCGACGCCCGCTCCGGATATCCGGCCGGGATTCGGGATCCGCGGTGGCAGCAGGCCGTGGTCGAGGCCGGCGGGCGGCCCGAGGCGGTCGAGGCGGCCGCCCTCGCGAGCGTCGTCGAGGTGTGCGCGCGGGTGCGGGCCGGTGGCCATCCGGCCGGGCCGGCCGAGGCCCGCGAGGTGTACCGGCTGGCCGCCGACCTGGCCCGGCTGCGGGGGCTGCCGGCGCCCGGGCGCGGTGAGCTGATCGAGGCGCTGCAGAGCGTGCTGGCCCACGGCGAGGTGCTCGGCCGCGGCCGGGTCGTCGCGGCCGCGATGGAGGCGGTGCTCGTCGGCGACGTCCGCGGCGCGCTCGCCCCCGGCGCGCCCCGCTCGGGCCTGCGCCCGGCGGTGGAGGCCCGGCTGACCGAGCTGCGCCTGCCCGGCCCCGGCCAGCCGGCCCGCAAGGACCTGCGCCTCGACCCGCTGCGCTCCGACCTGGACCGCCGCCGCGACGTCGCGCTGCGGCAGCTCGCGACGTGCCGGATTCCGTACGCGGAGCCGGCCGCGGTCGAGGGCACCGGCGGCGTCGACGCGCTGAGCACCCGCTGGAGCGTCGAGTGGACGCCGGGCACCGAGGCGATGCTGGACGTCGCCGGGCTGCGCGGGGTGACCCTGCCCCAGGCCGCCGAGGGTGCGCTGCGCGAACAGCGCCGCCGCGAGGAGGGCGCCGAGGGTGCGACCGCCGCCCAGGTCATCGCCGGTCTCGCCGCCGCGGCCGAGTGCGGGCTGCCCGCCCTGGCCGGCGAGCGCCTGGCGGAACTGGCCGAGGTGGTCCCGGCCAGCGCCACGCTCGACGAGCTCATGCGGGCCCTGGCCCTGCTCGACCGCCTCCGCAACGGGCACGTACCCGGGCTGCCGGCCCCGGCCGCGGCCTCCATCGCCGACCTGCCGGCGCTGGGCGAGGCGTTGGAGGCCGCTGCGGTACGGCAGGTCGACGGCCTCGCCGGCTCCGACGACGTCGCCGACGTGCGCGCCCTGGTCGCCCTCGGCCGACGCGCCGACGCCGCCGGGGTGGGCCTGCGGCTGGCCGACGCGCTGGAGCGCCTGAGCGCCGCGGGCACCCCGGCGATGTCCGCCGCGGCCACCGCGGTCCAGGTCATGCTGGCCCTGCGCCCGCCCGCCGACCTGGGCAGCCGGGTGGCCTCGTGGATCGACGCCGCCGAGGCCGACGAGGCCCGCCGCCGGCTGCTCGGCCACCTGCGCGGCCTGCTCGCCGCCGCCGAGCCACTCCTGCAGTCCGCCCCGGACGCCCTCGACGGCCTGCTCGACCGGGTTTCGTCGCTGCCCGACGCGGCCTTCCTGTCGCGCCTGCCGGCCCTGCGCGGCGGCTTCCAGGCGATGAGCCCGGCCGCCCGCGACCGGCTCCTGGCGGTGGTCGAGGACCGCCTCGGCGACGGCCTCACCCGCGACCTGAACGACACCGACCCGGCGACGCTGCTGCGCCACCTGCTGGCCGACCGCGCCGGCCGGGCCGCCGCCGAGGCCCTGGGCGTCCTGCCCAACCCGGCTCCGCCCGCGGCCGATCCCGCGGCGGCTCCGGCACCCGCGGCCGACCCGGAATCCGCGGGGTTCGCCGCCGCCGAGGAGGACGACGGGCGCGCGCTCGGGGTCATCGATCGGTGGCGGTTGCTGCTCGGACGGCAGGAGCGGCAGCTGGGTGGGCTGGCACGGCGGTACGCGGCGGCGCTGGACGAGCTGTACGGGGCCGGCAGCGGCGAAGGGGCCGCGGCCGATGCCGGTGGGCGGGCCGGGCGGGAGGCGCCCTTCCCCGGAGTGCGGGAGTGGGCCGAGGAGCTGTCCGCGCTGTTCGGCACCGGCATCCGCGAGGAGGTCCTGGCCCGGGCGGCCGAGGCCGGGCGGCGCGACGCCGTGCTCCTGCTCGATCCGGGCAAGGTCAACCCCTCGGTGGAGCTGCTGCAGACGGTGCTCTCGCTGGCCGGCGGCCTGCCCGAGAGCGCGATGGCGCGGCTGCGGCCGCTCGTGGCGCGCATCGTCGACGAGCTGACCCGGCGGCTGGCCACGCGGCTGCGGCCGGCGCTGGCCGGGATCACCACGCCGCGCCCGACGTACCGGCCGGGCGGACGCCTCGACCTGGCGCGCACGCTGCGGGCCAACCTCACGACCACGCGACGGGGCGAGGACGGACGGGTGCAGGTCATCCCGGAGCGCCCGGTGTTCCGGACCCGGGCGCGGCGCGGGGTCGACTGGCGGCTCGTGCTGGTCGTGGACGTGTCCGGGTCGATGGAGGCGTCGGTGATCTGGTCGGCGCTGACCAGCGCGATCCTGGCCGGGGTGCCGGCCCTGACGACACACTTCGTGGCGTTCTCCACGGAGGTCGTGGACCTCACCGACCGGGTCGGCGACCCGCTGGGCCTGCTGCTGGAGGTCCGGGTCGGCGGCGGCACCCACATCGCCAAGGGGCTGCGGCACGCGCGGAGCCTGGTCACGGTACCGACGCGGACCCTTGTGGTGCTCGTCAGCGATTTCGAGGAGGGGTACCCCCTCAGCGGCCTCCTCGCCGAGACGCGCGCGCTCGTCGAGTCGGGCGTGACCGTGCTCGGGTGCGCGAGCCTGGACGACGCGGGGCGCCCGCGGTACTCGGTGCCGATCGCCTCGCAGCTCGTGGCGGCCGGGATGCCGGTGGCCGCGGTGAGCCCCCTGGAGCTGGCCCGCTGGGTCGCGGAGAAGGTGCGATCATGAGCCCGACGCTGCCGCCGATCGAGACGACAGTACTGCTGGCCGCAGTCGACTCGCTGCCCGCCCGCCTGCGCAAGAAGCTGGACGACGCCGCGGCCAGGCTCGCCGGCCGCCCGGTGGAGCACGACGGCGACCGCCACACGGTCGCGGTCGACGACGCCACGACGGTGACCCTGACGACGACCGGCGGCGTGGTTCGCGCCGCGGAGGCGGTCACCTGCACCTGCCTGCTGGCGCCGAACTGCCTGCACCGCGCCGCCGTGCTGTCCCTGGCCCCGATCCACGACCCCGCCGCGGAGGACCCAGCCCTGGCGTCCACTGTGGACGGTTCGAGCCCGGCGCCCGCGGAAGGTGACGGCGGCGCAGGCGCGACAGCCGACGCGGGTGCGGGCGGCATGGGCGCGGCCGACGAGACGGACGCGGCACGGCCGAGTGGCGCTGCTACCGGCCGAGCGGGCGGCGTGCCCGGCGGCACGGGCGGGACGCAACCTGGTGACGCGGGCGAGGCGCAAGCTGGGCACGCAGGTGAGGCGCGAGCTGGGCACGCAGGTGAGGCGCGAGCTGGGCACGCAGGTGAGGCGCGAGCTGGGCACGGGGACGGGGTGCGAGCCGGGCACGCGGACGGAACGCAAGCCGGGCACTCGGGCGAGGCGCGAGCTGGGCACCCGGGCGAGGCCGGGCGGGTGGACGGTGCCGAGGGGGCGGTGCCGGAGGAGGGCGCCGTCGTGCTCACCGCGCAGCAACGGGCGGCGGTGGCGCAGCTGTGGCGGGCGGCCTGCGGGGTGCTCGCGGGCGGGGTCAGCGGCTCGGGGACCGTCGCGCGGGCGGCCCTGCTGCGGGCGGCGCACGAGGCGCAGGCGGGCAAGATGTACCGGGCGGCGGCCGCGGCGCGGGTCGTGGCCACGCTGCTGCAGGCCGGGCGGGCCGGGGATCCGCACTACCGGCTGGCCGACCTCGGCGAGGCGCTGCGCGAGCTGCTCACGGTCACGCACCGGCTGATGGCCGGCGACGGGGGCCCGGTCGCGGAGGGGCTGGTGGGCACGGCGCGGCGGCAGTACCACCTCGCCGGGAGCCTGCGGCTCTTCGGGCTGTGCACGACCGCGGTGCTCGCCGGGACGGGGCACGCGGGGGTGGTGACGTACGCGGCCGATCGGCAGGGGCGGCTGTGGATGGTCGCCGACATCATGCCCGGGGACGCGCGGCGGGCCGCCCGGGCCGGGGGTGCCACGCTCGCGATGGGCGAGACGGCGCTCACGCACCGCGGGCTGACCCGGGCCGGGCTGGTCGTGACCGGGGCGACCGCGACCGGCGGGCGGCAGCTCGGGGCCGGCAAGGGGGTCCGGGCGGTCACCGCCGCCGGGGCCGGCTGGCACGAGGAACCCCTGGCGGGGCTGTGGGCGGAGCCGGTCGCCGAGCAGGTGCACCGGGCGTTCGAGGCCCTGGCCGTGCCGGTGAACGACCGGCCGGCCGGCGCCGACCTGCTGTTCCTGCGGGTCACGGTGGCCGGCACCGACGGCGACGCGGTGCTGGCCCGGGACGCGGACGGGATGCCGCTGCTGCTGCGGGTGGCGGTCGACCACCCGGCGCTGGGGTACCGCGACAACCTGCGGGTGCTCGGCCGGGCCGAGGGGCTCGAGATGCTGGTGATCGCCCGGCCGGACCCGGGGCGCCCGGGCACGGTGCTGCCGCTGGCGGTCGCGCCGCCGGAGGGGACCGGATGGCACCTGCCCGCACCGCACGGCGGGCATGCCGACCTCGCCTTCGACCGCCTCCACCGCAGCCAGCTCCCCCAGCCGTCCGTCCTCGGGGAGACCGACGCGGAGGAGGAGCTGCCGGCGGGCGACGCCGGGGAGGAGGAGGAGACGGCGGCGCCCGGGGACATCGCGGAGGAAGGGTGGCGGCCCGCGGTGAGCGACCCGGCGCTGCACCGGCTCACCGCGCAGATCGAGCGCACCATGGCCGGCGGCCGGGTCATGCTCGCGTTCCCGAACGGGCGCGGACCCTCGGATGCCGACCGGCTGCGGGCGGCCCGCCTCGACACCGGCGCCGCCCTGCTCGACGGCCTGATCGGGGCCGCGGCGGACCGGCCGCGGGACGCGTTCGGGCGGCTGGGCGACGACGACGGCACCGCGTTCGCGCGGGCGTGGCTGGCCGCGGCGACGTACGCGGACGCGGCCGGCCGCGCCCTCGCCGAGGCCTCCTGGCTGCCGGGCGACCCCCGCCTGGAGGCGCCCGTGTAGCGAGCCGCAGCCAGGGTCAGGGCCTCAGGCGACCCCCGCCTGGAGGCGCCCGTGTAGCGAGCCGCAGCCAGGGTCAGGGCCTCACCGGAAGGCGCCGATGTAGCGAAGCTGGCCGGGATCAGGGCCACTCCCGCCCCGAGGCGCCGTGCTGGGAGACCGGCGGGGTCAGGGGCGGGTGGCCTCGATGGCGGCGATGAAGGCGTTGGCGCGGGCCTCGTAGTTGTCGTAGCGGCCGTAGCTCGGGGCGGCTGGCGAGAGCAGGACCACGCCAGCCGGCGGGATCAGGGCGCGGGAGCGGGCCACGGCGTCGGGAAGGTCGTCGGCGACCACGCGGGAGACGCCCGGCAGGTCGCCGACCACGTCGAGGATGTGGGAGCCGCTGTCGGGGACGGCGATGAGGGTGAGAGGGACGGCCTTGTCGCGCAGGTAGTCGCGCAGCGGGGTGTAGTCGATGCCGCGGTCCTGGCCGCCGACGATGACGGCCAGGGGGCGGCCGGCGTAGGCCTCGATGGCGTGGATGGTGGTCTGCGGGGCCGTCGAGAGGGAGTCATTCACGAACTCGACGCCCGTCGGGTCCGGGATCGGGGTCAGGCGGTGCGGCAGCGGCGTGTAGGAGCGGACCGCGGCCTCGATCGCGGCGCGTTCGGCGGCGACGTCGATGCCGTAGGCCTGCAGGGCGGCGAGGGCCACGCACAGGTTGCCGGCGTTGTGGGTGCCGCGGAGGGGGAACGCGTCGCGCTCGAAGAGGCGCTCGCCGCCGAGCGTGACCCAGCCGTCGGCGACGTGGAAGGACGCTTCGGTGTTGGCGGGGATCAGCGGGAGGCCGGGGCGGGCGGCCAGCTCCGCCGACAGGGTCGGGTCGGCGGCGTTGTAGACGACCGCCTCGGGGCCGTGCTCGGCGATGTTGAGCTTGTGGGCGTAGTACTGCGACGGGCGGCCGTCGCGGGTCCAGTCCAGGTGCTCCTCGAACAGCGACGTGACCACCGCGACGCGCGGGGAGTCCTGCAGGTCGGCGCACTGGTACATGGACAGCTCGAGCACGTAGCGCTCGGCGGGCGGCAGGGAGAGCACGGCGATGCCGATGTTGCCGCCGAGCTCGTTCGGGCGGCCGGTCCCGGTGAGCAGGTGCGAGATCAGCGTCGTGGTGGTGCTCTTGCCCTTGCTGCCGGTCACGCCGATCGTCTGCTTGGCGTGGCCGGCCATCCACAGCGCGGTACCGCCGGTGATGGAGACGCCCCGGCGGCGCAGCTCCTGGATCCAGGGGTTGGACTCGCCGACCCCAGGGGAGCGCACCAGCACCTCGACGCCGTCCAGGGCGGCGGCCATCGCCTCGCCCTCGTGCAGCTCGGCGAGCCCGGCCAGGCGGCCCTCCCACTTCGTGGCCAGGAACGTGGTCTTGTCCTGCACGACGACGAGGGAGGACGGGCCGACGGGGGCGATCGCCTCGAGCGCGGCGATGCCCTCGCGGCCCGTGCCCCACACCGCGACCCGCCGCCCGGCGAGCTCCGAAAGCTGCATGACTGCGTACTCTACCGGCGGCCGGTCGACGCCTTGCGGTAGTCGCTGTTCAGGCGGCCGATGAGGGTGAGCGGGATGCCCTTGGGGCAGACCGTGGTGCACTCGCCGGCGTTGGTGCAGCCGCCGAAGCCGGCCTCGTCGTGGGCGGCGATCATGCTCAGCACCCGGGTGTCGCGCTCGGGCTGGCCCTGCGGGAGCAGGCCCAGGTGGCCGACCTTGGCCGCGGTGAACAGCATCCCCGAGCCGTTGGGGCAGGCGGCCACGCAGGCGCCGCAGCCGATGCACGTGGCGGCCTCGAAGGCGGCGTCGGCGTCGGCCTTCGGCACGGGCGTGGCGTGCGCGTCGGGCGCGGCGCCGGTCGGGGCGGTGATGTAGCCGCCGGCCTGGATGATCGAGTCGAACGCGCGGCGGTCGACGACCAGGTCGCGCACGACCGGGAAGGCGGCCGAGCGCCACGGCTCGACGTCGATGGTGTCGCCGTCGTTGAAGTGCCGCATGTGCAGCTGGCAGGTCGTGGTGGCCTTGAGCGGGCCGTGCGCGACGCCGTTGATCATCATGCCGCACATGCCGCAGATGCCCTCGCGGCAGTCGTGGTCGAAGGCGATCGGCTCGTCGCCGGCGAGGATCAGGCGCTCGTTGAGGACGTCGAGCATCTCCAGGAAGGACGCGTCCGGGGAGATGTCCTTCACCTCGTACGTCACCATGCCGCCCTTGTCGGAGGGGCCGGTCTGGCGCCACACGCGCAGCTTGATGTCCATTACTTGTAGCTCCGCTGGGTCGGGTGGACGTATTCGAACTCGAGCGTCTCCTTGTGCAGCACGGGCGGCTCGCCGGTGCCGGCGAACTCCCAGGCGGCGACGTAGGAGAACTCGTCGTCGTGGCGCAGCGCCTCGCCGTCGGGGGTCTGGCTCTCGCCGCGGAAGTGCCCGCCGCACGACTCGGCCCGGTGCAGGGCGTCGACGCACATGAGCTCGGCCAGCTCGAAGAAGTCGGCGACCCGGCCGGCGCGCTCCAGGTTCTGGTTGAGCTGCTCGCCCGTGCCGGGCACCTTGACCCGGGTCCAGAACTCCTCGCGCAGGGAGCGGATCAGCGAGATGGCCTTCGTCAGGCCTTCCTCGGTGCGCTCCATGCCGCAGTACTCCCACATGATGTGGCCGAGCTCGCGGTGGAAGGAGTCCACGGTCCGGTCGCCGTTGACGGCGAGCAGCGACGCGAGCCGCTCCTCGACCGCCGTGCGGGCCGCGACCACCGCGTCGTCCGAGGCGGAGACGCGCGGGAACGGGCCCGAGGCGAGGTAGTCGTTGATGGTGTTGGGCAGCACGAAGTACCCGTCGGCCAGGCCCTGCATGAGCGCGGACGCGCCGAGCCGGTTGGCGCCGTGGTCGGAGAAGTTGGCCTCGCCGACGACGAACAGGCCGGGGATGTTGGACTGCAGGTCGTAGTCGACCCACAGGCCGCCCATCGTGTAGTGCACGGCGGGGTAGATGCGCATCGGCGTGACGTAGGGGTCCTCGCCGGTGATCCGCTCGTACATCTCGAAGAGGTTGCCGTACTTGGCCTCGACCGCCGGGCGGCCCAGGCGCGCGATCGCGTCGGCGAAGTCGAGGTAGACGCCGAGGCCGCCGGGGCCGACGCCGCGGCCCTCGTCGCAGACGTTCTTGGCGGCCCGGGAGGCGATGTCCCGGGGCACCAGGTTGCCGAACGACGGGTAGATCCGCTCGAGGTAGTAGTCGCGCTCGTCCTCGGGGATGTCGGCCGGGGCGCGGTCGTCGCCGGCCCGCACCGGCACCCAGACCCGGCCGTCGTTGCGCAGCGACTCGCTCATCAGCGTGAGCTTGCTCTGGTGCGTGCCGGACTCAGGGATGCAGGTCGGGTGGATCTGCGTGTAGCAGGGGTTGGCGAACAGCGCGCCCTTGCGGTGCGCCCGCCACGACGCGGTGACGTTGCAGCCCTTGGCGTTGGTGGAGAGGAAGAAGACGTTGCCGTACCCCCCGGAGGCCAGGACCACGGCGTCGGCCATCTCGGTGGTGATCTCGCCGGTGACGAGGTCGCGCGCCACGATGCCGCGGGCCCGGCCGTCCACGATGACGAGCTCGAGCATCTCGTGGCGGGCGTTCATCTCCACGTTGCCCGCGGCGACCTGCCGCTCGAGGGCCTGGTAGGCGCCGAGCAGCAGCTGCTGGCCCGTCTGGCCGCGGGCGTAGAAGGTGCGCGACACCTGGGTGCCGCCGAAGGAGCGGTTGTCGAGCAGGCCGCCGTACTCGCGGGCGAAGGGCACGCCCTGGGCCACGCACTGGTCGATGATGTTCACCGACACCTGGGCGAGGCGGTAGACGTTGGACTCGCGGGCGCGGAAGTCGCCGCCCTTCACCGTGTCGTAGAAGAGCCGGTACACCGAGTCGCCGTCGTTGCGGTAGTTCTTGGCGGCGTTGATCCCGCCCTGGGCCGCGATCGAGTGCGCGCGGCGGGGGCTGTCCTGGTAGCAGTACGACTTCACCTTGTAACCGGCCTCGGCCAGCGTCGCCGCCGCCGATCCGCCGGCCAGGCCGGTGCCGACCACGATGACGGTCAGCTTGCGCTTGTTGGCCGGGTTGACCAGCTTGGCGGAGAACTTCCGCCGCTCCCACCGGGTCTCGATCGGGCCGTCCGGTGCGGCCTTGTCCTCGACGGGTTCGCCGTCGGTCCAGTACGTCATGTCACTTCACCAACCCGGTCAGCACGGCGAACGGCACGGAGAGGTAGCCGACGACCAGCACGAGCGACAGCGCGAGGGCGATCGCCTTGGCGATGCGCTCGCCGCGCGCGGACTGCTGGCCGAAGGTGCGCAGCGCGGAGAAGATCCCGTGCCGCAGGTGGAACCCGATCGCCACGATGGCCAGGGCGTAGAACAGCGTCACGTACCAGCGCCCGGGCGCGAAGTCGGCGACCACGTTGGCGGAGGGGTGCTGCTTGTCGCCGACCGGGTTCACCGTGCCGGTGGTCAGGTCGAGGATGTGGAAGACGACGAACAGCAGGATGATGACGCCGCCCCAGCGCATGGTGCGGGCCGCGTAGCTGCCCTGGACCTTGGGGCGGTGCGCGTAGCGGACCGGGCGGGCGGCGCGGGCCCGGCGGGCCAGCACGACGGCGGCGAAGATGTGCCCGAGCACGGCCAGCGTCAGCCCGCCGCGCTGGATCCACAGGAACCAGGTGCGCGGCAGCAGCGGCGTGCCGAGGTCGCGCAGCCAGTGCGCGTAGTGGTCGAAGGCGTCCGCCCCGACGAAGATCTTCAGGTTCCCGGTCATGTGCGCGAACAGGAACAGCACCAGCAGGATGCCGGTCCCCGCCATGAGCATCTTCAGGGCGACCGAAGAAGCCTTTTTCTTGGGCTTCGCCGCCTTCGCCGGAGTCGCCCGTTCTGCCGTCATTACCGCCACACCCGCCGACGCTAGGGGCGCCCGCGCCGATTCGTCCAATGCATGACACCCGCAGCGGCAATAGCCGTAGGCTATGAAAGTGCAGCTGCAACAACTTCGATACTTCGTATCCGTCGCCGAACTACGACATTTCACCCGCGCGGCGGAGCAACTCGGTGTGAGCCAACCGACACTGAGTAAACAAATTCACACCCTGGAGGCGACCCTCGGCGCCCCGCTCTTCGACCGCTCCCGCGGCAGCGTCGTGCTCACGACCGCCGGCGAGACGCTGCTGCCCCTGGCCCGCCGGGTGGTCGCCGACGCCGACACCGCGCGCAACGCCGTCCAGGAGGTGGTCGGCCTGCGCCGCGGCCGGGTGCGGCTGGGCGCGACGCCGAGTCTCTGCACGTCACTGGTACCGCTGGTGCTCCGCGATTTCCACGAGCGCCACCCCGACATCGAACTGCACGTGGACGAGGGCGGATCGCAGGACCTCGTCGCCGAGCTCGTCGCGCACACCCTCGACCTGGCGCTGATCGTCGAGCCGGCCCGGGGCACCGACCCGGCCCTCGAAACGGTCCCGGTGCTGCGCGAGAGCCTCGTCGTCGCCTCCGTCGAGCCGCTGTCGGAGCGCATCACCCTCGCGGACCTGCGCGACACCCCGCTGGTGATGTTCCGCACCGGCTACGACCTGCGGGACACGACCCTGGAGGCCTGCCGGAGGGCGGGGTTCACGCCGCGGTACGCCGTGGAAGGCGGCGAGATGGACGCGGTGCTGGCCTTCGTCGAGGCGGGCCTGGGCGTGGCCCTCGTGCCGAGCATGGCCCTCGTCAACCGGCCGCTGCTGCACGCGGCCCCGCTGGTGGCGCCGGGCGTGCACCGAACGATCTCCCTCGCCCAGCGGCGCGAGTCCGTGCTGCCCCACGCGGCCCAGGCCATGCGCGCCACCCTGCTCGACCACGTCGCCGCCGGCCCCCTCCCGGTCGGCGTCCAGGCCTTCTGACCGCCCGGCCCGGCTCAGGACGGGTCGGCGAGGACCCGGTTGCGCCCGGAGCGCTTGGCGGCGTAGAGATTGCGGTCGGCCTGGCTCAGCAGGGCGGCGGCGGTCAGGCCGTCCCTGGCCGCGCCCGCTCCGGCTCGATGCGGCTCCGCGCCGGTCGACCCGAACCAGGCGGTGCTCACGCCGATGCTCACGGTCACCGGCAGGTCGGCGGTCAGCTCCGACCAGTCGTGGTCCTGCACGGCGCGCCGCAGGCGTTCGCAGCGGGTCAGGGCGTCGTCACCGCCGGAGTCGGGCAGTACCACCACGAACTCCTCGCCACCGAGACGGGCCACCGTGGCGGGCTCGTCCACCTCGGCCGCGAGCAGGCCGGCGATGCGCTGCAGGACCAGGTCGCCGGTCTCGTGCGACAGCGTGTCGTTGATGCGCTTGAAGAAGTCGACGTCCACCAGGGCCGCGGACATCGGGATACCGCGCTCGGCCGCGCGGGCCAGCAGGGCGGGCAGCTGGGCGTCGACGAAGCGGCGGTTGTAGAGGCCGGTCAGGGCGTCGCGCAGGGCCATCTCGCGGAACCGGGCGGCCTCGCGGCGGCCCTCCCGGCTCTCGAAGACCAGCTGGGTCAGCCGGGCCCGCTCCTCGCGCTCGGCCGAGCGCAGGGCCTGCGACTCGGCGTCGTAGCGGCATTGCTCCTCGTAGGCCTCCCGCCACCGTCCGTGGGTGGCGTGCAGCTGGGCCAGCTCGCGGCGGGCCCGGGCGCCGGTGTCGGCCATGCCGCGCTCGGCGCAGAGCCGCAGGCACCGCTCGATCGTGGCGGCGGCGCGGTCGAGGGCGCCGGCGAGCCGTTGCGACTCGGCGAGGGTGAGCAGTACCTCCGGGAGCATGTTGCCCTCGACGTCGCACCGGCGGGCGTCCGGATCGACCAGTGGCAGCAGCGTGAGCTCGGCCTCGGCGTGGCGGCCCTGCAGCATCAGGACCCGCGCGATCGTGTCGAGGTCCGGCGGCCGCAGCTCGACGCCGGTGCGCTCGGCCAGGCGGCGCATCCGCTCGGCCAGCTCGCCGGCGGCGTCCGCGTCGCCGTCGCAGTAGGCCGCGTACGCCATGTTGTTGAGCACCGCGCGGCTGAGGTCGTGGTCGCCGGCGGCCGCGGCGATGTCGAGGGCCTCGGCGTGGTACGGCGCCGCGTCGGCCCGCGAGATCACGTCGACGCACAGCGCGAGGTTGACCAGGTGGCTGCCGCGGATCAGGGCCGGCACGTAGTCGGGCAGGTGGTCCACGGCCAGCAGCGCGTGCCGGCGGGCCTCGGCGTTGTCGCCGAGGCAGGTGTGCAGGATCGACAGCAGGAAGTTGCACCGGGCCAGCACGTAGGGCTCGTTCTCGCGCACCGCCCAGCGGTGCACCTCGTGCAGGAGCGGGGCCGCGCCGGCGGGGTCTCCCCCGCGGCACAACGCGTCGGCCGCGACGAGCTTCGCGCGCGCGGCGAGCTCGGGGCGGCCGAGCTCGATCGCGGCCCGTTCGGCGGCCAGTGCGCGCCCGTGCTCGGCGGCGCGCCGGTCGACCTCCATGCCGAGTACCTCGGCCGTCAGCCGCTCGGCCGGGACCAGGAGTGTGCCACTCATGCCCCGCACCATCGGCGGTCGCGCGGCCGAGTTGAGGAGGGGCGATACTTGTCGATCGTGGAGACCGAACGGAGTGAACGGGCGCGGCAGTGGCTGGCCGCGCAAGAGCTGAGCACGGAGGGTGACCCGGACCAGGTGGCCCGGGCCGTCATGCCCGAGATCCGCGGCGACGCCGAGCTGCCCGACGCCGACAAGCTGGAGCTCGGCCTGGGGCTGCTGGAGCTGCTGGACACGTACTGGGTGACGGTGGAGCTGCGCTGGTTCGTCAACGCCGCCGCCGACGAGGCGATCCGCGACGCGCACTGGCAGGCGATCCGCGAGCACCTGGAGCGGCCCAAGCCGAGCGAGGCGGTGCTGTACTCGCTGTGGGTGGACTGGTTCGAGGACATATCCACGGTCGAGCGCGCCTTCACCGAGACACTCGCCCGGGACGTCCCGGCGCTGCCCGACGCCGGCGACGAGCTGCTGCGGCGGGCCGCGGCGGTGCTCAAGGTCAGCGGGCCCGTCCCGTGGAAGCTCAAGCACGCCGTCTACACCGCGGCCGCAGAGGTACCGCGGCTGCGCCCGGCGGTGTTCAACGGCCTGCTGTACAGCTACCACGACGTGTACGGCTCGCTCGAGATCGCCCCGGCGCTGGAGCTGCTGGACAGCCTCGAGATGCCCGACGACACCGAGCACCTTGCCGAGTTGCGCGACGAGCTGACCCACGGCCACGCCAACCGTCACCACCGCGAGGACGCGCCGCCGCCCCCGCCCGAGTAGTCAACGGGAACTTCTCAGCAACGGTCCGGTAAGTTCGCCAGCGGCGTATCGGTGTGGCATTTGGAGGAACGGCTTTGCAGATCTGGGAAGCGATCGTGCTGGGCGTCGTCGAGGGTGTCACGGAGTTCCTTCCCGTGTCCTCGACCGGCCACCTGACCATCACCGAGAAGCTGATGGGCATCCCGATCGACGACAAGGGCGTCACGGCGTTCACCGCGGTCATCCAGGTCGGCGCGATCCTCGCGGCGATCATCTACTTCCGCAAGGACATCATTCGGTTCATCGTCGGGCTGTTCAAGGGGCTGGCCAGCGCCGAGGGGCGCCAGCACGAGGACTGGCGGATGGCCATCAACGTCATCGTCGGCTCGGTCCCGATCGTCATCGTCGGCCTGGCCTTCAAGGACGTCATCGAGGGCGCGCTGCGCAGCATGTGGTTCGTCGCCGCGGGCCTCGTCGTGTGGAGCGTCGTCATGGTGCTCGGCGACCACCTCGGCAAGCAGAAGCGGGCCGAGGGCGACGTGACGTGGAAGGACTCGCTCATCATCGGCCTCGCGCAGTGCGTCGCCGTGATCCCCGGCGTGTCGCGCTCCGGCGCCACGATCAGCATGTCGCTGTTCCGCGGCCTCGATCGGGTGACGGCCACCCGGCTGTCGTTCTTCCTGGGCATCCCGGCGCTCACCGGCGGCGGCGTGCTGGAGGGTGTCAGCCAGTCCAAAGAGATCGCCGCGACCGTCGGCTGGGGCGCCACCGCGATGGGCACCGCGATCAGCTTCGTGGTGGCCTACGTCAGCATCGCGTGGCTGCTGCGGTACGTCGCCGGGCACACCTTCTCCGCGTTCGTCTACTACCGGGTGGCACTGGGCGGCATCCTCGTCGGCCTGCTGGCCACGGGCGCCATGACGGCGACCTGATCTCCTACCTTTTTTGTATCTTTCCACAGACCGAATACACCGTTGACCAATTGACGCATGTCTACGGGTAGAGCTGTAGGCATGCGTAGATTGCCCGCCTTGATCGCCGGAGTGGCCGGCGCGGCCGCCGCCGCGCTGGCCGCGACCGCGCTCGCCGGCTCCGGAGCGCCCGCCGCCGCCCCCGCCAAGCCGAACATCGTCTTCGTCCTCACCGACGACCTGGCCTGGAACCTCGTGCAGCACATGCCGGAGGTCCAGCGCCTGCAGCACGACGGGACCACGTTCACCAACTACACCGTGACCGACTCGCTGTGCTGCCCGTCCCGGTCGTCCATCTTCACCGGCAAGTTCCCGCACGACACGGGCGTGTTCACCAACAACGCCCCCGACGGCGGGTTCAACGTGTTCCACAGCCGCGACGAGTCGAACACGTTCGCGACCGCGCTGCAGGGACAGGGGTACGCCACGGCGATGATGGGCAAGTACCTCAACGGCTACGACCCCAAGTCGCTGTTCGTCCCGCCGGGCTGGTCGGAGTGGGACGTGTCCGGCAACGGCTACCCGGAGTACAACTACAACCTCAACGAGAACAGCACCCTGGTCCACTACGGCAACACCGAGGCCGACTACCTCACCGACGTGGTTGGCACCAAGGGCAAGCAGTTCGTCAAGCGCTCGGCCGCGGCCGGCAAGCCGTTCCTGCTCGAGATCGCCACGTTCGCGCCGCACGGCCCGTTCACCCCGGCCAAGCAGGACCTCGACAAGTTCCCGGACCTCACCGCGCCGCGCGGCCCGGCGTTCGACAGGCTGCCCGCCAATGCCCCGTCATGGCTGGCCGGCAACACCCCGCTTACCGCCGACGAGAAGTCGAAGATCGACACCGACTTCCGCAAGCGGGCGCAGGCCGTGCAGGCGGTCGACCGAATGCTCGCCGGGCTGCGCCAGGCGCTCACCGACGCGGGCGTGGCCGGGAACACGTACGTCGTGTTCAGCTCCGACAACGGCTTCCACATGGGTGAGCACCGACTCACCGAGGGCAAGCAGACCGCCTTCGAGACCGACGTACGCGTGCCGCTGGTCATCGCCGGCCCGAACGTGGCCGCCGGCAAGGAGCGCCCGCAGGTCGTGCAGAACATCGACCTGGCACCCACCTTCCAGAAGCTCGGCGGCGCCCCGATCGCGGCCGGCGTCGACGGCCGGCAGCTCGTCACCCTGATGACGGGCGGCACCACGGCCGAATGGCGCACCGCGTCGCTGATCGAGCACCACGGCCCGAGCACGGACGCCGACGACCCGGACCTGCAGACGGTCCGCAACGGCATGCCGACGACCTACGAGGCCCTCCGTACGCCGGCCTACACGTACGTCGAGTACGACAACGGCGAGCGGGAGTACTACGACCGCACCACGGACCCCGACCAGCTGAACAACACCGCCGGTTCCCTGCCGGCCGCCCGGCTGACCGCGCTGCACGACGCGATGACGGCGCTGAAGAACTGCCACACGGGCACGGCCTGCTGGGACGCGGCTCACGTCTCCTGATCGCCCGGCCCGGTCCTCGTCCGCCGCAGGGCGTGGTGGGCGAGGACCAGCGGGACGATGCCGACCGGGTACCAGCACACATCCGTCCAGTCGAAGGCGTTGCCGAAGATCAGGCGCAGCAGGATGCTCTGCCCGGACAGCGTGCGCGGGACCGGGGTGAGCTGGGCCAGCTCCACGGCCCAGCACCAGCCGAGCGCCCACGCCCCGGCCGTCAGCGGGCGGGCGGCCGGGCGGAGGAAGACCACGGCGGCGTAGACGGCGGATGCGTAGAGGGCCGTCCCGGAGTTCTGTTCCAGCGCGCCGGTGCTGGTGACGTCCCCGCTGAGCAGGGCCCGCAGGCCGAGGGCCACGGCCACGGCGGCGGCCGCCGTGAGGACCGCCGCGACGCGGGTCGCCTTTGCCGACTCGATCACGCCGCGATGGTAGACCGGCCGGTCACGCGACGACTTGAGCGCTCCGCGCGACTTGTCGGATTGTTCACCAGCCGGCGGTCATCGAGCGGGTCGGCCGCCGTTCGTGATCAGGCGGCGGTGTCGAAGCCCGGGTGGGCCGCGGTCAGGATCGCGGGCGCCGGGTCGGTGGCCCAGGCCGCGCGCAGGGCGCCGGCGAGGGTGTCGAGCAGCTTCGGCACGTCGTCGGCGGCGGTCCCGTGCAGGGCCTCGGCGACGATCAGCGCGCGGGTCGTCGACGGGCCGATCGCGGAGCGGCCGCTCTGCCGGTTGGTCCAGCGGCGGGCGTGCGCGAACCCCTCCCCGTCCACGAAGACCACCTCGCGCGGATCGGGTTGCTCGACGGTCCCGCCGAAGGTCTCGTAGGTCTCGGCGCCGGACGCGTAGCCGACCTCGAGGTCGCCGGCCACGCGGTCGAGGTCGATGACGGCCACGGGGATGGCGTACGCGACCGACACGGCGTTGCACAGGTCGACGAGCGGGTGCAGCGCCGGCAGAGTGCCCTCGCGGCGCAGGCGGCGCAGCAGGGATTCCGAGGCGCAGCGGTACTGCGTGGGCTTGACCCCCTGGGCCGCGAAGGCCCGCCGCCAGGCCTGGATCTCCGGCATGGCGCTCTCGCCGGTGCGGGCCAGCCGATCGAGGGCGGTGGCGGTATGCCGGGCCACGGCGGCGGCGACGTCGGCCGTGGGGGTGATGGCCTCCGTGTAGAGCACCCCCGGTACCAAATCCGGAAAGTCCCGCCAGATCTCGTCGCGGTGTCGAAAACGCACCCGCCCATGATCGTGCGGTCCGGCGTCCGGGGCAAAGGTCCACCCGGGCGCCCGCGCAGCGGACCAATCGCCGCTCAGCAGGGGCGGCTGCCGGCGCCGGTGCTGCCCCAGATCCGGTACTCGCCGCCGCCGGGCTGGGTGAGCGAGTAGGTGACGTCCCAGCGCGTGCAGGTCTCCGACTCGCGCCCCTTCGGCCCCTTGCCGGGGTCCTGGCGGCTGCGGAACGTGACCCGCGCCTGCAGCAGGCCTTTGCCGGTCGGGTCGGGCCCGAGCACCAGCAGCAGGATGTCGTCGTCCGTACTCGTGCTGATGCCGTCGCTGAACTTCTTGACCGCGCTCGCGTCGCCCTGGTTGATCGAGCCGCCGGGGTCCATGACGCCCAGCGCGGCGCCGGCGTTGCGGGCGTTGACGGCGGTGAAGTACCGGTCGAAGATGCCGGCCACCGCGGGCGCCTGGACCGGGTCGAGGCTGGGGTCGAGGCGGACGCTGCCGACGTTGGCGGGCAGGGTCGGCGGGCCCTGGGTCGGGGTCGCGCTCGTGGGGTTGGCGGTGGGCGTGGGGGACACGGAGGCGGGGCCGCCGCCGGGACCGCTCGTGGCCGGCGTCGCGGTGGGGCCGGCGGGGGCGGCGGTGGACGGGTCGGAGGCCCCGGGCAGCCAGCGGTCCCGCAGGACGAACGCGATCGTGCCGCCGGCCAGCAGCAGGACGACGGCGACGACGGCCGGGAAGATCCAGACCGGGTGGCGGGGTGCGGCCGGGGGGACCGGGGCCCATTGGGCGGGCGCTCCCCCGGGCGCCTCCGCCGGCCAATGGGTCGGCGCCGCGCCGGGTTCGGCCGGCGCGAGCGGCTGGTTGGGCATGCCGATGGCCGGCCACTGCTGCGCGCCTTGGACCGCGGCGACGCCCGGCGGGCCGGGCACAGGCGGCCACGGCTGGCCGGGCTGCGCGGGCGGAAAAGGCTGACCGGGTTGCGCGGGCGGAAAAGGCTGACCGGGCTGCGCGGGCGGAAAAGGCTGACCGGGCTGCGCGGGCGGAAAAGGCTGACCGGGCTGCGCGGAGGAAAAAGGGCCGGGCTGGGCCGGTGGGTAAGGCTGGCCGGGCTGGGCCGACGGGTTCGGCGGAGACGAGACGGGCCACGGCTGCGCGGCGGCGGCTGCGTCCGGTCCAGGGCCGGGTCCGTATGGCCCAGTGCCCGACGGGTTGGGGCCGGGCGGGTTGGGGCCGGGGATCGACGCGTCGGGGCCGGCGCTGGGCGACCAGGAGGCGAACTGGTCGGCGGGGGCGGAGGCGGGCCAGGCCACCGGGGCGCGGACGGCGCCGCAGGTGGGGCAGGTGCCGTTCTCGTCCGTGTTGGTCTGGCCGCAAACCCCACACTGCCACATGTACCCGACCGAACCGCACATCGACGGCAAACACCATCGGCGCAACGCTCAACATCGACCGCCGTTCGTGCCGCCTTGGTCAGCGCGCGGCCAACGGGCGGAGCAGGCTCAGCAGCGTCTTCGCGTCCGGGGTGGCGGCGAAGAAGGCGGCGTCGGCGGACTCCACCACCTCGACCGCGCGCTCGGCCAGCGCCGCGCCCTTGTCCGTGACGCGCAGCAGCTTCGCCCGGGTGTCGGACGGGTCGACCTCGCGCTCGAGCAGACCCTTGTCCTCGAGCTTCTGCAGGACCTGCGAGGTCATCTTCACGTCCGTCCCGGCGTGGGCGGCCAGGGCGTGCTGGCGGGGGGCCTCGCCGGCCTGGTTCAGCCACCAGGCGCTGGCCAGCAGCACGAACTGGACGTGGGTCAGGTCCAGCGGGGCGAGGGCGGCGGCGATCTCGCGCTGCCAGCGCAGGGTCACGTGCCAGAGCAGGAAGCCGGGGCTCTCGTCGGGTTGATGGGCCACGCCGGGTTTCTAGCCTTCCGCTCGCAGTACCAGTGCGGCGAGCACCACCGGGAAGTCCGCCGTGATCGCGGGGCCGAGCTGCGGGCCGATCTGGGCCGCGGCCGGGCCGGTGATCTCCGTGCGGTACACGACGCGGGTGCCGCCGGACGGGAGCGGCTCCAGGCGGTGCACGGTCGTCACCACGAAGTCGCCGGCGTCCATGATGTCGGTGAACCGCTCATGTGGTACCACATCGGCCAGCACCATCGCGATCGGCTCCTCGCCGGGCGGGGTCATGGTGAACCGCGTGCCCGGCGCGAACGGGCCCTCGATCGCGGCCTTCTCGACGCCCGCGTTCCAGGCCGGCCAGTTCGGCACGTCGACCCAGACGGTCCAGATGCGCTGCGGGGCGGCCGTGCTGTCGACGGCGTGCTCGTACTCCCACATGAGGGTGCCCTCCCACTCGCGAGCTAGTCTTCGCGGAGATTATCGCCGCGCAGACTAACTCGCAAGTCACTGGGTCACGCGGTACTGGGACGTCGCCGACCTGTGCGACGTCCGGCCGACGAGCTGGACGATGACGGTGGTGCCGGTCTTGGTGCCGGCGGGGGCGACCGTCACGCTCTCCTCCACCGCGCCCTGGTCGTCGGCGGTCAGCGTGGTGAGCGCCTTGGTACCGGTCTTCACCTCGATGCGCTCCCCCGGCTCGAACCCGCTGGCGGTCAGCTTCACCGCGGCGCCCGCCTTGCCGCTCGGCGGCTGCACCAGCACGACGGCCGACCCGGCGCCGGCCGAGCGCGCCGGGCTGGCGGACGGGCCGGCGGGCGGCCCGGACGCGGCGACGGAGCCGCTCGGCGCGGGACCGGCGCCGAACAGGCTCTCCACCTTGGTCTTGCCGTCGTGGACGAGGTCGCGGCCCCACGGGGTGACCGCCAGGATGATGGCCAGCGGCAGCAGCGGCAGCGCGGCGAAGCGCAGGCGGCGCAGCAATCCGCCACGGCGCCGCCTCGCCGGCGGCGCGGGCTCGGGCCGCGCCTCGGGGCGTTCGTCATCGTCGTCGGGCGGCATGAGGTCGGCGTCGCCGTACACGGCCACGTTGCCCTGAATCGTCACGCCCGGCCCGATGATGACCGACGGGCGGGGACGGCGCTGCGGCGGCATTTCCGGCGCATTCGGTACGGCCCGCGGCCCCGCCTCCCCCGGAGGGCCGGCGGGATGGACGCTGACCGGGGCGGCGCTCGACCCGGGATAACCGCTCACGGGAACCGCGGCGGACGGGAACCCACCCGACGCGGTCGCGCCGTAGACGGTGCCGGTCTGGGTACGGTCCGCGGGCGGCCCCTCTCCCCCCGGACCGAACGCGCCGCCGCCTGGGCCGAACGCGCCGCCACCCGAACCGAACGCGCCGCCACCCGAACCGAACGCGCCGCCGCCCGGACCGAACGCGCCGCCACCCGAACCGAACGCGCCGCCGCCTGGGCCGGACGAGCCGGCGGACGGGCCGAACGAGCCGGCGGGCGAGCCAGCGGATGTGCCGGACGAGCCGGCCGACGGGCCGAACGAGCCGGCGGGCGAGCCAGCGGATGGGCCGGACGAGCCGGTGGACGGGGCGAAGGAGCCGGTGGACGAGCCGGTCGACGGGGCGAACGAGCCGGGGGCGCCGTTCGCGGACGGGCCGGGACCGTTGGCCAGCAGGAGGGCGCCGAACGCCACGGGGAGCTCGGGTTGCTCCGGCACGACCGGGGCCAGGCCGAACCGGGCGTGCAGCCGGCTCGCCACCAGCGGCAGGCGACTCGACCCGCCGACGAGCACGATCGCGTCGAGCCGGGCGGGCGTGACGCCGGAGCGGTCCAGCACCCGCCGGGTCTCGTCCACGGCGCGGTCGACCAGCGGGCCGGCGATGCGGTCGAGCTCCTCCCGGGTCAGGTGCACGCCCCGGTCGCTGCCCGGGATGTGCACCGGGGCCGACGAGGTCCGGGCGAGCATCTCCTTGGCCTGGCGTACCTCGGACCAGAACGTCCGCCGGTCCCGGAACTCGCCGGGCGTGCCGGGCGCCGCCAGCCGCTGCCAGAGGCCGGGATCGCCGGTGGCGACCAGGTGGCCCAGGTGGCCGACGAGGGCCGCGTCGACGTCGGTGCCGCCCAGGTCGGCCAGGCCGCCGGTGGCGAGCACCCGAAGGCCGGCCGGGGCCGCCTCGACCACGGTGACGTCGAGCGTGCCGCCGCCGAAGTCGAAGACCACCGCGCAGCGGCCCGGGGTGAGGCGGCCGCCGAGGGCGCGGACGCAGTACGTGGCGGCGGACACCGGCTCGTCGAGCAGCGCGACCCGGCCGAGCCCGGCCCGGGCGGCCGCGTCGAGCAGGACCGCCCGCCGGGTGTTGCCCCAGTCGACTGGGCAGGTGAGGACGGTCGCCCCGGCCACCGGCACGCCGGTCTGGGCGGCCTCGGTCGCGGCCCGGCGCAGCACGGCGGCGAGCAGCTCGGCGACCGGCAGCTCGCGGTCGCCCAGCAGGATCGCGCCCTCGTCGATGCGGCCCTTCGGGTTCGGCTCGAACCGGGCGGCGTCGGTCATCATGTGCCGCTCGGCGTCCCGGCCGACGAGCAGCGCGCCGGCCCGGTCGGCGAAGACCGCGGAGGGCAGCATCGGCGAGCCGTCGAACAGCAGCGGCCGGGGCGTGCCGTCGCCACGGTCCACCACCGCGACCGTGTTGGACGTGCCGAGGTCCACCGCGAACCGGAAAGGCATCGCGGCATCCTATCCGCGCCCGTGCGAGCCGGGCACCAGCCCGTCAGAGCCGAGCGAGCAACTCCGGCCCACGCCCGCGCGAGCCGAGCGAGCAACTCCGGCCCACGCCCGCGCGAGCCGAGCAAGCAACTCCGGCCCACGCCCGCGCGAGCCGAGCAAGCAACTCCGGCCCACGCCCGCGCGAGCCGAGCAAGCAACTCCGGCCCACGCCCGCGCGAGCCGAGCAAGCAACTCCGGCCCACGCCCGCACGAGCCGAGCAAGCAACTCCGGCCCACGCCCGCACGAGCCGAGCAAGCAACTCCGGCCCACGCCCGCGCGAGCCGAGCACCGGCCCGTCAGAGCCGGGCGAGCAGCTCCGGGAGCGGCAGGTCGGTGGCGGCGCGCAGCACCACGTCGGCCGCGGAGAAGGCGGTCGGGTCGGTGTACGGGTTGGGGATCGCCACGCAGCGCAGGCCCGCCGCCTTCGCCGCGGCCACCCCGTGCGCGGTGTCCTCGAAGGCCACCACCCGGCCGGGCGGGAGGTCGAGGCGTCGCAGGGCGAGCAGGTACACGGCCGGGTCGGGCTTGTGGCCGGCCACCTCGTCGCCGAAGGCCCGCGCCTCGAACCGCCCCAGCTCGCCGACCCGGGTCAGGTGGTCCTCCACCCACGCCCGGGGCGAGCTGCTCGCCACCGCCAGGCGCAGGCCCAGCCCGGCGGCAGCGGCGAACCAGTCCCGGACGCCGGGGGCGAGGTCGAGGCCCTCGTGGAGGGTGTCGCGGTACGCGATCCGGCGCGCGTGACTGGCCGGGCGGTCGAAGCCGGAGCCCACCGCTGCGGCGAGCGCGGCGTAGTGCTGCTCGGACGTGTCGCCGCCGTGGTCGGCGAAGAACGTGGACTCGTCGAGGGCGAGGCCGTGGTACGCCCACTCGGTCCGCCACGAATCCAGGTGGGTGGTCTCGGTGTGCATGAGCAGGCCGTCGAAGTCGAACACGAGCGCTTCGATGCCGGGTGCCATGCCGGCCACGGTACGGGCGGACGGTGGACCGGGACGGTCCCCGCGGGGGCGTCTATGACGCGCGTCACGTCCAGCGGACCTGCGGCGCAAGCTGGCCGGTGGACCGATTCCCGAGGACACCTCGCATCCAGTACGGTTCCTGCGTGATTCACGGGGATAACTCGGAGCCGGTGTCGGCTCCGGCCGGGGCGGGCCCGCAGGAGCCCGCGGCACCGGCCGGGCCGGAGGCCGCCGCGCCGCCGCTCACGCCGGAACCGCCACCGGCCCCGACCTCCGCGGCACCACCCGCCGCGAACGCCGAACCGTTCGCAGGCCCCGCAGCTCCGGCCGGACCACCGCCGATGGCCGCAACGCCCGAGCCGAGCCCGGCCACCTCGCCGGTGCTTGTCGCCCAAGACCCCGAGAGGCCCGAGCCGAGCCCGGCCACCTCGCCGGTGCTTGTCGCCCAGGACCCCGAAGGGCCCGGGGAGACCACCGAGCCGGTGGCGTACCAGGGGCCGCGCACGACGGTCACCGGTGCGGGCCTGCACATCCCGCAGCAGCGCGGCCCGGAGATGTACACGCCGGCCGCCTACCCGTCGCCGGCGTCGCCGCCCCCGTCGTACTACCCGCCGCAGTACCCCGCCGGCTACTGGCCCGGGCAGCCGCCGCTCCCGCCGCGACCCCGGCGCCGCGGCCTGGTCGCGACCGGCGTCGTCGGCGCGGCCGTCCTGGTGCTCGCCCTGCTCATCGGGATCGCCTTCGCCGGCTCCGGCGGCAGGAAGCCCGTGGCTGGCGACGCCCACCCGCTCGCCGCGCGCTCCACCGCGGCCGGCGCGGCGGCGACCGCGACGGGCTCGCCCAAGGCCGAGACCGGGGTTTCGGGCCCGATCCTGAACGCGCTGGGCAAGCAGTCGAAGGCGCTGCTGGCCGGCGACCGCGACGGGTACCTCGCCGGCCTCGGCGGCGGCCTGCAGGACGGGTTCGCCCGCCGGTTCGGCTCGCTGCGCGCGATGGGCGTGCAGACGTGGACGCCCTCGCTGGTCGACCGGCCCTCGCAGAACGCCGACGGGACCTGGTCCACCCTCGTGCGCTGGGACTACTGCTTCGGCCAGGGCTGCACCCAGACGTTCCCGCAGGTCGTGCAGACCTCGTGGACCGTCTCCGGGAACACGGCGACGGTCGCGAAGTACGAGCAGACCTCCGAGCCGTGGGACGCCTCCGTGCTGCAGACGTCGGTCGGGCGGCACGTCATCGTGGCCGGCACCGCGGCCAGCGCGAGCAAGCTGCAGCGGGTGGTGGCCAAGGCCGACGCCGCCGCGGACGTCGCGGACCGGTTCGCGAAGTGGGACCCGCCGCCGAAGTGGTACATCGTGTACATCGCCGGCGAGGGCGAGTGGAAGTCGTGGTGGGACAACGGCGACATCGGCGCCAACTACGACGGCTACTCGACCGGCCCGCGCGGCATCGTCATGCAGGCCGCCGACGCCGGCCAGGACTTCCTGCAGATCCTGCTCACGCACGAGTTCGGCCACGTGGTGACGGTCGGCGAGGACTACGGCACGGCCAAGACCTGGTGGATGACCGAGGGCATCGCCGACTACATCGCCAACGGCGACGGGCGCACGATGCAGGGCCGGCTGCCCAGCGTGCGGTGGTTCGTCAAGCACGGCTGGGACGGGACCATCACGCTCGGGCCGCCGCCGGAGAGCGCCGGCGGGGAGGAGATCAGCGGACGGTACGGCGTCGCCCTCATCGCCATCAACTGCCTGGCCAAGAAGTTCACCGAGCCGAAGATGCTCGACTTCTTCGGCGAGGTGGTGCGCAAGCAGGCCTCGCTGGAGGACGCCTCGGCCAAGGTCTTCGGCACCGAGTGGGCGGGCGTCGCGTCCTCGTGCGCCGGTCAGGTGCGCAACGCCTGACCGGCGCCCGGGCACACCCGAAGCGTCATGCGAGCCAGTGCGAGGCCAGCAGCTCGAAGGAGCGGGCCCGGTCCCCGTGGTCGTGGGTGATCGTCGTGACGAGCAACTCGTCGGCGCCGGTCACCCGCTGCAGCACCGCGAGCTGCCGCGACACCTCCGCCGCGGTCCCCACGAACTGCGTGTCCAGCCGGTCCTGGACCAGCGCCAGCCGCTCCGGCGGCAGCGGCGAGGCCGATGCCTCCGCCGGCGTCGGGAAGGGGATCGCGCCACGGCCGGAGCGGATGCTGTACACCCAGTGCCCATACGGCGACGCCAGCCGCCGCGCCTCCTCGGCGGTCTCCGCGACCACCACGTCGGCGGAGACCAGGACGTACGGCCGGTCGAGCACCGCCGACGGCCGGAACGCCGAGCGGTAATGCTCCACCGCCTCCAGCACGGTGGCCGGCGACACGTGGTAGTTGGCCGCGAACGGCAGGCCCCGCTCCCCCGCCACCTGCGCGCTGCGCCCGGCGCTGCTGCCCAGGATCCACAGCTCGGTCTTGGCCCCCTCCCCCGGCGTGGCGTGCACGTCGACCCCGTCCCGGGCGTAGGTGCCGCCGATGAGCGCCTGGATGTCGTCGACCACCTCGGCGAAGTCCGGGGACTCGGCGCCGGGCTGCTGCTGCAGGCCCGCGTGGACGGCCCAGCGCGGTGACGCCGCGATGGCGGTGAAGTCGAACGGCGGCGGGATGAGCAGGCCGTCGACGACCGCCGACGAGGTGCGCGGGGCCGGGCGCGGCGCGGCGGCGGCCGCGAGGGCCTCCGCGCGGCGCTGGCCGGAGCGGCCCAGGCCGAGGTCGATGCGGCCGGGGAAGACGGCGTCGAGCAGCCCGAAGCTCTCCACGATGGACAGCGGGGTCTGGTGGCCGACCTGGACCGCGCCCGAGCCGACGCGGATCCGGTCCGTGGCGGCGGCGATGAGCCCGATGAGCACCGCCGGGGCGGCGCTGGCCACGCCGTCGGCGAAGTGGTGCTCGGCGACCCAGTACCGGTGATACCCGTACGACTCGGCCCGCCGGGCCAGGTCGACGCTGTTGCGCAGGGCCGCGCCGGCGTCGCTGCCCGACGGGACGGGGGCGAGGTCCAGAATGGACAGTGGAACGCTCACGACGACCTCCCCAGGACGCCCTCGGCGAAGGCGTAGGCCTCTTCCAGATGCGGATAGCCGGACAGAATGAACTCGGAGATGCCGGCCGCCCGGTACTCCTCGATGCGCGCGGCCACCTCGGCGTGGCTGCCGACGAGCGCGGTGCCCGCCCCGCCGCGGACCAGGCCGATGCCCGCCCACAGGTTGGGCGCGACGAGCAGCCGGTCGCGGTCGCCGCCGTGCAGGGCCAGCATGCGCCGCTGTCCCTCCGAGTCCAGCCCGCGCAGGCTCTCCTGGCGCTGCCGTACCGTTGCCTCGTCCAGGCCGGCGATGAGCCGCTCGGCGTCGTCCCAGGCGCGCTCGGCGGTGTCGCGGGTGATGACGTGCAGCCGGATGCCGAACCGGAGCTCCCGGTCGTGGGCGGCGGCCTCGGCCCGCACCTTCTCCACCTTCTCGGCCACCTGCTCGACCGGCTCGCCCCAGGTGAGGTACACGTCGGCGTGCCGGGCGGCGAGGCGGACCGCGGCGGGCGAGGAGCCGCCGAGGTACACGGTGGGGACGGTCGGCGGCGGTTCGCGCAGCAGCCCGCCCTCGACGGTGTAGTGCTGGCCGGCGTGGTCGAACGGCTCGCCGCGCCAGGCGGAGCGCACGACGTCGAGGAACTCCCCGGCCCGCTCGTAGCGGGCGTCGTGGTCGAGGAAGTCGCCGTAGCCGCGCTGCTCCGCCGGGCTGGAGCCGATGACCACGTTGAGCAGCAGCCGCCCGGCGGACAGCCGCTGGAAGGTGGCGGCCATCTGCGCGGCCAGGACCGGGGCGACGAGGCCGGGCCGGAACGCGACGAGGAAGCGCAGCCGCCGGGTCTGCGCGACGAGCGCGGCCGTGGTCAGCCAGGCGTCCTCGCAGTGCACGCCGGTCGGGGTGAGCACCCCGGCGTAGCCGAGCCGGTCGGCGGCGCGGGCGATCTCGCCGAGGTACTCCAGGCTGGGCGCCCGGTGCGTGGCCGAGCGCGGCAGCGCGGCCGCGTCCTGGGCGCCGATGATGCCGCCGTGGCTGCCCGGGCCCACGGCCCGGTCGTCGCCGCCGGTCGGCAGGAACCAGTGGAAGACGGGGTCACCCATCGGCCAGGCCCAGGTGCCCGCGCAGGGTCGTGGTCGCGTACTCGGCGCGCAGCACCCCGCGCTCCTGCAGCAGCGGCACGACGGTGTCGACGAACTCGTCGAGCCCGCCGGGGACGATGTGCGGCACGAGGATGAAGCCGTCGGCCGCCCGCCGCTGCACGAAGTCGTCGATGGTGGCGGCGATGGTCGCGGGGGTACCGATGAAGCTCTGCCGCCCCGTCACCTCGATGACGAGGTCGCGGATGCCGAGCCGCTTCTCCTCGGCCAGGGCGCGCCACTGCCGGGCGGTCGCGACCGGGTCGTCGAACATGCGGGCCCGGCCCTTGATGATGCTGTCGGCCTCGGGGACGGGGTCGAACGGCGGCAGCGGCCCGTCCGGGTCGAAGTCGCTCAGGTCCTTGTTCCACAGCTGCTCCAGCAGCAGGATCGCGGTCTGTGGGCTGACCTGCTGGCGGCGCACGTGGTGGGCCTTCTCGCGGGCCTCGTCGTCGGTGGCGCCGAGCGCGAAGGTGGCGGCCGGCAGGATCTTCAGCTGGTCCGGGCGGCGGCCGAAGCGGGCCATGCGGCCCTTCACGTCGTCGTAGAACGCCCGGCCGGCCTCGAACGTGCTGTGCCGGGAGAAGATGGCGTCGGCGTCGGCCGCGGCGAAGTCCCGGCCGGCGTCGGAGTCGCCGGCCTGGATGATGAGCGGGCGGCCCTGCGGGCTGCGGGGCACGCCGAAGCGCCCGGCGATGTCGACGTGACGTCCCTTGTGGACGAACGCGCCGGGCCCGGCCGTGCGGGTGAACACCCCGGCCGCCGGGTCGGCCACGACCTCGTCGGCGGGCCAGCTGTCCCACAGCTCGCGGGCGGCCCGCAGCACCTCGGCGGCGCGACCGTAGCGGTCGGCCCGGTCGAGGTAGCCGCCGCGGCGGAAGTTCTCGCCGGTGAACGCGTCGGAGGAGGTGACCACGTTCCAGCCGGCCCGCCCGCCGGTGAGGTGGTCCAGGGTGGCCAGCCGCCGGGCCAGGTCGAGCGGCTCGTTGAAGGTGGCGTTGACGGTAGCGGTGAGCCCGAGGTGGGTGGTGACCGCGCCGAGGGCGCCGAGGACGGTGAGCGAGTCGGGGCGGCCGACGACGTCGAGGTCGTGGATGCGGCCGCGCTGCTCGCGCAGGCGCAGCCCCTCGGCGAGGAAGAAGAAGTCGAACCGGCCGCGCTCGGCGGTGCGGGCGAGGTGCTCGAACGAGTCGAAGGCGATCTGGCTGCCGGCGGCCGGGTCGCTCCACACGGTCGTGTTGTTCACGCCGGGGAAGTGCGCGGCGAGGACGACCTGGCGCTTGGTCATGCCGTCACCGCCGCGTACCGGCTGGCGGGCCGAGCGAGGCCGAGGTGGCCGCGCAGGGTCGCCGACTCGTAGCTGTCGCGGAACAGGCCGCGCCGGCGCAGCTCGGGCACCAGACCGTCCACGATGGACAGCAGGTCGGCCGGCAGGACCGCGGGGCGCAGCCGGAAGCCGTCCAGCCCGGCGGCCTGCCACTCGGTGAGCAGGTCGGCCAGCTCGGCGGGGGTGCCGTTCACGACCTGGGCGTCGCCCGGTGGCGCCTCCCCGACCACCAGGTCGGCGAACACCTTGATTGGCCGGTCGGTGAGCGAGCGGACCTCCTCGGCGATCGCCCGCGCCGAGTCCGCGCCCGACGGGGTGACGAACACGACGTCGGCGTGGGCGGCGGCGAACTCGTACACCGGCCGGGCGTGCGCGAGGACCGCCACGACCGGCTGGCCCTGCGGCGGGCGCGGCGTGATGGACGGGCCCCTGACGCTGAAGTGGCGGCCGGCGAAGTCGATGTAGTGCAGCCGGTCGCGGTCGATGAACCGGCCGGTGGCCACGTCGCGGATCTCGGCGCCGTCCTCCCAGCTGTCCCAGAGGCGGCGCACCACCTCGACGTGATCGGCGGCGTCGGCGAACACCTCGTCGAACGGGCGCCCGGCGTCCGGGGCGACCTGCGCCCGCCAGCCGCCCCGGCCGCGGGAGACGAAGTCGAGCGTGGCCAGCTGGGTGGAGACGTGGAACGGCTCGGTGGTCGTGGTGACCACCGTCGGCACCAGGCCGATCCGCGAGGTCAGCGGGGCGACGCGGGCCGCGATGAGCAGCGCGTCGAGCCGCCCCCGCACGCGGTCGGTGCGCCCCTCGCCGGGGTCGCCGTCCGGGTGGTACGCGTCGCGGTCCTCGATGGTGACGAAGTCCAGCAGGCCGCGCTCGGCGTGGCGGACCAGGTCGGTCCAGTAGCCGGCGGTGAGCAGCTCGCCGGGGCGGGCGCCGGGCGCCCGCCAGGCGTCCGGATGCCAGCCGGCGCGGTCGAGCGCGACGGCCAGATGCAGTCGTTCGGGCATGACGAAACCTCCGAGATCCGGAGCGATTAAGCCGACTAATCCTACGTGCGAACTATGATTTACACCAGGGGTTCGTGACGCGGGCCTCGGTTCGTTGACTTGCCCGGCGGGCCGCTGCTGCACTGGCGAGGACGCCGCCGCATCGATGTCGAGCGGGTCGCCTCCTACACCCTCCATTGGGGATTCTCCATGCGCAGATTTCTTGCCGGTCTCGCCGTGGCCGGCCTGCTCCTCGCCGGCTGCCAGGGCGCCGGCGCCGACCCCGCGGCCGGGGCCGGCGCGCCGGTCCAGGGCGGCAAGCTCACCTGGGGCGTCGAGACCGAGCCGATCACCTTCAACCCGCACCAGTACGCCCAGGCCAAGGCCCGCCTGCTGGTCTGGAACAGCTTCGATGCCCTGCTGACCCACGACGACAAGGGCGGGTACCTGCCCTGGCTGGCGTCGTCGTACTCGGTGTCGGCCGACGGGTTGACGTACACCTTCAAGCTCCGCGACGACGTGACGTTCCACGACGGCGAGAAGTTCGACGCCGCCGCGGTCAAGGCGAACCTCGACCAGCTGCAGGTTCCCGGGTACGCCCCGTCGGTCCTGGCCACCCAGCTGAAGCACTTCAAGGACGCCGTGGTCGCCGACGCCACCACGATCGAGATCCACCTCAACCAGCCCGACGTGCTGATCCTGGACTTCTTCGCCTCGCCGCAGGGCGCCCAGATCGCGCCGAAGTCGCTCAAGAGCCCGAACCTCAAGGCGGGCGGCCCCGACGTGGTCGGCACCGGGCCGTTCATCCTGGACCGCTACACCAAGGGCCAGGAGGTGCACTACAAGCGCAACCCGGACTACAAGTGGGCGCCGTCCAACGCCGGCCACCAGGGCCCGGCCTATCTCGACGAGGTCACCTACCGCTTCCTGGGCGAGTCCTCGGTGCGCGTCGGCGCGCTGACCTCCGGCCAGGTCGACGTGGCCGAGGGCATCCCGGCGACCGAGCAGGAGTCGGTCAAGGCCGACCCGAACCTGACGTTCAGCCGGTCGCTCAACAGCGGCACCGCGTACAACTACTACTTCAACCAGACCCGCGCCCCGTTCGACGACATCCGGGTCCGCAAGGCCTTCCGCGACGCGGTCGACGTGGACGCGGTGCTGCGGGGGGTGTACCGCGGCACGGCCACCCGCGCCTGGAGCATCCTCAGCCCGTCCGGCCAGTTCTACGACCCCTCCCTGGAGAAGACCTACGGCAACAACCCCGCCGATGCCAACGCGCTGCTGGACGAGGCCGGCTGGTCCGCCAAGGACGCCGACGGGTTCCGCACCAAGGACGGCAAGCGCCTCACCGCGCGCATCGTGCTCTCCGCGCCGTACGTGCGGGACAAGCGCGACATCCTCGCCCAGGCGGTGCAGGCCGCGGTCAAGCAGACCGCCGGCATCGACCTGCAGGTGAAGATCGTCGACGCGGGCACCGCGACCGACGCGATCAACAAGAACGAGTTCGAGGTCTTCGACAACTCCCGGGCCGACACCGACGCCGGCGCCGCGCTGAGCCTCATCCTGCCCAAGGGCGCGCCGATCAACCGGCACGGGTACAACTCGCCGGAGATCGACCAGCTGGTGGCCCAGGCCGGCGCGACCGGCGACGTGGCCAAGCGCAAGGAGATCTACGTCAAGCTGCAGAAGCTGCTCACCGACAACGCGACGCTGCTGCCGCTCTACGCCCCGGCCGATCAGGTCGCGGCCCAGAAGAAGGTCGGCGGCCTCGGGTTCGAGCCCACGGCCGGGGTGCCCGGCAGCGCCTACAACGTCTGGATCGGCAACTAGGCCATGCTCAAGCCGATCCTGCGACGCTTGGGAAGCGGGGCGGCGGTCCTCTGGGCCGCCGCCACCGCGGCCTACCTGGCGCTGCACCTGGCGCCCGGGGACACCGTCGACACCCTCGTCGGCGACGGGCCCGACACCCCGGTGATCCGCGCGCAGATCGCCGCCGACCTCGGCCTGGACCGCCCGGCCGTGGTGCAGTACCTCGACTACCTGTGGCGCCTGCTGCACGGCGACTTCGGCCGCTCCTACGTGCTGCAGCGCCCCGTCATCGACATCATCGGCAGCCAGATCTGGCCCACCGTCAAGCTCGCCCTGGCCGCCAGCGCATGCAGCGTCGTCATCGCCGTCGGGCTGGCGCTGCTCACCGCCGGGCGGCCGCGCTGGCTGGCCGGGCTGGTGTCCACGGTGGAGCTGACCGTCGTATCGGCGCCCGCGTTCCTCATCGGCATCCTGCTGCTGAGCCTCTTCTCGTTCCGGCTGGGCTGGTTCCCGGTCTCCGGCGACCGCGACGCCTCGGCGCTGGTGCTGCCCGCGCTGGCCCTCGCCCTGCCGATCGGCACCCTGCTGAGCCAGGTCATCCGGGACGGCCTGGAGCGGGCCGTGGAGGAGCCCTTCGCGGTCACCGCCCGGGCCCGCGGGCTGACCCGGCGGGCGCTGCTGTGGCGGCACGCGCTGCGCCACGCGCTGCTGCCGGCCGTCACGCTCGGCGGCACGCTCATCGGCTTCCTACTCAGCGCCGCCGTCGTCGTCGAGCGGGTCTTCGGCCGGCCCGGGCTGGGCCAGGTCGCCACCCAGGCCGTCGGCGACAAGGACATCCCGGTCGTGCTGGCCGTGGTGATGCTCGCCGCCGCCGTGTACGTGCTGCTGAGCACGCTCGCCGACGTGGCGTACCTCGTCATCGACCCCCGGCTGCGAAGGAGCTGACCACGGTGGACATCTCGCTGCCCGCACCGTCCACGGTGGACCTCCGCTCGCGGTGGCGGCTCCCGGCGGCGGTCGTGCCGCTCGCGCTGCTGGCCGCCGTGGTGGTCGCGGTGCTCGCCCCGTCGCTGCTGACCGGGGCCGACCCGCTGGCCGCCGACCCGCTGAGCGCGCTGCAGCCGCCCGGCGGCGCGCACTGGTTCGGCACCGACCAGCTCGGCCGCGACGTGTTCGCCCGGGTCGTGTACGGCGCGCGGTACTCGCTGAGCATCGGCGCGGCCGCCACGGCCCTGTCCGTGCTCGCCGGCGGGGTCATCGGGCTGGTCGCCGGGCTCGCCCCGCGGATCGTCGACGAGCTGCTGAGCCGGGCGCTCGACGTGCTGTCGGCCTTTCCCGAGGTACTGCTGGCGCTGCTGTTCATCGCCTTCACGCAACCCGGCACGCCCAGCCTGATCCTGGCCATCGCGCTCGCGTTCGCGCCCCGCTACGGGCGCATCGTGCGGGCCCAGACCCTGCTGGTGCGCCGGGCCGGCTACGTCGAGCAGGCCACGACCCTCGGGCTGTCCCGGGCCCGGCTGGCCTGGCGGCACATCCTGCCCAACGTGCTCGGCCCGCTGCCGATCCTGGCCACCATCGGGCTCGGCGGGGCGATCGTCAACGCCGCCGCGCTGAGCTTCCTCGGCATGGGCCCGCAGCCGCCGTCGCCGGAGTGGGGCGCGATGCTCGCGGAGAGCCGCAGCTACCTGCGGGTCGCCTGGTGGACCGCGATCCTGCCGGGCCTCGCCCTGACCGCCACCGTCGTCTCGCTCACCGCCGTCGGCCGGCGGCTGCAGGCCCGCTTCGAAGGCAGGCACTGAATGTCCACAGTGGTATCGAACCTGCACGTGACCTTCCCCGGCGCGGTGCATGCCGTGCGCGGCGTGAGCTTCTCCGTCGAGCCCGGCGAGTGCGTGGCCCTCGTCGGCGAGTCCGGGTCGGGCAAGAGCGTGACCGCGCGGGCGCTCGTCGGCCTGGCCGGAGAGGCCGCGGTGGTACGGCACGAGGGCCTGGTCGTCGCCGGACGCGACACCGGCGGCTTCGCCGACCGGGACTGGCGGCGGCTGCGCGGGCGCCTCGCCGGCCTGGTCCTGCAGGACGCCCTCGTCTCGCTCGACCCGCTGCGCACGATCGGCGACGAGATCGCCGAGACGCTGCGCACCCACCGCATCGGCACCGCGGCCGAGCGCCCGGCCCGGGTGGCCGCGCTGCTCGAATCGGTGGCCGTGCCGCCCGACCGCGCCCGTTCGCACCCGCACGAGCTGTCCGGCGGGCAGCGCCAGCGCGCGCTCATCGCCGCCGCGATCGCCGCCGACCCGCCGCTGCTCATCGCCGACGAGCCGACCACCGCGCTCGACGTGACCGTGCAGGCGCAGCTGCTGCGGCTGCTCGCCCGGCGCAAGGCCGAGGGCGGGGCCCTGCTGCTGGTCAGCCACGACCTGGCCGTCGTCGCCGGGATCGCGGACCGGGTGCTGGTCATGCGGGAGGGCCGGATCGTGGAGCAGGGGCCGGTCGCGCGGGTGCTCGCCGCGCCGGAGCACGAGTACACCCGGATCCTCCTCGCGGCCGTGCCCACCGCCGCCTCCCGCGGGCGCCGGCTCTCCTCCCCCGGCCGGGAACCGCTGCCGCCGCGGGCCGCGCCGGGCGAGGTGGTGCTGTCCGCCACCGGCGTGCACAAGCGCTTCGGTGACCGCAGCGCCGTGCAGGACGTCGGCTTCGAGCTGCGCCGCGGCGAGACGCTCGGCGTCGTGGGCGAGTCCGGGTCGGGCAAGACGACGCTCGCCCGCATCGCGCTCGGGCTCCTGGAGCCGTCGGCCGGGCGGGTGCTGCTCGGCGGCGAGGACTGGAGCGGCGTGCCCGAGCGGCGGCGCCGGGCCCGCCGCCGGCGGCTCCAGGTCGTCTCGCAGGACCCGCTGGGCTCCTTCGACCCGCGGTACACCGTGGAGGAGATCATCGGCGAAGGACTCACCGAGCGCGGCCGGGCCCGCCGGGACCGCGTGGTCGAACTGCTCGAACGGGTCGGGCTCGGCGCGGACCATCTGCGGCGGCGGCCCCGCCGGCTCTCGGGCGGGCAGCGGCAGCGGGTCGCCATCGCCCGGGCCGTCGGGCCGCGGCCGGACGTGCTGGTCTGCGACGAGCCGGTGTCCGCGCTGGACGTGTCGATCCAGGCCCAGGTGCTGGACCTGCTGGCCGAGCTGCAGGCCGCGGACGGCACCGCGCTGCTGTTCATCTCCCACGACCTGGGCGTGATCCACCACGTCGCCGACCGGGTGCTCGTCATGCAGGGCGGCCGGGTCGTCGAAGAGGGGCCGGTGAACGACGTGTTCACCGGCCCCTCGCACCAGTACACGCGGGAGCTGCTCGCCGCGTTGCCGAGCCTAGATCTTGCCGGTGCCGGCGCCCGCGGTGACGCTTGACTTGACGGTGGCCGAGCTCTCCAGCGAGTAGGAGTACGGGATGCTCGCCACGCTGCCGCTGGTCAGGATCGGGCCCGAGTTCACCGTGGTGTTGTTGCGCGCCACCAGGTTGCCCGGGTCCGAGTCGCCCTCGTGCAGGTGGGTCGGCTCGGGGATGTTCTCGAAGGAGTTGCCCTCGACGAGCACCCCGGCGCCCATGGTGGTGGCGATGCCGTAGCTGTAGTCGAAGGACTGGGTCTGCACGTAGTAGTTGTTGAACACGTGAACCGGGTTGGCGAAGCGCACCCGCGGGTTGCGCTCGGCGCAGTTGCTGAACAGGTTGTGGTGGTACGTGACCCGCAGGTGCCCGGTGTCCTCGGACGCGTTGGAGTCGCTGTGCCCGACCAGCGAGCACTTGATGTGGTCGTGGATGCGGTTCCAGGACGCCGTGATGTAGTCGGCGCCGTGCGTGATGTCCAGCAGCCCGTCGTAGTAGTCGGTGCCGTGGCTGGTATCGCTGGACAGGTCATTGTGGTCGATCCACAGCCGGGTGGCGCCGTCGATGTGGATGGCGTCGCCGTTGCCGTTGCCGGCCAGGACCTTCGAGATGTTCATGTTGCGCACGATGACGTTGCTGACGTCGCGGATGTTGATGCCGCAACCGACCAGGCCGGAGCCCGAGCCGACGCCCAGAATCGTCTTGTTGGCCGCCACCCGCACGTCCTCGCTGCAGCTGAACAGGCCGCTGACGCGAATGGTCTGGGTCGCGGCCGACTTCGCCTGGGTGACGAGGTCGGCGTAGCTGGTGACGGTGACCGTGCCGCCGCCGGCGCCGCCCGTCGTGCCGCCGCCCTGGGTCGCCCAGCCGACCGGCCCGGTGGTGGGCGGCGGAGTGCCCGTCGGCCCGCCACTGGTCGGCGGCGTACTCGGCGGTGTGCTCGACGGCGTGGTGGTGCCCGAGTCCGTGACCGACACGTCGTCGAACCGGCCGCTCGCGTAGCCGGTGAACAGGCCGATCCGGCCCGCCGTGACGGCCGTGCTCGTGGCCGAGCCCACGCTGGTGCCGTCGATCGACCCGGAGATGGTCGAGCCGCTGACGGAAAGTTTCAGCGTGTACCACGTGCCGGTGGAGACGGTCCGCGACAGCGTCGCGAGATCGGTGACGGAGCTGCCGTTCATGTACTGCAGGCGCACCGCGCCGCTGGTCAGGGCCAGGCGGTACATCTGGGTGGCGCCGCTGGCCCGGGCGGCCAGCGCCACCACGCTGCCCGAGTTCGCGAACGAGGTGGCCTTGACCCGGGCCTGCACCGAGTAGTTGGTCCAGCTGGTGGAGCCGGCGAACTGGCGGGCCCGGTCGGTGCCGGAGTCGGACTGGTCGAAGGCCTTGGAGCCGTCGGTCACGACGCTCCAGGTGCCGCCGGACTTCGACCAGTCACTGGTGCTGCCGGATTCGAAGTCGGCGCTGAACAGCGTCGCGGCCAGGGCGTCGGGGTTGAGCAGCGCGATGGAGGCGGCGACGAGCAGCGTAGCGGCGCCGCCCAGACCGACCAGCCTTTTCTTGGATGACATTGGCTTCCGTGCTCCTTGTCGACGGGGTTTCGACTAGGAAAGCGCATTCCTAAGGCTCAACGTCCCACCGTAGACAGACCGAAGTCAATGCCTGGCGTTTGCAGGTCAGTTGCAGGAATTCTTGTGGGGTCAGCGCTCGTCGACCGTTTTGGGATCGACGCTCGTCGACCGTTTGGATCAGCGCTCGTCGACCGTTTGGATCAGCGCTCGTCGACCGTTTGGGATCAGCGCTCGTCGACCGCGCCCAGCACGGGCTTCACGTCGAGGACCGGCGTGCCGTGGACGGCCTCGAGCCCGTCGACCCGCACCCGCAGCCCGTCGACGGCGAGAATCCCGGCCCGGTGCAGCCCGATCGGGTTGGGCCGGTCGGGCGCCCGCGTGCTGAACACCCCGGTCTCGGGCCGCGTGCGGTCCCCGCGCGGGTGCACGGCCAGCACGTCCCGGTCGGCCTGGTGCAGCCAGGTCAGCAGGATGATCTGGTCCCCGGGCCGCAGGTCGGCCAGCGCCGCCCGCACCCGCTCGTCGAACACGACCCACGCCGGCGGCGCGCCCTCGTCCCCCTGCCGCGGCGCCCCGGCCCGGTCGGTCAGCTCCGACTCGACCCGGCCCACGGGCCGCACCACGAACCCGTCATGCTCCACCCCCGGCACCCTACACTCGGCGACGATGGAACTTCACGACGTCCTCGAAGCGCCGGTCTGGGCCGCGCTGCACGGGCCGCACCACATCTTCGCCGAGCACTCGGGCCGCGCGGCCCGCTTCCACCCGGATGTGGCCACGTTCTGCGCCCTCGCCCCCGACGCGGGCCCGGAGGCCTGGCCGGACCTGGCCAAGCTGGCCGGCCCGGGCGCGGACGTCCTCCTGGCCGGCCCGGTCCCGCCCGTCCCCGCGGACTGGGCCCTCCGCCACGAGATCCCGGGCGTCCAGCTCGCCGCCGTGGCGCTGGACACCGCGCCGGACCCGTCCGCGGTACGGCTGGGCGCCAACGACGTCGACGAGATGCTCGACCTGGTGGCCCGCACGCGGCCCGGCCCCTTCCTCCGCCGGACCATCGAGCTGGGCACGTACCTGGGCCTGCGCCACGAGGGCAGGCTGATCGCCATGGCCGGCGAGCGCATGCACCCACCGGGCCACACCGAGATCAGCGCCGTGTGCACCGACCCGGCCTTCCGCGGCCGGGGGCTGGCCACGCGGCTGATCCGCGCCCTGGCCCACGACATCCGCGCCCGCGGCGAGACGCCGTTCCTGCACGCCTCGGCCTCGAACACCAACGCCATCCGCCTGTACGAGTCCCTGGGCTTCGAACAGACCCGCCCCACCACGTTCCGAGTCCTGCGCACCCCGAGCGCCTGACCACCATGCGTCCCCTCACCTACCGCGAAGCAGCCGCCCTGCTCGGCGAGCAGGGACCACCGCCCATCCGTTTCGCCGACATGAAGACACGGGCCGAGGAACTGGGCCGGCGGATGACCACGGATCTGCCGGACCAGCTTCGGGGCCTCTCGCGCTACGAACGCACGCAGTGGCTGCTGGCCACGCACACGGTCCTCGTCATCGCCGCGCTGTTCACAGCCCTCGACGGCACGGCCCTGCCATTCGACGTCCGACGGGCCCGGCCGAGCGGGGGCGAAGAGAAATGGGTGCAGCGGCTGGTGAACGCCGAGGTGCCCGCGCCGGCCACCTATCTCGACGCGGACCAACAGGCCCCACACCTGAGGCTGTTCCTGGACGACCATGCGCCGGAGGCGGCCGTAGGTGGCGGTGATCCTGCTGGATGGTTTCGACGAACTGCTCCAGGCGGCCGGGGTCAGCCATACCGACTATCTGGAGCGGGTGGCCCGGTTCCAGCAGCGCGAGGCCGACCAGGGCCGGCCGGTGGCGATCGTGGTCACCAGCCGGATGGCCGTCGCCGGTCATGCCCGCATCCCGGCCGGCACGCCGGTGATCCGGCTCGAACCGTTCGGCCCGGATCAGGTCCGGCGGTGGCTGTCGGTCTGGAACGCCGCCAACGTCGCCGGGCTGCAGCGGCGCGGGCTCGCGCCGCTGACCACCGAGCAGGTGCTCGAGCACCGCGACCTCGCGATGCAGCCGCTGCTGCTGCTCATGCTCGTGCTGTACGACTCCGACGCCAACGCGCTGCAGCGCCACGAGCAGTCCTTGGGCAAGGCCCAGCTCTACGAGCGGCTCCTATGGACCTTCGCCGAACGGGAGGTGCGCAAGCTGCACGGCGGCTCGCCGGAACAGACCATCCGCGAGCTCGTCGAGGCCGAGCTGGCGCGGCTGTCGGTGACCGCATTCGCGGCGTTCAACCGCGGCCGGCAATGGGTCACCGCGGCTGACCTCGACGCCGATCTCACGGCCCTCCTCGGCGACGCCGGCCCGGCCGGCGCGGCCGACCGCCGGGCGCCGCTCGGCCCCGGCGACCGCGTCCTGGGCCGCTTCTTCTTCGTCCAGCGGGCGGAGGCGCTGCGCGACGGCCGCCGCCTGACGACCTATGAGTTCCTGCACGCGACGTTCGGTGAGTACCTCGTCGCCCGCCTCACCATGCACGCCGCACGCGACCTCGCGCGGCAGGAGGCGGCCGCCGCGAACTCGGTCCTCGGCGGCGGCCGCGGCCAGGACGGCCTGCTGTACGCACTGCTGTCCTTCGCCTCGCTCACCGCCCGCGACTCGATCTTGCGGTTCGTGGCAGAGCTGACCTCAGACAGCGAGCGCGACGACGTCCGGGCCTTGCCCGGCGCGCTGCTGCGCCGCATCGACGCGCGAAACGATGCGCGCTTCGCCGACTACGCACCGGCTCGGCTGCCGGCCCCGTCCCGGTACGCCCGCTACAGCCTCAACCTCGTGCTGCTGGCCGCGGCCCTGCACCGTCAAGGCGGCATCCTGGTGAGCGACCTGTTCGGCGGCCTCGACGGGCTCGTCGAATCCTGGCGCCGGCACGCCCTGCTGTGGGCCTCGGCGCTACCCGCCGAGGAGTGGCGGTCCCTGCTGTTCTCGCTGCGCGTGGTGCGCGTCCGCACCGGCGGCCAGCCGGACCTGATGGTCACCATCGGCCGCGCCGACCCGGGCCCGGTCGACCTCGGCTGGCAGTTGGACCACACGCAACCGGTGCCGCCCGATGAGTTGCGGCTGCAGGCAAATCTCCTCTGCGACCGCGGCAACGATCCGGCCTTCCATGCGCTCGATCCACTGCTGAGCCGGATGGGCCCGGGACTCACCTCGGTGATCCGGCAGTTGGATCGTCCGGCGACGACCATCGGCGCCCTGCTGCTCGAACTCTGGTCGGCCGAACCCGAGCAAGAGGGCCTGACCGACCGGCATGCGTTCCTCGTGGCTGCTCTGGTAGACACCTGGCTGCGGCAACCGGAGGCCCGATTCGACGCCCTGATGACGCGGGAACTCGAACTGCTCGAGCGGCACGCGACGATGCTGGATCGCCGGACGTTGACCACGCTGCTGAACGCGCTTTTCCGCAACCCCGCCCTGCTCACTCGCGTACCGCTCCGGCTCGGGCTCCGGGCGGCGGTGGCGAACCTGGCCCGGGCGCCGTTCGACCGGGACGACCCACTCCTTGGCCTCGCGTTCACGCTGGCGAGTCGAGTTCCGCGGGAGGACGTGCAGCCGTCGGAGCGTCTCGAGCCGCTGCTCGAGGACTTGTATCAGTCGACGCTGGGGGATGTGCGGTTGCCGCGCTTCAGTTCGTAGAAGCCCGGGGTCTGCATCATCAGGTGCATGCCGTCGAAGAGCCTGCCGGCGGCCTCACCGCGCGGGACCGGGGTCACCACCGGGCCGAAGACGGCCGTTCCGTCGATGTGGATGGCCGGGGTGCCGAGGTCCTCGCCCACCGGGTCCAGGCCGGCCCGGTGGCTGGACAGGAGGACCTCGTCGTAGGTGTCCACGGTGGACGCTTCCGCCAGGGACTCGTCCAGGTTCAGGGCCTTCAGCGTGCCCCGGTACAGGTCCTCGCCGATCGGCTGCCGGTCGTGGTGGATGCGGTTGCCCATCTCCGTGTACAGGTCGCGCAGGACCGGCGGCCCGTAGGTCTGTTCGGCGGCGATGAGCACGCGCACGGGGCCCAGGGTGTCGGCGAGCCAGGTGCGGTACCAGTCGTCCAGGTTCTCGCGGTCCTTGTTGAGCAGCCAGAGGCTCATCACGTGGAAGCGGGCCTCCACCGGGCGGACCCGCTCGACCTCCAGCAGCCAGCGGGAGGCGTTCCAGGCCCAGGGGCACTTCGGGTCGAACCACATGTCCACGACGATCATGCAGTCATTCAAGCCCCCGGCGTTGGACCGCGGAAGTTCCAATTCGCACCCGATTCTACTGGGCCAAGTTCCGGGAAAAGGTTGGGCTAAGAGGCGGCTAAGCGAGCATCAATGATCTCCACAGATGCGTGTTGAGCTGCGCAAACATTCGCGATCAAAAGCGCACATCGATTGACCGGGGAGCGCGGCGATACCTAGGCTCCGGTCGATTAGGAAACCTTGCGAACAGATCGGTGGCACGCGCGATGGGGATCTCACGACGGACCGTGATCGCTTCCGGGCTCGCGGTGGGCGGAGCGGGGGCGCTGGCCTTCTACGCGACGCCTGACGGGCTGGCGGCCAGCGCCCCCGGGGACGTGGTCGGCAAGGTGACGGTCGGGTACCAGGGGTGGTTCGCCTGCCCGGGCGACGGCGCGCCGATCAACGGCTGGTGGCACTGGAGCCGCGACTGGTCGCAGGCGCCGTCGCCGAGCCAGGCCGCGACCAAGTGCTGGCCCGACATGCGCGAGTACGCCAAGGGGTACCGCACCGCCTTCTCCAACCTCGGCAACGGGCAGCCGGCGAACCTCTACTCCTCCTACGACCAGCAGACCGTGGACACGCACTTCCGCTGGATGCAGCAGAACGGCTGCGACACCGCGGCCCTGCAGCGGTTCAACCCGTTCGGGGGCGAAGGACCGACCCGCGACGCGATGGCCGGGAAGGTGCGCGGCGCGGCCGAGGCGACCGGGCGGAAGTTCTACATCATGTACGACGTCAGCGGCTGGGCCGACATGCAGGGCCAGATCAAGACGGACTGGACCACGAAGATGTCGGCGCACACCGCTTCGGGCGCGTACGCGCGGCAGAACGGCAAGCCGGTCGTGGGCATCTGGGGCTTCGGGTTCAACGACGAGAACCACCCGTGGAGCCCGGCCGCCTGCCTCGACGTCATCAACTGGTTCAAGGCCCAGGGCTGCTACGTGATGGGCGGCGTGCCCACCCACTGGCGCCTCGGCACCGACGACTCGCGGGCCGGGTACCTCGACGTCTACCACGCCTTCGACATGCTCTCGCCGTGGATGGTCGGCCGGATCGGCGACGCGGCCGGCTCGGACTGGTTCTACACCAACCGGACCGTCGGCGACCTCGCCGACTGCGCCGCCCACAACGTCGACTACCAGCCGTGCGTGCTGCCCGGCGACATGACCGTGCCCGGCCAGCGGGCGGGCGGCGACCTCATGTGGCGGCAGTTCTACAACATGGCCCGGGCCGGGGTGAAGAGCGTCTACATCTCGATGTTCGACGAGTACAACGAGGGCAACCAGATCGCCAAGACGGCGGAGGACGCCTCGATGGTCCCGGGTGGCTCGGGCATGCGGGCCCTGGACGCCGACGGCGTGCGCTGCTCGTCCGACTACTACCTGCGGCTGACCAACGACGGCGGCCGGATGCTCAAGGGCCAGATCGCGCTCACCGCCACCCGCCCGACCCCGCCGATCCCGGCCGCCACCCCGACCACGCCGCCGCCGACCACCAGCCCCGGCAACGGCGTGACGCTGCGCGCGCGGGCCAACGACCGGCTCGTCACCGCCGAGAACGCCGGGGCGGCCGCGCTCATCGCCAACCGCACCGCGGCCGGGGACTGGGAACGCTTCGACCTCGTCCAGCTCTCCGGCGGCGACGTGGCGCTGCGGGCCCGGGTCAACGGGAAGTACGTGTGCGCGGAGAACGCGGGCGCGGACGCGCTCATCGCCAACCGCGCCGCGATCGGCGCCTGGGAGACCTTCGGGCTCGTGCACAACCCGAACGGCACGGTCAGCCTGGTGTCGCGGGCCAACGGCCGCTACGTGTGCGCCGAGAACGCCGGTGCCGCGCCGCTGATCGCCAATCGGACCGCGATCGGCCAGTGGGAGCAGTTCGACATCGGTTAGCCGGTGTACTTGAAGGCCTCCACAGTGGACGTGCCGTCGAGGTGCTTGGTGCCGTTGTAGCCGCCGACGACGTACATGACGCCGCCGGAGAGGGCCATGGCCATGCCCGAGCGCGGCACGTCCAGCTTGGGCAGCAGCGGCGTCTTGGCGGCGTCCTGGCACCACCAGTCGTAGACGGTGCTGCCCTGGTTGCCGCCCAGCGTGCACAGGCCGACGCCGGTCAGGTTGGCGGCGACGGCGCCCTCGCGGGGCTGGTCGAGCTTCAGGGTGGGGTTGATGACCACCTTGTGCTGCAGCAGCATGTCGACGGTGTCCTTGGTCCGGTTGCCGTTGGCCTGCTGGATGCCGCCGAGGAACCAGATCGTGCCGGCGGCGTCGGTGGCCGCGGCGAGCTTCTCCCGCTTGTCCGACAGCTGGCCGATCTGGTCCCAGCCCTTCCCGCCCAGCGCCCAGATGGTGTCGGCCGAGTCCCTGTCGGGCTGGGTGCCGCCGGCGTAGACGATGCCCCCGCCGTCGTAGATGGCGGCGCCGGAGTTGCGGGGCTTGGGCAGTGCCGGGCCCTCCTCCCACCGGGTCGCGCCGACTGGCAGCTTCCAGACCTTGTCGGTCGCGCCCTTGCTGGTCAGGCCGCCGAGGACCCAGATGGCCTGGTTCGGGTCGGCCACGACCGCCATGTGCGACAGCGGCTCCGGCAGGTCCGGGCCCTTGCCCCAGGTCTTGTTCTCGATGTCGTAGACGTACACCGTGTTGAGCTGTGGCCGCGGTGCCACCGCGCTGAGGCCGCCGATGACGAAGAGCTTGCTGTCGGACACGATCGCGGCGCCGGCGCCCTCGAGGGGCACGCCGGGCAGATCCGGCAGCTTGGCCCACTGGCCGATCGGCTTCGGGGCGTCCCCGCCGCCACCGTTGTAGGTCTTGAGCGCGAAGATGCCACCGGCGATGACGAGCAGCACCACCGCGATGCCGGCGATCAGCGCCGCCTTGGAGCTGGCCGGAGCGGGCTCCTCGGCATGCCCCACGGCAGGCGATACCGGGGCCGCGGAAACGGGCGACGCGGAGACGGGGACGGCCGACACCGGAGCAACAGAAACCGGGATGCCGGACATGGGCGCCGCGGAGACCGGCACCGGCATCGACTCGGTGCCGTAGGCGGCCGGAGGGCCGGTCATCACCGGCGGACGGGGGGCGCTCACCGACGCGGTGCCGGTGAAGGAGCTGACCAGCTCGGAGGGGTGCACCACGGCGCCCTCGGCCACCGGCAGTTCCGGCTGCTCGAGGACGGTCGGCACGACCTGTAGCTCCCGGTGCAGCATCCGGGCGACCAGCGGCACCCGGGAGGAGCCGCCGACGAGCAGGATGCCGGCCAGGGAGCGCGGCTCCAGCCCGCTCTCGCGCACCACCCGGGCCGTCTCGGCCACGGTGCGGGCGATCATCGGGCCGATGCGGCTCTCGAGCTCCTCGCGGGTGAGGTGCATGGCGGCCTCGACGCCCGGGACGCTGACCGGCGCGACCGTGGTCCGCGACAGCATCTCCTTGGCCCCGCGGACGTCCTCCCAGAACAGCCGCCGGTCGCGGCGGTCCTGAGCGGTGCGCGGGTCCTGCAGCCGGCGCCACACGGCGGGCTCGGAGGTCTGCAGCACGCCGCCGAGGAGGTCGACCAGGGCGGCGTCGAGGTCGAGGCCGCCGACGTCCTCAAGGCCGCCGGAGCCGATGACGGCGAAGCCCTGCGGCTCGTTGCGGACCACGGCGATGTCGATCGTGCCGCCGCCGAAGTCGTAGACCACGACCGCCTCGCCCTGGGGCAGCGGGTGGTTGAGGGCGCTGATGAAGTACCGGGCGGCGGCCACCGGCTCCTGGATCATGCTCACGTCCTGCCAGCCGGCGGCCAGCGCGGCGTCGTGGAGCATCTTGCGCCGGGTCTGGCCCCAGGAGGCCGGGTAGGTGAGCACGACCGGCGGGGCGAAGCGGGTGATCTCGGCGACCCCGACGGCGACGGCCCGCAGCACCGCGGCGAGCATGTGCACGGTGGGCACCTCGGCGCTGCCGAGCAGCACGGAGGGCTCGTCGATGCGCCGCTTCGGGTTGGGCTCGTAGCGGCCGGGGTCGAGCTGGGCCAGGCGCGCGGCGTCGCGGCCGACCGCGAGCTGCCCGTTGTCCTGCAGGAACACGTTCGACGGCATGAGCGGGGCGCCGTCGAAGAGCACGGGGCGGCGCCGCCCGTCCGGGGAGCGGATCACCGCGACCGTGTTCGAGGTGCCGAGGTCGATGCCGACGACGTAGCCGCCGGGCGCCGGGCTCACCATCTGTGCTCCTAGCGGTCTAGTTCGAGGTCGGCAGCGTCCGGCGCGGCACCGAGTCCGGGGACCAGGTGGCGCCGTAGTACGACTGGGCGATGCCCTGGGCGAAGGCGGCCGAGGCGGCCGGCGTGGCGCTGATGCGCCAGTCGGTCTCCTTGACGGACTCGTACCACAGGAAGCCGATGATCTCCGGGTGCTTCGGCAGCGTGCGCAGCAGGTCGGTGATCCACTCCGCCTTGCGGCCCTGCGCGTCGGTCGCCGCCGTCTCGGTGACCACGATCGGGCGCTTGCTGAGCGTCTTGAGCTGGGCGAGGGTCTGCCGGTAGATCTGGTCGAAGGTCTGGTACGTCTCCATGCCCGCCGTGCCGTAGTAGCCCGACAGCCCGACCCAGTCGACGTAGTTGTCGCCGGGGTACAGCTGGGACAGCGGCGTGGAGTTGTCGTAGACGACGTTCGGGCTCCAGACCCAGATGACGTTGTCCGCGCGGAGGGAGTCGAAGATGTCGTGCACGTGCCGCCAGGCCGCGACGTAGTCGCCTTTGTGGTTGCCGTTGGCGGACTCGCCCCACGGGTACCAGTAACCGTTCATCTCGTGGGCGAAGCGGATCGCCACCGGGTAGCCCAGCGCCTTGATGCCCTTGGCCCACTCGGTGATGTAGGCGTCGTAGGTCCCGCCGCTGATCTTCGACAGCCGGAAGGCGGGCTGCGTGCCGCGGTCCTTGTCCTGTTTGGACACGGCGCGGTAGTCCCACGGCTCCCAGCCCAGCACCGGCAGCATGCCGCGGTTGACGATGCGGTCGAAGGGCTGGCGGTCGAAGTGCGGCTGCGCGGCCCAGCCGGAGGAGAACATCATGACCTGCGGCTGCTTGCCGGCGGCCTGGACGAAGCCGTTGTAGTCGGTGAGGTCGCCGGGGCCCTTGTCGGTGAAGATGCCGAAGAACGCCTTCCCGGCCGCCGGGAACACCTCGGGCCGCCGGGCCTGGGTGCTGGGGGCGGGCGAGAAGGTGGGGATCGGCTCCGCCACCTCCTTCTGCCAGCGCACGGCCGGGGTGGTGCGCGCCTCGACCTGCGGGGCGACCACGAAGACGTACCCGCCGATGAGCAACAGCGCGGCGAGCATGAGCCGGGGCAGGGTGATCACGCGCGGCTCCCCCGGACCGGGGCGGGCAGCGGGAAGCCGGCGTGCGGCACGGCCGGGAACCCGCGCACGGTCGGCAGGTCGTCGATCGCGTTGGCGGTGCTCGCCGTGGCCCGGATGGTGATGACGAGCCCGGAGGTGACCGGGTCCTCCTCGGGCACCACGTCGCCGCGCGAGCGCAGCCAGGAGGCGTAGGCGATCAGGGGCGGGACGACGCCGACGACGATGCTCAGGGAGGCCCAGAAGCGAAGGGCGATGGAGTCGTACCCCGCGATGAGACTCGTCCCGATCAGCGCGGCGCCGACGCAGGCCCAGATGAAGTGGGTCCGGAAGGTCTTGGCCCCGTCGGCGCTGCGCAGCCGCCCCTTCGCGGTCACCGCATAGGCCAGCGGCCGGCGGGCCAGCGCGGCCAGCCCGGCGGCGGTGTAGACCGGCACGGCGAAGAGCGCCAGCGCCATGCCGTGCAGCCCGATCTCCTTGCGCTCGTGCCGGGCCAGGTTGAAGCGGCGCAGCCAGAGCCACAGCACGGCCCAGGTGCCCATGCTGGCGGCCCACAGGGCGAGCCAGAGCTGCCACTGGATGTCCGCGGCGTTGATGCCGAGGCTGAGGTACGTCCCGGTGGCGATGACCCCGGAGACCGCCGACAGCGCCACGCTCGGGTAGTAGGACTGCACGAGGCCGTAGCACAGCCGCTGGCCGGCCCGTAGGTTGCGCAGGTGCGGGCGGGAGCGGCGCAGCAGGATCTCCCAGACGCCGTACGCCCACCGCTTCTGCTGGTTGAAATAGTCCGTCCAGCTGGTCGGGCCCTCCCCGACCGCGATGACGTCGGGGGTGTAGATGCCCTTCCACCGGCCGCCGGTGGCCGCGTTCCCGGCGCCCATAACGACCATGCTCGTGAGGTGGTCCTCGATGATCGAGTCCTGGTAGCCGTCGATCTGGCCCCAGGCGGACGGGCGGTACAGGTGGTTGGTGCCGATGAGCAGTGGCGCGTCGAGCCCGTTGCCGCCGCGCTCGATCAGGCCGGAGAAGAGGTACTGCTGCACCGAGGCGCCGTGCACGACCCAGTTGTCGTACATGTTGCCGTACACCTGCGGCGCCACGACGAACGCGACGTCGGGGTCGCGGAAATAGCCGAGCGTGCGCTCCAGGAAGCTGGGCAGCGGCACGTGGTCGGGGTCCATCTGGGCCACGACGTCGTAGGCGTGCTCGTGGGTGGCCCGCCAGGCGTTGTGGTTGCCGGACTTGGTCTTGGCCCGGAAGGCGCCGTGCTCCTGGTTGAACTCGGGCCTGCCCTTGCGGCTGAAGTGGTGCACGCCGAGGCGCCGGCACATGGCCTTGACCCGGGGGTCGTCACCCTCGTCGAGGATCCAGATGTCGACCCGGCCGTCGTAGCGGACCTTCTGCATGGCCCGCAGCGAGCGCTCCACGACGTCGATCGGCTCCTTGGCCGGCACGATGGTGGTGAGCATGGCGATGCGCAGCCCCGGCTCCGGCAGCATCGGCACGGGGTCGCGGGCCTGCCAGGCGAAGACCCAGACGGCGAAGTTCTGCAGCATCCGGACCGCCTCGACGAGCACGACGAAGCAGAACGCGACGCGGGCCACGATGACGTGCCAGTCGCCCGGATCGGCCGACAGCGCCCGGGCGCCGGGAATGTGCTCGGGCAGCAGCAGCCAGCCCACGAACACCAGCCCGGTGAGGAAGTTGGCCGCGATGAGCAGCGACAGCATCACCCGCCGCCACGCTCCGCCGACCTTGCGGAAGGCGACCGGCCGGTGGGCGAGCGCCGGGCGGGTCAGCGGGCCGGTGATCTCGTTACACGCCTCGTAGGCGCGGACGGTGGCGTCCTTCTGCTCCAGCAGCCGGCGCTGCCGCCGCTCGGCGCGGGTGAGCTTCGCCGCGACGGGCTCGGCGGCGGCCGATCGGGGCACGGCGGTGTCCAGCACGACCTGGGCCTCCGATCCTCAGCCTTCCCGCGTGTTTCCGGCTGGCCTGATCGTAGGCACAGATGGCGATGCTCCGGATGGCCCCAACGGGCGATCCGCGACGCACCGACGGTGATCGTCTCGGCAGGTCAGCGCCGCTTTGACAGGCATTGGCGGGCCTTATGGAGGGGGTTGCCTGACATGCAATGTAGAAGATCCGACAGCCTCTTCCGCATCACGAATTTGAATCGCTCCAGAGGGCGAAGCGGCCCGAGGTGTGTCTGGCCGCGGAAATACGTCGGCGGGTGTCGGTTTTGCGACGCCCGCCGAGTGCTCCACAGTGGACGGACCGCGGCGGGCCAGCCACGGCTCGGCGAGCAGCAGGGCGGCGGCCGCCGCGGTGAGCCCGGCGCCGGCCAGGGCGACGGCGCGCACCCCGGGCCCGTCGATGATCTCGCCGCCGAGGAACGAGCCGGCCGCGATGCCCACGTTGAAGGCCGATCCGATGGCGGCGGCCCCGATGTCGGTGCTGCCCGGCGCGATCAGCAGCGTCCGGTTCTGCACCGCCACCGCCATCGCGCTGTACGCGGCCCCGTTGAGCGCCAGGGCGGCGACCGTCACCGGGCGCACCGGCCCGAGCGCGAAGAGCACCAGCAGGGTCGCGCACAGCAGCGCCATCGGCACGAGCAGCGCGCCCCACGGGTGCCGGTCCAGGAACCGCCCGGTCACGAGCGTGCCGGCGAACCCCGCCGAGCCGGCCACGGCCAGGATCGGCCCGAGCGTGGCGGGCGCGAACCCGGCCACGTCCAGCAGGAACGGCGTCACGTACGTCTGCGCCGTCATCGCCCCCGTGACGCCGAGCGTGACGGACAGCGCCAGCACGGCGAACCGGCGGGCGTCCGGGGCCTGGCCGCGCGAGGACGGGGAGGACCCCGGCGGGGCCGAGGGCAGCAGCGCGACGATCGCCGCGCCGGTGGCGACCCCGATCCCGGCCATGACCAGGAACGCGACCCGCCAGCCGGCCTGCTGCCCGAGCCAGGTGCCGGCCGGCACGCCGAGCACCGGGGCGAGGGCGGCGCCCAGCGACAGGCGGGCCACCGTGCGCCCGCGCCGCTCGGGCGGGAAGAGCCCGACGGCGGTCGAGCCGACCACCGACCAGAACAGCGCCTGGCTGAGCCCGACGACGAGCCGGGCGCCGAGCAGCACCGCGTAGCCGGGCGCGAGCGCGGAGACCAGCGTGCCGGCGGAGAACACCGCGAGCGTGACGCCGAGCAGCGGCCGGCGGGGGACGCGCTGGGTGAGCCGGGCCAGCGGCAGCGAGGCGAGCACCACCACGGCCGCGTAGCCGGTCATGAGCAGCCCGATCCGCGACGGCGAGCGGTGCAGGTCGTCGGCGATCAGGGTGAGCAGCCCGACCGGCAGGATCTCGGTGGCCACGAACGTGAACGTGGAGACGGACAGGGCCGCGAGGGCAAGGGTGGCGCGACGGTGCCCGGTCACTGGCCTACGGTAGCCGCATGGCGCTGATCCGTTGCGACTATTATTCCGACGTCCTGGGCTTCGGCACGACGATGAGCGTGCTGCTGCCCGAGCCGCCGTCCGGGCAGATCGGCCTGGGCGGCAGCTCCCGCACCGGGGACTTTCCCACCCTCTACCTGCTGCACGGGCTCAGCGACGACCATGGGGCCTGGACGCGGTACACCTCGATCGAGCGGTACGTCGCCGAGCTCGGCCTGGCCGTCGTGATGCCCCAGGTGCACCGCAGCTTCTACACCGACGAGGCGTGGGGGCGGCCGTACTGGCAGTTCGTCGCCGAGGAGCTGCCGCGCAAGGCCCGGGCGTTCTTCCGCCTCTCCGCCGACCCGGCCCAGACCTTCGTGGCCGGGCTGTCGATGGGCGGCTACGGGGCGTTCAAGCTGGCCCTGCGCCACCCCGACCGCTTCGGCGCCGCGGCCAGCCTCTCCGGGGTCCTCGACCTCGCCGACCGGGCCCGCGACCTGCACCGGCCCGAGGACCCGCGGATGTGGGAGCGCATCTTCGGCACCCCGCCGGCGATCGAGGGCACCGACGAGGACCTGCTCCACCTGCTCGACCGGCCCGGCTCGCTTCCGCCGTTGTACCTGACCTGCGGGACTGAGGACCCGCTGTACCAGGGCAACCTGCGCTTCCGGGACGCGTGCGCCGAACGCGGCATCCCGCTGACGGCGGACTTCTCGCCGGGCGGCCACGAGTGGTCGTACTGGGACGCCAAGATCCGCGACGTGCTGGCCTGGCTGCCGCTGTGATCGGCCCCGACGACCTCGGCGCCTGGCTCGGCGCCGAGGTCGCCGGGACGGTCCTGGTCACCGGCAACCTGTCCGAGGTGCACGTGCTGCGCCTGGCCGACGGCCGCGAGGTCGTGGTGAAGGCCCGCCCGGCCGAGGAGCGGCTGGCCGGCTGCGCGCACGTGCAGCGGCACCTGTGGCTCGCCGGCTTCCCCTGCCCGGAGCCGGTCGCCGGCCCGACCCGGTTCGGCGGGCAGGCCCTGAGCGCCGAGCTGGCGGTCCCCGGCGGCCCGGACCCGGCGCCGCCCGCGGCCGGCCCGACGGCGGCGCTGCTGGCCCGGCTGATCGCGGCCGCGCCGGACGCCCGCACGACGCCGACGCTGCGCCCTTCGCCGCCCTGGATCCGGTGGTACCACGACGAAGGCCCGCTCTGGCCCCGTCCCGACGACCGCGACGCCGACCTGAACGCGGAGCCCAGCTGGCACGACGCCGGCGCCGCGGCGGTCCGGGCCGGGCTCGCCCGGTTCGACGCCCCGCCGGTCGTCGGGCACTGCGACTTCGAGGCCCACAACGTGTGGTGGCGCGGCGGCGAGCCCCTCGCGGTGCACGACTGGGACAGCGCGGTGGCCGAGCCCGAGGCGGTGATCGTCGGCGTGGCCGCCGCGATGTGGCCGGCGGGTCACGGCGGCCGGTCCGGCGCGACGGTTCCGGAGAGCGCGGACTTCCTGGACGGATACCAGCGGTCGACCGGCCGCCCGTGGACCGCGGCGGAGGTCCGCGCGGCGTGGGCGGCCGGCCTGTGGATCCGGCTGTTCAACGACAAGAAGTGGTCACGCGATGGCCTCGTCACGCTGAGCACCGTCGAGGCCGGCGAGCGCGCCGCTCTGGCCGGCCTCTGAAGGCTTCGCCGGGGCCTCCCAGGCGGGGCGGCCGGTGCGGACCAGAAGCAGCACGAGGACGCCGCCGGCGAGCGCGACCCAGCCGGCCACGGTGGTGACGTGGTTGATGGCGTCGGTCGGCGGGTGGTGCGCCGCGAGGCGGTCGGTGAACAGGGCGCCGAAGACGGCCACGCCCAGGGCGAAGCCGAGCTGGCGGAAGGTGTTCACCGCGCCGCCGGCCATGCCGCTGCGCTCGTGCGGGACCGCGGCCAGGGCGGCCGAGGCCATCGTCGGCAGCACCGCGGCCACGCCCAGGCCGGCCACGATCAGGCCGGGGATGAGCGCCTTGCCGCTGCTCGCCGGGGTGAGCCGGGCCTGCAGGAACGCCCCCGCGGCGAGGAGCAGCATGCCGATGCCGATGGTCCAGCGCGGCGCGATGCGCTGCAGCAGGCGGCCGCCGAACGCTCCCCCGATGAACGAGGCGGCCGACATCGGCAGGGCGCCGAGCAGGCCGGCGTCGACCGGGCCCTTGCCCAGGAACTGCTGCAGCCAGACCGTGGTGAACGGCAGGTACGCGAAGGCGGAGGCCTGTGCCAGTACCGCCGCGGCCATGAGGACGGAGAAGGACGGCTTGGCGAACAGGCGCAGGTCCAGCATCGGGTGGTCGGTGCTCCGCTCGATGGCGAGGAACCCGGCCAGGGCCACGGCGGCCAGCGCGAAGGCGCCCAGGGTGGACGGGGCGGTCCAGCCGGCGTCGCCGCCGCGGATGAGGGCGAACGTCACGGCGGCCGCGCTGATCGTGAACGCGACGGTGCCGGGCAGGTCGAGGCGGGCGCCGGCCTTGCCGCGGGACTCGGTGACGCCACGGACGGTGAACCACAGCGCGAGCAGGCTCACCGGGAGGTTGACCAGGAAGATCCAGCGCCAGCCGAGGTGCTCGGTGAGCAGCCCGCCGGCGATCGGGCCGGCGGCCGCCGCGGCGCCGTTGACCGCGCCCCAGACGCCGAACGCCACGCCGCGGTCGCGGCCGGTGTAGGCGACGCTGAGGATGGCGACGGTGGTGGCGAGCATCCCGGCGCCGCCGAGGCCCTGCAGGAACCGGGCGGCGACGAGCAGGCCGGCGTTCGGGGCCACCGCGCACAGCAGCGAGGCGAGGGCGAAGACGACGGTGCCGCCGAGGTACACCCGGCGCCGGCCGTGCCGGTCGGCCAGGGCCCCGGAGGCCAGCAGCACGGCGGCCAGGGCGAGGGCGTAGCCGTCGAGGACCCACTGCAGGCCGCCCAAGGTGGCGTCCAGGTCGCGGGCGACGGCGGGCAGGGCGACGACCACGATGGTGACGTCGACCAGCAGCATGAAAGTGCCGATCGAGACGGCGATGAGGGCGGACCATTTGCGCATGCCGTCGAATGTGGGGTCGCCGCCCGCTTCTCGGTACTCAGAGCCGGCCTGGGCGACGGATCTCGACATTCGTTAGCGTTGGCTGGTGGAACTCGACACGCTGGACCTCACCATCACGGACGCGCTGCGGCTGGACGGGCGGGTGCCGTTCAGCACCCTCGCCGAGGTGCTCGGGGTGTCCGACCAGACGGTGGCCCGCCGCTACCGGCGGATGCGGGCCGGCGCCGGCCTGCGGGTGGTCGGCCTGCCCGACGGGGCCCGGCTCGGGTACGACATGTGGCTGATCCGCCTGCAGACCACCCCGGACGCGGCCGCCTCGATCGCCGACGCGCTGGCCCGCCGGGCCGACACGACGTGGGTCACCCTCACCTCCGGCGGGACGGAGGTGACCTGCGTGGTACAGAACCCGGGCACCGCCGACCGGGAGGCGCTGCTGCTGCAGAAGCTGCCGCGCACCCCGCGGGTGGTGTCGGTGCGGGCGCACTGCCTCATGCACCACTTCGCCGGCGGCGCCGAGGGCGACACCAGGCAGACCCGGCTCACCCCGGAGCAGGTCGCCCGGCTGCGCCCCGCCCCGCCGTCGCCGGGCACGGTGGCCACGCTCGGCGACGACGACCGGCCGCTGCTGGCCGCGCTCAACCGCGACGGCCGGCTCGGCTACCCGCAGCTGGCCGCCGCGACCGGCTGGTCGGAGTCGACGGTGCGGCGGCGGCTGGAGCACCTGCGCGACACGGGGGCGATCTTCTTCGACGTGGAGGTGGAGCCGTCGCTGTACGGGTACCACGCGCGGTTCCTGCTGTGGCTCAGCGTGGCGCCGGCCCATCTGGCCGCGGTGGGGCAGGCGATGGCCGGGCACCCGGAGGTCGTGTTCGCCGCCGCCACCACCGGGGAGACGAACCTCGTGGCCACCGTGATCTGCCATGACATGGCGGGGCTGTACGAGTACGTGACGCGCCGGGTGGGGCCGCTGCCCGGGGTGGACCGGCTGGAGTCGGCGCCCTCCCTGCGCCACGTCAAGCAGGCGGGTGCGCTGCTGACCTGAACGGCCGGAGGTCCGGCTCGACCCACCCCGTCCGGGCCGCGTCCGAGGCGAGCGTCGAGGAGCGGTAGAAGCGCAGGAGGAGCCGCTTGTCCAGCAGGTCCGGGTTCCGGGCGAGGAACACGTCGATGTCCGGCTCGCTCGGGTGCGCCGCGATGAGCTCCACCCAGGCGCGGCTCATCGTCACGTGGTACTTCTGGGGTACCCCGGCGTAGCGGGCGGTGCGCTGGATGCCCTCGCTGACCAGCGGGATCGCCGCCTCGAGGCCGACCCGGCCGATGGCCAGCCAGGTGAGGTGCACGTGCTCGCGGTGCCCGAAGCGCGGCGCGCCCCGCATGACCTCGGCGAAGAGGCCCTCGAACGTGATCATTGGGACAGCGCCCGCAGTACCGCGGCGGCCGAATCGGCGGCGTCTGGCGGCAGGTCGGCCAGCGCCCGGCGCTCCAGCTCCCGCATCGCGGCGAGCACCCGCTCGGCGGCGTCCACGCCGTCCGGGGTGAGGCGCACGATCACCGTGCGACGGTCGCGGGGGTGGGGCTCGCGGGCCAGCAGGCCGCGCTGCTGCAGGCGGTCGAGGATGCCGGTGAGGGTGGTGGGCCGGCCGCCGATCGCGGTGGCGAGCTCGGAGACCGTGCTCGCGCCGCCGGGGCGCTCCCCCAGGTTGGCGAGGGCGTTGAGCTCGGAGGGCGGCAGCCCGAGGTCGCCGAGGTGAGCGGCGAGCCGATGCAGCGTGGCGTGCGTGGCCCGCTGGAGGTCGAGGATAAGTACCACGGATTCGTATCATCCGAAACCGTAGTAACGCGAGCAAGCCCGCGGGCGCCTTGCCCGATAAGTCGGCTTCTGTCTCGATGGACCTCTTCGGCGGAAATATCCCGTTAGTCGCGGCACGGTGTGAAATTACGCCGCGGTGGGCGTGGTGTAGACGTGGTAGGCGCCCGATTTGCGGCGCTTGGCGGTGTACATGGCGGCGTCGGCGTGGCGCAGCAGTGCGTCCGCGGTCGAGGCCTCGTTGCCCAGGGCCAGCCCCACGCTCGCGGTCACCGGCAGCCGGCGGCCCTCGACCATGATCGGCGCGTCGACCGCGGCGACCACCCGTTCCGCGATGCGCACCGCCGCCGAGAGGTCCGGCAGGTCCTCCGCGACGATCACGAACTCGTCGCCGCCCAGGCGGCCCACGGTGTCCTCCAGGCGCAGGCAGTGGGTGAGCCGGGCGGCGACCGCGCGCAGCAGCTCGTCGCCGGCCTCGTGGCCCAGGGTGTCGTTGACCAGTTTGAAGCCGTTGAGGTCGAGCAGCAGCACGCCGACGCGGCGGCCGGTGCGCCGGGCGCGGGCGAGCGCCTGGGCCAAGCGGTCGCCGATCAGTGCCCGGTTGCCGAGGCCGGTCAGCGGGTCGTGCAGGGCGCGGACTCTCAGCTCGGCGGTCAGCGCGACGGCGTCGAGCGCGAGGGCGACCTGGGTGCGCAGCGTCTCCAGCGCACGGCGCACCTCCGCCGGCAGCGTCCGGTCGGCGGTGGCCACCAGCACGCCGAAGAACCGGCCGTTGACGGCGAGGGGCATGACGAGCGCGCTGCGGCCGGCCGACACCCCGGGCACGCCCAGCTCGCCGACCGAGGCGATGCCGATCACCTCGCCGTCCACCAGCCGGGCCCGCAGGTCGGCGGGTGGCTCGACCCGCCGGCCGGCCAGGCCGACGTCGGCGCCGTCCAGGTCGGTGCGGGCCGTGGCCATCACCACGAGCTCGTCGCCGTCCGGGGCCAGCAGCACGGCGAGGGCGTCGGGGGCCTCGGCGCACAGGGCCGCGGTGCCGTCCACCGCCAGGTGGTGCACGGCGGTGGGGTCGGCCGCGGTGAGCAGGCCGGTGCCGATGTCGGCCAGGATCTGGTCGCGGACCATCGCCTTGCGCACCGCGGCCAGGCTGCCGTCGTGGCGGCGCAGCAGGGCCCGGTGCCGCCGCAGGACCACCGCCTGACCCACCAGCACCGCGCCGCTCACCAGCAGCGCCGCCGCGAGGGCGAGCCAGCCCGGCGGGCCGGGCCGGCGGTCCCAGGCGGCCAGCAGCAGCGCGTCGGCCCCGCCGACGGCCACGAAGGCCGCCACGGTCGCCGCCCGGCCGCTCGTGGTCACGACTGGCTATCGACCCGGCGACGCCCGCGTTGAGGACCCCGGGTGTCCGCATTGAGGACGCGGCGCGGACCCGCTGAGGACGCGGCGCGGACGCGGGCGAGGACCCGCTGAGGACGCGGCGCCGACACGGGCCAGGACCCGCTGAGGACGCGGCGCCGACACGGGCCAGGACCCGCTGAGGACGCGGCGCCGACACGGGCCAGGACCCGCTGAGGACGCGGCGCCGACACGGGCCAGAACCCGCTGAGGACGCGGCGCCGACACGGGCCAGAACCCGCTGAGGACGCGGCGCCGACACGGGCCAGAACCCGCTGAGGACGCGGCGCCGACACGGGCCAGGACCCGCTGAGGACGCGGCGCGGACGCGCCAGGGACGCGTTGCGGACCCCGGGCCGCTCATGTCGGCACGACGCCTGCCGATAGAGGACCCGTGACCATGGCCGCCCAGCGGGATACCGCGCTCGGGACATTGTCGCGGCGAGCCGTCGTGGCGATCGTCGGCTGCATGCTGGCCGGCGCCACCTGGACGGTGCTGTACGCCGCCGGCGTGCCGGTGCCCATGGCCATCCCCTACACGCTGGTCCCCACCGGCCTCGTCCTGAGCGCGACGGCCACCTGGCTGGCCGGCGAGGTGCCGGGCCTGGGGCGGGGCGGACGGCAGTTCTGGCGGCGGATCACGGTCTCCACGCTCCTCGTCGGGGTCGGCGCGGCGGTCATGACCCCGGCCCGGCTCAACCCCGACGCCTCGTACGCGCTGACACTGATCCAGCTGTCCGCGCCGGTGCTCGCGATCGGCATCGTCTGCGTGCTGTACGCCCTGTTGCGCCTGCCGGTGCGGGCGCTGTCGCGCGGCGAGTGGGCCCGGCTCGGCCTCGACGGCCTCACCGTGCTCATCACGACCGGCCTGTTCCTGTGGCACCTCGCGTTGCGCCCGATGGTCGAGCACAACAGCGACCTGGGCGTGGTGCTGGGCCTGTCGGTTGTCGGCACCGCCTGCCTGGTGACGCTGGTGGCGGTGCTCAAGGTGGTACTGCTGGGCAGCGGCCCGGTCGGCCGCCGCTCGATGGCCATCCTCGCCTCCACGCTGCTCGCCGGCGGGTTCAGCTCGGCCGTGTCGCCGCTCATCGCCGCCCACCCGCGCTTCACCGGCCTGCAGACCATGCTCACGCTGACCGAATGGCTGCTCGTCGGGTGCGCGGCCTGGGCCCAGTGGCGATCCGCCGGGGCGCAGCAGTCGCAGCGGGCCGCCCGGCCGTACAGCAAGCTGCCGTACTACGCCGGCGGCGCCACGCTCGTGCTGCTCGCCGCCGTCGCCTACACCGACCACCGCGACATCGCCGCCGTGGCCAGCGGCGCGATCGCGGTCAGCGCCGTGGTCGGCGCCCGCCAGCTCGTCGCGCTGCACGACAACGCCCGGCTGCTCGCCTCGGTCTCCGCGCACGAGCAGCGGCTGCGCCACCAGGCCACCCACGACCCGCTCACCGACCTGGTCAACCGGGCGCACTTCACCGACCTGCTGGGCGAGGCCCTGCAGCGCCCGCAACCGGCCGCGGTGCTGCTCATCGACCTCGACGACTTCAAGCTCATCAACGACACCCTCGGCCACGCCGTCGGCGACGAGGTGCTCACCACCGTCGCGAACCGGCTGCGCAGCGCGGTCCGCCACGACGACATGGTGGCCCGGCTCGGCGGCGACGAGTTCGCCGCCCTGCTCTACGACGTGGGCGGCGAGCACGCCATCAGGGTCGCCGAGCGGATCCGCGACGTGCTCACCACGTCGGTCGCCGCCGGCGGGCACGAGCTGCTGGTGCGGGCGAGCGTCGGGGTGGCCACGTCCGCGCCCGGCGACGAGGTCGACACCCTGCTGCGCAACGCGGACCTGGCCATGTACGCCGCCAAGGAGCGCGGCAAGGGCGGCCACTTCGTCTACGTGCCGGGCATGACCACCCGGATCGTCGCGCACGCCGAGCTCGGGGCGCGGCTGCGCGACGCCATCGACGCCGGTCAGCTCTTCCTGGAGTACCAGCCGATCGTGCGTCTCGACGACGGACACACCGTCGGCACCGAGGCGCTGGTCCGCTGGCGCCACCCGGAGCTGGGCATCGTGCCGCCCGGCGAGTTCATCCCGGCCGCCGAGCAGACCGGCCTGGTGGTGCCGCTGGGCCGCTGGGTGCTGCGCGAGGCCTGCGCGCAGCAGGCCCGCTGGCTCGCCGGGCTCGGGCCGGCCGCGCCGTCCTACGTGAGCGTCAACGTGGCCGGCCGGCAGCTCACCGAGGCCGACTTCAGCGCCGACGTGCTCGGCGCGCTCGCGGACGTCGGGCTGCCCGCGCGGCACCTCATGATCGAGGTGACCGAGACCGCCGTGGTCGACGCGGCCGCGATCGCGGTGCTCGAGGCGCTGCGCGACGCCGACGTGCGCATCGCGCTGGACGACTTCGGCACCGCCGCGTCCTCGCTCGGCCTGCTGCTCACCTGCCCGGTGGCCACGCTGAAGCTGGACCGCTCGTTCGTCGACGAGATCACCACGGTGGCCCGGCAGGAGGCGGTGGCCACGGCGGTCATCCGGATGGCCCAGGCGCTCGTCCTGAGCACGGTCGCCGAGGGGATCGAGACCGAGGCCCAGGCCCGGATGCTGCGCCACCTCGGCTACACGTACGGGCAGGGGTACCTCTACTCGCGCCCGCTGCCGCCGGAAGCGCTCGCCGCCCGGTCCCTCGCCGCGCCCGCCCTCGCGGGGCTGGCGGTGCAGCACACGAGCTGAACGCCCGTTCGCTCATCCATTCGTCTCCTTGCCTTCATCGATACCATGCGGGCACGATCAAGAGCCATGGAACGCATTCGGGTGGCGTTTGCGGCGGACGGCGCCGGGGCCGGCGATCTGACGTGGGGCCAGCGGCAGGTGTGGACGGCCATGTGCGAGGTCGGCACCTCGATGAGCATGGGCGGCGTGGTGCCGGTCGGCGACGGGCGCGACGTCGACGACTTCGCGCAGGAGCTGCGGTTCTTCCTGACGCGGTACCCCGCGATGCGCACCCTGCTGCGCATCGCCCCCGACGGCACCACCACCCAGGAGGTGTACGGCACGGGTGAGGCCGACCTGGAGGTGCACACGGCCGAGCCGGCCGAGGGCGCCCAGGCCCTCGCCGACGAGATCTTCGCCGGCTGGAAGGCGCGCAACTTCGACTACACCCGCGAGTGGCCCATCCGGATGGCGGCCGTGCGGGCCGGCGACGGCGGGCCGGTCAGCCACGTCGTCGTCATGGTCTGCCACATCGCCGCCGACGCCGGCGGGCTCGGCGTCATGATCCGCGAGCTGGGCGAGCGCGCCACGATCGGCGAGCGGGCCGCGACCGGGCACCTCGAGCTGGTCGCCAGGCAGCGGGCGGCCGGCCGGCAGAGCGACAACGCGATGCGGTTCTGGGAGACCCAGCTGCGCGCCATCGAGCCGCAGCGCTTCACGCGCTTCGCCGAGCCCGACGGCGACCGGTTCCGGCAGCTGGTCTGGCGCTCCCCCGCCCTGCACCTCGCGGCCGAGCGGCTGGCGGCACTGCTGGGCGTGGACGCCGCCCCGGTGATACTGGCCGCCTACGGCGTCGCGTTCGGGCGGGTGGCCGGCGGCGACGGGCCCTTCGCCGCGCAGGTGATCATCTCCAACCGGTTCCGCCCGGGCCTTGCCGACCTCGTCACCCCACTCGCGCAGAACGGGCTCGTGGTCTTCGACGCCAAGGGAGTCAGCGCGGCCGAGGCGGTGGCGAGGGCCCGGCAGGCGTCGATGAGCGCCTCGAAGTACGCCTACTACGACCCCGACGCCCGACTGGCCCTCATCGACCGGGTGGCCAAGGAGCGCGGCGAGCCGGTCGACCTGGCCGTGTTCCACAACGAGCGGCGGCTGGGGCTGCGCGCGCCGGCCGCGCCGCCCGCCGAGGACGCGATCCGGGCCGCCCTGCCGCGCACCGAGTTCGTGCGGGAGACGGTGATGCCGTACTTCAACGAGAAGCTCATGATCAATATCGACGACCTGCCGGAAACGGTGCAGATCACCACCGAGGCGGACACCGCGTACCTGCCGCTCCCGGACGTCCGGCGGTTCCTGTCGGAGATCGAGAACTTCGTCGTCGCGGCCGCCCTGGACCCCTCCACGCGCACCTTCTGAGGCGTGATCCGCCCGCGGGGGTGGATGATGTCTGCATGGAAGTCACCTGGTGGGGCCATGCGACCGTGGCGCTGCGCGACCGCGGGGTCACGATCCTGACCGACCCCGTGCTGCGCAACCGCCTCGCGCACCTGCACCGGCGGCGCGGCCCCCGGCCGGCGCTGGCCCACCAGCCGGACGCGGTCGTCGTGTCGCACCTGCACTCCGACCACTGCGACCTGCCCTCGCTGCGGGCGCTGCCGGCCGCCACCCGGCTGATCGTCCCGCGCGGGGCGGCCGCCTTCCTGCGCGGCCGCCTCGGCGAGCGCGACTTCACCGAGCTGCGGGCCGGCGAGGAGACCACCGTGGGCGAGGTCACCGTCCGGGCGGTCCCGGCCGCCCACGACGGCGGCCGGACCCCGAAGTCGCGGATCCGCGCGGTGGCTCTCGGCTATGTGATCACCGGCGACCGGTCGGCCTGGTTCGGCGGCGACACCGGGCTCTTCGACGAGATGAAGGAGCTCGGCCCGCTCGACCTCGCCCTCGTGCCCGTGTGGGGCTGGGGCTGGACGCTCGGCCCCGGCCACCTCGACCCGGCCGGCGCGGCCGAGGCGATGCGCCTGACCGAGCCGGCCCGGGCGGTGCCGATCCACTGGGGCACCCTGTGGCCGGTCGGCTGCGGGCGGGTCCGCCCGGACCGCTTCCACCGCCCGGGCGAGGAGTTCGCGGCACACACCCGCACCGCCGCCCCGGGCACCGACGTGCGGGTGCTGGCCCCCGGCGAGAGCATGACCGTTTGATGGTCGTCACACTCGGGGGGCTGGTCACCGCGCTAGCGGTGACCTTCGCGGTAGTGGCGGTCGGCTCGACCGTGCCGATCCTGCCGACGGGGGCGGCGGTGAGCGCGACCGCGGTGCTGGCCGCGCACTACAGCCCGCTCGCCGTGCCGATGGTGGTGGCGGCGGGCGGCCTGGGCGCCTACATCGGCGACGCGGTCACCTTCGCCATCTGCCGGGCCGGCGGCGAGGCGCTGACCCGGCGGCTGCGGCTGCTGCGCCAGCCGTGGCGGATCGCCGAGACCGTGCGGGACCGGCTGCAGCGGCGCCCGGTGTCGGCGCTGCTCGTGTCCCGGCTCGTGCCCGGCGGCCGCATCCCGGTGCTGCTCACGGCCGCCATCGTCGGGCTGTCGTGGCGCACGTTCATCGTGTCGAACGTGGCCGCCTGCGCGCTGTGGGCCGCCACGTACTCGGCCATCGGCCTGCTCAGCCGCAACGTCTTCCCGCAGCCGTGGCAGGGCGTGGTCGCCGCGATCATCATCGTGCTGGCCGCGGGCCAGGTGGCCGGCTGGGTGGAGCGGCGCCGCCAGGCCCGCCAGGACCGCATCTCGGCCGGCGCCAAGTCCTGAAGGGGCGCCAAGTCCAAGAGGTCAGGGCGCCAAGTCCTGAGGGTCAGGGCGCCAAGTCCAAAAGGCCAGGGCGCCAAGTCCTGAGGGTCAGGCGGTGGCCTCGACGTAGATGGTCTCGTCGTTGCGCAGCACCTGGTCGAGGTCGGCCACGTCCGGGATGACGCCCTCGCGGAACGCGCGCACCGCGATCCCGTCCTCCGCGAAGCCGGCGCTGGTCAGCGCGTGCCGCAGCTCCGCCTCGTCGTAGAGCCAGCGGTGGCCGTACACGTAGAAGAGCTGGTTGAACATGAACGCGCCGCGGGCCGGCATCGCCGGGGCGACGCCCGTCAGGGCCCGGTTCATGCGCCGGCGGTGCTTGCCGAAGAAGCCGTCGGCGTTGACGTAGCTCTCGGCGTACACGCGCAGGTCGGGCGTGGTGATCCGCAGCACGCCGCCGGGGCGCAGGATGCGGCGCACCTCGGTCAGCCAGGCGATGCCGGCCCGCAGCGTCACGTGCTCGATGAGGTGCTCGGCGTAGACCCAGTCGACGGTGTCGTCGGCGACCGGGAGCGGGCCGGTGATGTCCATCTCGGTGAAGTACGCGGCGTCGTCGACCCGGTAGACGCGCCCGGCCTCGGTGCGCTGGCCGTCGGCGGCGGTGAGCGAGACCAGGTCGGTGCCGAGCGCCTTCGGGTGGGCGGTCTTGAAGGCGGCGAACTCGACGCCGGTCAGGCCGAGCCGGTCGAAGTGCGAGCGGTCCAGCACCTGGGCGGTGAGCTCCAGCGAGAGCTTCTCGACGCGGGCGAGATCCTCGGTGAAGGAGTCCACCGTGGTCGCGAGCTCCTGGGGGTCCTCCCAGTTCCAGGGCCGTAACGCGTCGTCAGCCATCTCGGTGGCTCCCAATCCGGAGGAAATTCGAGCTTGTTGATCTAATCACCTGGAAGTCGGCCGGACAAGGGAGCGCCCTCGCCGTCCTCGGCCAGGACGTCGCGCGGCGCGGGCACCGGCGCGGAGGCGCGCAGGCCCAGGTCTTCGAGCCAGGCGACGAGCTGCTCGTGGACGGCGACCGGGCCGCGCGGCCGGGCGTCGAGCACCGGCCAGTCGGCCGGGTGGACCAGCACCGCCTCGGTCTGCCAGCCGCCGATGCCGCCGTGCGAGCCCACCAGCTCCTCGAAGGCGGCCACCTCGTCGGTGCCGGGGTCGACCCGGCTGAGCACCACCAGGTCGCCGACGTGGGCCATCGCCTGGTGGGCGAGCAGGTCGGCGGCGGCCGACGGGCCGTAGGGCAGCAGCGGGTCGTCGCCCTCGATGTGCGCGTCGCGCAGCCGGTGCCGGCCGGCCGGGCCGATCGCGAGGGGGCCGTCCGGCGTGCCGACCACGACGACGCCGATGCCGGGGTGCTTGGCCAGGCCGTCGACCAGGCCCGGGCGCAGCTCCTCGACGGTGTCGAGGTCCGCGCGGCCGGGGACGCCGGTGAGGTACAGCATGGCGAGGTTCCCGGACGCGATGGTGACGACCTCGCCGCGGGGGCGATGCGTGACGGGGCCGCACGAGCGGGTCTGGTGCGACACGCCGGCCAGCAGGGCGTTGGCCCGCCCCCAGTCCTCCTCGTCCGGGCCGCCGGAGGCCGGCTCGGCGCCGTTGCCGGCGAGGTCGGCGACGAGGCGTTCGAGCGTCACGCCGTACCGCTGGCTGAAGGTCGCCCCCTGGCTCTGTCCGTGGTCGGAGAGCACCACGATCTGGTAGTCGCGGCCGGCCACCCGGGCCAGCTTGTGCAGGGTCCCCAGCACCCGGTCGAGGCCCTCGAGCGTCTGCATCGCCTCGGGGCGCAGCGGGCCGGCGTGGTGGGCGACCTCGTCGTAGTCGACGAAGTCGCAGAAGATGACGGGGGCGCCGCGGCTCATCTGCTCGGCGATGAGCGAGACGTTGAGGTCGCGCAGGAGCACGTTGGTGACCGCGCGCAGCGCGACGTACGCCGCCGTGCGGGGCACCCTGGGGTACACGTTGCGGAAGCGCTGCCGGCGGGCCTGCTGGATCTCCTTGAGCATCTCGCCGACGGACAGCACGACGGCCCGGGCGAAGCCGTAGGGGCTGGCCACGAAGGCCAGGTAGCCGCGGGCCGAGCGGCCGGGCAGCGCGGCGTTGCTGAAGGTGAGCAGGCTGGTCGGGGCGTCGCCGGAGAACACGTTGCTGATGCTCACGCCGCCGTCGGCGAGCAGGCCGCGGCCGGTGGAGATGCGGGCCTCGACGTCGGCGGCGTCGCGCGGGCGGTTGGTGACGACGAGGCGGGCGGCCTCCTTCTCGTACCAGCGAAACGCCGGGATCTGCGCGAAGTCGCCGTGCATGATGCCGGCCTGGCTGGCCGGGGTGGTGGCCGGCAGCCCGGTGTGCCAGGGCCGCATGGTGTGCGTGCCGGTGCGCACCCACTCGCCGAGGTTGGGCAGGTTGCCGGCCTTGACCGCCCAGGACAGCAGCGGCGCGGAGAGCCCGTCGAGCTGCACGATGAGCACGCCGGGCTCGGTCGCCGGGGTGCCGCGGTGCCGCCGGGCCATCTGGCGCAGCGCCTGGCCGAGGAACACGTCCTCGCTTCCGGCGTCGGCGAGCCAGTTCACCATCGCGGTGAGCGCGGCGGCGAGCCAGCTGGCCACCCAGGCGTCGGCGAACGAGTCCACGCTGACCCCGTTGGCCAGCCGCAGCGCGGTGAACATGACGACGGCCTGGATGACCACGCCGAGCGCGAGCACCCCGATCCCGCCGACCACGACCGCGACGCCGAGCAGCACCAGGCGCATGAGCGTGCCGATGAGCGCCAGCAGGACGGTGAGCTCGACGAAGGTGAGCGGGCCGCCGCTGGCCCGCACGCCGGGCAGCAGCCAGAAGGTGACGGCGAGGACGACGACGCTGGTCAGACCGGAGCGCAGCAGCGACTTGCCCCACGCGACGGTGAGCCGCCAGTCGCGCAGCAGCCGGATGGCGAAGCGCACCCGCTGCCTGACGACACCCACGTGCCCAGATTACGGCCGAGGCCGCCGACCACCCGATAACCGATCAGAGTGACCCAAGTCGCACCCGACCGGACGGCCCGTGCCTATCGCCGCACGCACGCCGGCCGCGGGTCCAGCAGGGCGCCGACCGCCAGCGCGTACCGCTCGGCCGAGCGCACCGTCTCGGTCGCCGCCGACAGCCGCTCACCCAGGTGGACCGGCCGCGGTGCGGCGAGGACGTGGCGCAGGGCGGCGAGCTCGGCCAGGTGGTCGTCGAGCAGCCGGAGGAGGTCGTGGTGCACCTTTCGTTTATCGCATGTTCACCTTCGCACGGTGACGGGTTCACTGCGAGAATGAGTGCATGGCCGGAAAACTCGAGGTTGAACGCAAATACGAGCTCCCGGACGGTTTCACGCTGCCCGACCTGAGGGGAATCGGCGGCGTCGCCACCGTCGGCGAGCCGGATGACCAACGGCTCGACGCCGTGTACTACGACACCGACGCACTGCACCTGGCGCGGGGCCGGGTCACGCTGCGCCGGCGCTCCGGCGGGCACGACGCCGGCTGGCACCTCAAGCGCCCGTCGGGCGGGGAGCGCAGCGAGCTGCAGGTGCCGGCCAACAACCGCCACCGCACCCCGCCGCGGGCCGTGACCGACCAGATCCGCGCGCTGGCCCGGGGCGAGGCGCTGACCCCGGTCGCCCGCATCCGCACGCACCGGGTCGAGCGGGAGCTCAAGGCCGCCGACGGCCGCACCCTCGCGCTCGTCGCCGACGACCGGGTCACCACCGAGTCGCTGCGCAGCGGCCGGGCCCGCGAGTGGCACGAGCTGGAGATCGAGCTGGTCGACGGGGGCGGGGCCGCCCTCGCCCGCCTCGACGCGGCGCTGCGCAGGGCCGGCGCCCGGCCGGCCAAGAGCCCCTCGAAGCTCGCCCAGGCCCTCGGCAAGGAGTACCCGCCCCCCGCGCCGCTGCGGCTGCGCGGCTCGAAGGCCCGCAAGGCCCTGGCCGCCTACCTGGCCGCCCAGCGCGACGCGCTCATCGAGCACGACCCCCAGGTGCGCGAGGGCGACGTCGAGGCGGTGCACAAGATGCGCGTCGCCACCCGGCGGCTGCGCTCCACGCTGCGCTCGTTCGCCCCGGTCCTCTCCGGCGACCTCGACGCGCTGCACGACGAGATCAAGTGGGTCACCGGGCTGCTGGGCGAGGTGCGCGACTGCGACGTCATGGGCGAGCGGCTGGCCGGGCTCGTCGCCGGCGTGCCGGCCGAGCTGGTGCTCGGGCCGGTGTCCGCGCGCATCACCTCGCTGCTGGCCGCGCGGTCGGCCAAGGCCCGGGAAGCGCTGACGGCGGGGCTCGACAGCCCGCGGTACACCACCCTGCTCAACGACATCGACGCGCTCGTGACCCGCACGGCCGAGCCCGACCGGATCCCCTCCCGCCGGATCCTCCGCCGCGCCCGCAAGGCCCTCGACCGGGCCGACGGCCGCCTCGCCGCCGCCGAGCGGGCCGACGGCCGCCGCACCCGGCCCGGGATGCCGACCCCCGACGAGCGCCTGCACGAGGCCCGCAAGGCGTACAAGCGCGCCCGGTACGCGGCCGAGCTGGTCGCACCCGTCGCCGGCAAGCGGGCCACCAAGCTCGCCGACCGGCTCACCGACCTGCAGGACGTGCTCGGCGCACACCAGGACGCCCTGGTCACCGGGGACCTGCTGCGCCAGTACGCGATCGGCGCGCACGGCGCCGGCGAGAACGGGTTCACGTACGGGCTGCTGCACGCCCGCACCGACGAGCACGGCCGCCAGGCGCTGCTCGCGCTGGGCGAGACCAAGGGCAAGGCGCGGAAGGCGAAGAAGGCGCTCTTCGGGTGACAGGGGTGGCGTGGGTTCGATAAGGTTCGAACTCCCGCCCCCGACACCCCGGGTTGACCAGTGCAGCTGCAGATTCACCTCGAGGCCCTGGACAACGGGCCCGCGCCCGACGTCGACACCCTGCTCAGCCTGCAGCGCTGGCTGGTCGGCGAGCCCGACGTCGTGCAGTCCGAGATCGGGCTGTCCACCGCCGGGAGCCCCGGCGAGCTGGGCGCCGCGGTCGAGATCATCAGCCTGGTGCTCGGCACCGGGCTGTCGGTCGGGCAGCTGCTGCTGGCCGTGTCGAACTGGCGCAGTACCCGCCCCGCCGCGCCGGCCGTGATCCTGACCCGGACCGACCCCGACGGCGTGTCCGTACGCATCGAGTCCGCCGACCCGCAGGCCGTGGCCGCCGCCGCCCGGGCGCTCGACGGCTGAGCGGTGCCGGACCTCGCCGACCCGCGGGCGTCGCGGGCAGTGCTCGTGGGCGGGGCGCGGTACACGTCGCTGCCCGAGGTGCCCGCCATCCCGCGCAACCTCAACGCGCTGGCGGGGGTGCTGCAGGACCCCGACCTGTGGGGGCTGGCGCCGGAGCACTGCACGGTGCTGCCCGACCCCGACGACGCCCGGGAGGTCAGCCGGGTGCTGCGGCGCGCCGCGGACGAGACCGCAGCGGAGGGGACGCTCGTCGTCTACTACGCCGGCCACGGGCTCGTCGACCCGGTCGACGGCAGCCTGGTGCTGGGGCTTCGGGACACGGATCCCGCCGTACCGTACGAGGCCGGTCTCCCGTTCGAGCACATCAGGCGGGCGGTCGCCGGCAGCCGGGCCCGGCGGCGGCTGGTCATCCTCGACTGCTGCTATGCCGGGCGGGCCGCCGGCGCGCTGGCCTCGGGCGAGTCCGGCTCCCAGGCGGTGGCCGACCAGGCCGGCACCGACGACACCTGCCTGCTGGTCTCCGCACCGCGCAACCGCACCGCCCAGGCCCCGCCCGGCGAGCCGTACACCGCGTTCACCGGCGAGCTGCTGCGGGTGCTGCGCGGCGGCCTTCCCGACCGCCCGGCCATCCTCGACGTGCGCACCGTCTGGCGCGAGGTCACCCTGCGGCTGCGCGAGCGCGGCTTCGAACTGCCCGAGCTGCGCTCCGCCGGCGACGAGCTGGCCCTGGTGCGCAACGCCGCCCGGCACCGCCGCGACCTCGTCGGGCGGATCGTGGTCGCCACCGCCGCCGTCGAGGACCGCGACCTGCGCCAGGCGGCCGTGCTCATCCTGCGCCACGACCGGGGCCGCGGCGCGGTCGGCGTGCGGATCAACCGCCCGACCGCCGACCCGCTGCCGGCCGACATCCCGCAGGGCTGGCGGCGGCTGCTGACCACCCCCGCGGTGCTGTTCGACGCCGGGCCGCTGAGCCGGTACGAGGGCTTCATCGCGGTCGCGCGGCTGCGCCCCGACGTGGAGCCCCCGCTGCGCTTCCAGCCGATCCGCGACCGGCTCGGCACGATCGCCCTGGCCGCCGACCCGGCCCCGCTGCCCGCCGTGATCTCCGGGCTGCGGCTGTTCAGCGGGTACCTCGGCTGGGGCCCCGAGCAGCTGGAGGCCGACATCGACGGGGGCCTGCTGCTGCTCAGCGACGCCGACGTGCGCGAGGCGCTGTCCAGCCGCCCGCGCGACCTGTGGACGACCCTGCACGCCCGGGCCGCGGGAGAGTGATGGAAGCGCGCCTGATCGACGACATCGTCTCCGCCATCCGCCACGGCGGCACCGTCACGCTCGTGCTGGGCGCCGGCATGACCATGCCCGCCGTGCCCGGCCTGGAGGAGCTCGTCGAGCTGGCCGAGCGCTACGCCGCCGGCCTCGGCGACGACGGCGAGCTGACCCAGGCCCTGCACCAGGCCCGCGCCGCGCTCGGGCCGCACGCGCTGCCGATCGACGTCTACCTGGCGTACCGCCGCGTCTTCACCGCCCGCCGCCGCCCGGGCGAGTTCGACGTGGTCGCCCAGCAGGCCGTCCTGGCCGGCTACCGGGCCCCCGACCTCGCCTCCTCGCCGCTGGCCACGCACGGCATCTGGCAGTGGGTCGACCTGCGCCTCGGCGAGCGGGTCGAGAACAGCCTCGACTGGTGGGAGCTGCCGGCCGGGGTCGAGGCGGTCGGCCGCCTCCTCGCGGGCCGCCCCGACGAGTTCGGCAACGCCCTGCTCACCACCAACTTCGACCCGCTCTTCGAGATCGCCGTACGGCACACCGGCCGCCAGGCGGTCAGCGTGCCGGTCGCCCCCGACGGCCGCCCCGACCGCCGCCCCGAGGGCGAGGGCGCGGTGCAGGTCTTCCACCTCCACGGCTTCTGGCGCCCGGTCAGCGAGGAGGCCCGCGAGCCGCTGCTGCACGACCCGGCCCCGGACGCCACCGCCCCGGAGCCGACCGCCCGGGCCCTGGCCGACCTGGTCACCGGGGATGTCGTGGTCGTGGTGGGGTACAGCGGCTGGGACGACGTCGTGACGAGCGCCCTTCGCGCCGTGGCCGCCGCCCGCCCCGTCCGCGTGCTGTGGGCGCTGCACGACGCCGCCCCGCTGCGCCTGCCCGAACGCCTCGAGGGCCTCGTCACCTTCTACACCGAGGTCGACGGCGACCGCCTGTTCACCGCGCTCGCCGACCGGCTCGAGGTCCCGCCCGCCGGACCGCGCGTCGACCCCCGGCGCCGGGTCCGGCACCTGGAATGGGAGCGGGAGCTGTTCTCGCAGCCGGGCAACACCGCCCCGGAAGGTGTACTGCCACTGCTGCGCCAGCTGGAGCGCCGCTACGGCTGGGGCGTGGACTGGGCCGGCGACCCGCAGCGCCCGCGGCTGCTCTTCTGGCCGGTCCGCCTGCGCGCCCGCGCGTCGCTCATCAACGCCGTGCAGGCCCTCACGGCCGCCGCCCTGTCGGCCCGCGGCGTGCGCGTGGCGATCTGCCTCGACGACTTCGGCGTCGCCGGCCGCGAGGAGCTCAGCGCCGGCTTCTCCGCCGACCTGCTGCGCTGGATGCACCGGGTCGACCCGGCCGCCGCCCCGTCGGTCGCCTCCCTGCAGGACTACGTGACCGGCGCCCCGGCGCACTCCCCCGAGTCGCTGCTGCGCCCGACCGACCCGTGGTCGGTGGCCCGGATCTTCTACGGCGAGCGCAGCCCGTCGCTGTACAGCGTCCTGGCCGCCATCAAGGTCGTGCCGCACCTGGCGCTGCACGACATGGAGCGCAACGCCGGGGCGATCGTCCAGACGCTGCTGAGCAAGGATGCCAACCGCCTCCTGACGCCGCTGACGACCTGGTCCTACCTGCACCATCTGCTGGAGGACGAGCCGGCCGCCGAGGTGATGGCCTACGCCGGCAGCGACGAGCGGCTGCTGTGGGAGCAGTTCCGCGAGCACTTCGGCCTGGGCGGCACCCTGCTGTACAACCCGTACATCAAGCACCTGACCAACGAGTCCCGGATGGTCCGGTGGTCCTCCCCCGCGGAGCTGCGCGCCTACCTCAACTCGACCCGCTCCCTGCCGGGGTGGGGCGAGGAGGGCGGCTACGTGCACTGGCTGGTCCAGAACGCGTTCCTGCTGCCGCGGTACCTGACCGGCGAGGAGTTCCCGGAGGCGGGCGGCTACCGGCTGGACTCGTGGACGGCCTTCGCCGCCGCCCTGGAAGGCGGCATCCCGGTCCTGGACCTGCTGGCCGAGGACGTCTCCGCGTTCTATCTCTCCTGACCTCGCCCTCGTGGCGGTACGGAGGTAGCGTTTCTTCCATGACAGTGGGGGTCCTGTCGACGAGCGGCATCGACCGCTGCGTGGCGCTACTGGGTGAGGATCTGACCGCCTACATCGCCGGGGCGGGGTCGGCGACCGAGTTCCAGCGGTGGCGGGGCGACCGGCGGCGCTGGGCCGAGATGGCCGGGCGGCTGCGCGGTGCCGTCGAGGTGGCCGACACGTTCGCGCGGGCCAACCGGCTCGGGGCCGCGGCCGGGTGGCTGCGCGAGGTCGGGGCGGCCGGGATCGCCGGGCGGTCGCCGGCCGGGATGCTGCGCGAGGCCACCGGGGACACGATCAAGCGCGTGCTGGAGGCCGCCGAGCGGTTCACCCGCCGCGGCCGGGTGTAACACCTCCGGCCGCGGGGCGTGTGCGAGAGTCTGTATACGTGGCTGGCCCGTTGCTGCTTCCCCGCACCGACCTCGAGCACGTCGACGCCGGCGGGGTGATCGACCGGCTCCTCGCCGACCTGAGGGGCGGCCGGCGGCTGGCCGGTGGCGTCCCCTACCGGCACGTCAACGGCTTCACGAAGATCGTGGCGGCGCGCTACGACGACGGCAGCCGGCTCACCCTGCACTACTGGCCGGCCTCCCGGACCGCCGCCGAGCACGTCTCGCGGCCGCACGACCACCGGTTCCCCTTCAGCTCGATCCTGCTCGGCGGGCGGCAGCACTTCATCGAGCTCGACGAGGACCCCGCCGGCGAGGCCTGGCGGCGGTTCACCTATCGGCCGTACCTCGGCGGCAAGATCGCCCGCGTCGCCCCTTCCGGAAATGTCGGACTGGTCGAGGTCCGGCGGGTCGAGCGGGCCCCGCTGCGGGGGCGGTACGTCACCACGTCCACGATCGTGCACCGCGCCGTCACCGACCGGCGGCAGTCCTGCGCCACACTGGTCATGCGCGGGCCCCGGGAGAAGCAGCGCTCGCAGGTGTACTACCGGCCGGACGAGCCCGCGCCGCGGGGCGGGGTGCAGCTCGGCCGGCGGCTGGAGCGCGCGGAGGTCGTGCGGCAGCTGCAGGACATGGCGGCCATGATCGCCTAGGAGGTGTGAGGATGCTGTCGCCGCGGTTCGAGGAGGCGCTGGCGTTCGCGGCGCGGCACCACCATCGGCAGGTCCGGCACAACACCGGCACGCCCTACGTGTCGCACCTGCTCGCCACCTGCGCGATCGTGCTCGAGGAGGGCGGCGGCGAGACGGCCGCGATCGGGGCGCTGCTGCACGACGTGCTCGAGGACCAGCCGACCGGGCGCGGGGCGCTGCGGGCCGCGTTCGGCGACGAGGTGTACCGCATCGTGCACGACTGCACCGACGCCGACCTCGGCGAGCGGCAGGGGCTGACCTGGTGGGAGCGCAAGCGGGCCCACCTGGGGCGGATGGACTCCGAAGCGGGCGCCGAGTCGCTGCTGGTCATCGCGGCCGACAAGGTGTGCAGCCTGCAGTCCCTCGTGGACGACCTGCACCGGTTCGGGCCCGAACTGTTCGCCAGCAGCGCGCGGACCGCCGAGGAGCTGCTGTGGAACTACCGGGAAGTGCTCGCCGTGCTGCAGCGCCGGCTCGGGGAGCGGCCCGTGGTGGTCCGCCTGCGCAAACTCGTGGCCGAGTACGCCGCGCTTGCCGTCGATCCGGCACGGTGACAAGATCTGCCGGTGCGGCTTGATCTTTCTGAGCTCTCCGGCTTCCGCGGCTCCCTCCTCACCCCCTACGACCCCGAGTACGAGGGGGCGCGCGTCCTGTTCAACACCCGCGTGCGGACCCGCCCGGCGCTGATCGCCCGGTGCACGGACGCCGGCGACGTGGCGGCGGCGATCCGCTACGCCCGCGAGCACGGGCTGCCGCTGTCGGTGCGCGGCGGCGGGCACCACGCCAGCGGCCTGTCCCTTGTGGAGGGTGGGGTCGTGGTCGACGTCGGCGGCATGCGCGACGTCGCGTTCGATCCGGCCACCGCTACCGTGACCGTCGGCCCCGGCATCGGCTGGCGCGCCATCGACCAGGTCACCTACGCCGGGCACAGCTTCACCGGGCCCGACGGCCTGGAGTACGGCCTGGCCGGCCCCGGCGGCGAGTGCCCGACCGTGAGCAACGCCGGCTACAGCCTCGGCGGCGGGTACGGCCCGCTCGGGCGCACCTTCGGCCTGGGCTGCGACCACATCCTGGCCGCCGAGATGGTCGACGCCGAGGGTAACGTGCTGCGGGCCAGCGAGACCGAGCACCCGGACCTGTTCTGGGCGCTGCGCGGGGCCGGCGGCGCCGGGTTCGGGGTGGTGACGAGCCTGACGTACCGGCTCAACCCCCTGCCCAAGACGGTCGTCGGCGGCATCATCGCGTGGCCGTACAGCCGGGCCAAGGAGGTCTTCCGGGCCTACCGCGACCTCTACGCCAACCGCGAGGACGACCGGCTGGCCCTCTGCCTGCTGCTCAGCACCGAGCCGTACCCGGACGGCGAGCCCGTCGTCGCCATGTACGGCATGTACGTCGGCCCGCCCGCCGAGGCCGAGGCCGCGTTCGCGCCGGTGCACGCGCTCGGCGAGCCGCTGTTCAGCTCGATCGGCGAGACCGACTACCTCGAGATGATGACGGTCATGGGCGAGGAGATCGTGTACGGCCTGCAGTCGAAGTGGGTCGGGGGGTACTTCTCCGAGGACGGCTTCGACGAGGCCGCCTTCGACGTGCTCGCCCAGCGCTTCGCCCAGTCGCCGTCGGGATTCTCGATGGTCCGCTTCGACCTGCTCGCCGGCGGCGCGATCGCCCGCGTGCCGGCCGACGCGACCGCCTTCGTGCACCGTGACGCACTGCACTATGTCTCCATCATCGCGCAGTGGCCCGGCGACGAGGAGACCGGCGCCAACGTGGCGTGGGTGGACGACTTCGCCGAGGCCCTGCGCCCGCACCTGACCGGCGAGGTGTACCAGAACTACGCCGACCGCGACCTGACGGACTGGCAAACGGCCTACTACGGCGCCAACTACCCGCGGCTGCAGCAGGTCAAACTGGCCTACGACCCGCAGGACGTCTTCCACACCCCGCAGTCGATCCGGCTGCCCTGATATCTGCGGCCCGCGGTCGGCCCGCGCCGCGGGCGAATAGTTAATTGAAATAGTGGCCGTTGACGCGGCCACGGGCCAAGAGCAATGCTTTCAACAGCCGTTCTCACGGCGAATTCCGAGGTCCGGCAGCCGGGCGCGCGGGCTCTGCCTTGCGCGGTTCGGACCGGATGCCGGACCCCGGAACGCCTGCAACGTGCATCGAAAGAATTGCACTTGGAACGCCGCACTCCCTCGAGCGGCGGGCCACATCCGTGCACGCCACGGACGACGGGCGGCCTGAGCGGATCGGGCCCGCGGGCCGCCCGCCCGGCGATGCGAAGAATGCTTGCGCGCGGCCATCGAATTGGCCGAATACATGACTGCGGCGAGGCATCGTGAACGACGCCTCGCCGCAAGTCTTCTTCGCGCTATTCGCGCAGCGACCGGCCGGTCTTGGTGAGGAACACGTCGTCCAGGGTCGGGCGGTGCAGCTCGATCGTGGCCAGCGAGATCCCCGCCCCCTCCAGGGTCCGCATGATCTGCGGGATCGCGGTGTCCCCGGCGTCGACGGTCAGCCACAGCTCGCCGTCCTCGCGCACCTCCACCCCGCGCGCGAAGGGCTGGTCCTTGAGCAGCTCGGCCGCCTTCTCCGCCAGCTCCCCCACGCCGACCGTCACCACGTCGCCGGAGATCTCGCGCTTGAGCTCGTCCGGCGTGCCCTCGGCGACGATCTCGCCGTGGTCGATGATGGAGATCCGGTCGCACAGGGCGTCGGCCTCGTCGAGGTAGTGCGTGGTGATGAAGACCGTCATGCCGTCGGACCGCAGCCGGCGGATCTCGTCCCACATGTGGGCGCGGCTCTGCGGGTCCAGGCCGGTGGTCGGCTCGTCCAGGAACAGCACCTGCGGGCGGTGGATGATGCCGAGCGCGATGTCGACCCGGCGGCGCTGGCCGCCCGAGTAGGTCTTGCACTTGCGGTCGGCGAACTCGGTCAGGTCGAAGGCGGCGATCGCCTCCTCGGCCCGGGTGGCGGCCTCGGCGCGGCTCATGCCGTACATGCGGCCCTGCAGGATGAGCTCCTCGCGGGCGGTCACGTCGTCGGTCGTGCCGCCGCCCTGGGCGACGAAGCCGATGCTGCGCCGCACCTGGGCCTGCTCGGTGCGCAGGTTGGCCCCGGCGATGGTGGCCTCGCCGTCGTCGGGCGGGATCAGGGTGGCGAGCATCCGCAGCGTGGTGGTCTTGCCGGCGCCGTTGGGCCCGAGGAAGCCGAAGATCTCGCCCTCGGCCACGTCCAGGTCGATGCCCTTGACCGCGTCGACGCTGGTGGTCTGCCGCTTCGCCCGGGTCTTGTAGGACTTCTTGAGCCCCTTGGTCTTGATCATTGTCGTACCCCTTACTTGACCGAGCGCGCGAAGAGGCTGGCCGACCAGGTGACCGCGGCGACGACGAGCGCGCCGCAGAAGACGATGCTGCCCCACACGTGGACGTCGCCGGCATCGCCGGCGTAGAGGGCCCGCATGCCGGTGACCGCCCAGTTGAACGGGTTGTAGTCGGCGATGGTGCGCAGCCACAGCGGGGCCAGGGCCAGCGGCAGCAGCGTGCCGGAGAGCAGCATCAGCGGCTGGGCCACGTTGTTGATGACCTGGCCGAGCACGTTGGGGTTGTTCACCTTGATGGCGATGCCGTAGGAGATCGCCGCGGCCGAGAGGCTGATGAGCGCGAGGATCGCGTAGCCCAGCAGGATGTTGCCGATGTTGGTGATCAGCCCGAACGGCACCGACAGCACGGTGATGAGGATCGACTGCACGATGACCGTGACGACGTCGCGCAGCGCCCGGCCGAGCAGCAGGGCGACCCGGCTGACGGTGGTGACCCGGGAGCGCTCGATGACGCCGTTGGCGAGGTCGCCGAGCAGGCCGAAGCCGACGTACAGGCCGCCGCCGATGGCCAGCGCGACAAGCATGCCGGGGACGTAGACGCGGTAGGCGTCCAGCATCGAGGTCTTACCCATCGACTGCAGGGCCGGCTTGAGCAGCGGGGCGAACAGGATCAGGTACACCACCGGCTGGGCGATGCCGAGGAACACCCACAACGGGGAGCGGATCATGAGCAGCATGTGGCGCTGGAAGATGAGCCAGGTGTCGCGCAGGACTTTCACGGTGATATCGCCTCAATCATTGGTGGTGGGCCTCGAGGAGTTGGGCGGCGGCCTCGGCTCCCCCGCCGGCCAGCAGCCGGTCGCCCTCCCCGCGGGCGGCGGTGGCGAAGGCCGGGTCGTCGAGCACGCGCAGCAGCTCGGTCCGCAGCGCGCCGGGCCGGATGTGGTCGAAGGAGACCCGCACCCCGGCGCCGGCGGAGCGGACCGCCTCCGCGTTGAGCGCCTGATCGCCCTTGATCGGCGCGACGACGAGCGGCACGCCGTGCACCAGCGCCTCCGAGACCGTGTTCAGCCCGCCGTGCGAGACGACCGCGTGCAGGTGCGGCATCAGGTCGAGCACGGGGGCGCGGCGGCGCACCAGCACGTGCGGGCCCGGCTCGGCGGCCAGCGTGCGGTCGGGCGCGATCACGACGGCCTGCAGCGTGTCGCCGAGCGGCGCGAGGGCCGCGTCGACGCGCTGGTAGAAGTCCTTGGCGATGTCCATGGACAGCGTGCCCATGGTGACCAGCACGTGCTTGCGGGCCGGGTCGAGCCAGTCGAACGGGAAGTCGGGGTCGGGCGTGCGGGTGGCCAGCGACGGGCCGACGAGCCGCAGGTTGGACGGCAGGTCGGCCGGGGCGCCGGCCAGCGCGCCGGCGGTGAAGGCGATCACGCCGTGCGGCGAGAAGCGCAGGTCGTGCGGCGGCTCGCCAGGGCGCCCGGCGGCCGTCCAGGCGGCGGCCATCTGCCCCTGGATCCACGCCTCGACCCGCGGCAGGCCGTGGCGGAACGGCCGGGTGAGCTCCATCGTGGTCGGCGCGACCGAGACCCAGTGCAGGCCGTGGGCGTGCGCGGCGATGGCGCCGGCGATGGCGTGCTGGTCCACGACCATCACGTCGGGGGTGAACTCGGCGATCGCCGCCTCGATGCCCTTCCGGGTGGTCCGGGCGTGCGGGACGATGTAGCCCTCCCACCGGGACCGGGTGGCGTCGAGGCCACGCTCGGCCTGACCGCGGTGGGCCCGCAGCGGGATCGGATGGATGCGCGCCTGCTCGCCGACGAGCGGCCGCAGGAACGACTCCGAGCCGGCCCACAGCACGTCGTGGCCCCGCCGCAGCAGCGCGTCGGCCACCGCCGCCATCGGGTGGACGTGCCCGAACAGCGGCAGGGAGACGAACAGGAACCTGCTCATGCGCTGCCGCCGGAGGCGTCCACATAGGACGCGACGTCCGCGACGCTCAGCGTCAGCAGTGCCTCCAGTTCGAGTCCGGCGACGTGCCCGGCGAAGTCGACCCCGAACACGTCGGTGAGCCGCCCGGCAAGGGCGGCCACCTCGATGCTGTCCAGGAACAGGTCGCCGTCGAGCCGGGTCGCGGGGCCGATGCCGGCCAGCCACTCGGCATCCTCGCCGGTCACTTCGCGAAGAAGCTCGGCAACGGCGTGCTCGGTGGTCGTCGGCGTGCTCACGGGTCAGTCCTCGGTCGGTAACGCCGCGGGCTTGACCGCGCGCACCGCGCCGTAGGTCATCGCGCCGGTGCTGAACCCCTTGAGCATCAGCGGGCCGGCGTAGAAGAAGCCGAGCACGTCGACGCCCCGGTCGCGGGCCAGGTCGCGCATCATGGCGCGGCCGTTGTCCAGCTCCCGCACCTGGGCGAAGTTCGGCTCCCACGAGTTGGCCACGTTGGCCGACCAGTCCACACTGGACACTTCGGCGAAGCCGGCGGCCAGGGCCAGCCGCTCGTGCTCCTCCAGCGAGGAGAAGCTCGGCATCACCTGGTGGCGCAGGATCTGGTCGACGACGCGGTGCTCCTCGGCGCTCAGCTCGCCGTCGCGCACCGACCAGGTGGCGATGGCCAGCACCCCGCCGGGGCGCAGCAGCCGCATCGCCTCGGCGAAGAACGCGGTCCGGTCGGCGATGTGCATGAGGCTCTCGACGGCCCACAGCGCGTCGAAGGACGCGTCGGGGAAGCCGTTGTCGAGGGCGTCGCGCTGGTGGAAGTGCGCCCGCCCGCCGAGGCCGGCCTCGGCCGCCTTCTCGTTGGCCCGGGCGGCCTGGGCGGCGCTGAGCGTCACGCCCTCGACCTCGCAGCCCAGTGGGCCGGCCAGGTACAGCGCGGGACCGCCGATGCCGCAGCCCACGTCGAGGACCCGGGCGCCGGACGGGATGCCGGCGAAGGCGACCAGTTCGCGCACCAGCCGGTCGGTCGCGGCGTGCCGCTCGTCGTCGTTGCCGGGGCGCTCGCCGACGTCCCAGAACCCGTGGTGGACGTGCTCGCCCCAGAGGTCCTCGTAGAGGTCCAGCGTGGTGTCGTAATAGCGTTCGACGGCCGCGTTGAGTCCCGGACCGGCAGGCGCCGACGGGTATGCGGAACCGGTATCTGCTTTCACAGTCGCAAATCTCCGAAACGGCAGTACCAGGGAATGGGAACGCAACCGCAATAGGCGGTGCGAGCCCGGCCATTGTATGGACGCCGCGACGAGCCTTGTCAATGACCTGGGGAAGTTCCGGAACCGGCGGTACAGCGGCGACCTGGATACTTGCGCAGCCCATATATCCCGCGAGACCACACCTAACGGACGTTCGGACTTCCCCTTGCTGGCGATACCTGAGACCTCGACCCCAAGCGTCCGCAGCTGCCACGAATGTCCGAGTTTGCGGGAATCGCGCGTGGCCGGGACCCGGCCTGACCTGAGCCTTTACCTGAATGTTGACCGTATCGAGCCAAACGATTTTTCACGGGAGGTGGTGTGACAGAACGGACATCCCGTCACATGCTCTGGCTGCCCACTCTTGTAAAACGACCTCGATTGCGTAAGGTCTATGCCTAGTCGAGGTGCCTATTTCCTGCCTTTGCAGCAGCTGGGTGCTTGCGTTCGGACAACGTCGACCGTTGCGGGTGCTTGCGTGCCCTCGATCTCTTCGCAGTGTGTCCATCTTCGGGGGTTGTACACGCTGACCGGTGGCCAGAGTCGGCCGACCGGCCGGTGCGTACGACCCTGCGCGCGGTTTGCTCCCAGCGAGCCCTGGCGCGCCGGCCGCCTCCCGGCGGAAACGGCGCCCCCGGCCCGCCGACGACCCGCGCCCGGTAAGGAAAGGGAATGTTCCGGTGACCGAAGCCCTCGATCCGGGCTGGGTCGACGAGGTGCTGCTGGCGGACGCCGCCGGCCGTCCCGGCGACGCCCCGGCGCTCGTCTTCGACGCCCCGGTGACCCGCGCGGAGCTGCGCCGCCTGGTCGAGCAGAAGCAGGCCGTCCTGGCCGCGGCCGGGATCGGCCGGACCGGCCCCGGCGACGCCGTCGCGATCTGCCTGGCCCCCTCCCTGGCCTTCGTGACCAACCTGCTGGCCTGCTGGCGCCTCGGCGCGCGGGCCGCGCTGCTGGACCACCGCCTCACCCCGTTCGAGGTCGACGCTGCCCTGCAGCGGCTGGCCCCGCAGGCCGTCGTGTCGGCCAAGCACTCCAGCGGCGGGCCGCTGCGCGGTTTCCAGGACGTGCAGGAGCGCGTCGCCACCTACCCGGGCCGGCCGGCCGACACCGCCCACGCCCTGGTCCAGCTCAGCTCCGGCTCCACCGGCCCGTCGAAGGTCATCGCGCGCAGCGCCGCCAACCTCGTCGAGGAGCTGCACCGGTACACCGCGATCGGCGCCGGCGTGCCGCAGCCGGGCGAGCGGATCGTCTGCCTCGCCTCCATGGTCCACGTGCTCGGCCTCGTCGGCGGCCTCCTCTACGGGCTGCACGCCGGGGCCCAGGTCGTGCTGCCGGCCCGGATGACCGCCGACGGGATCCTCGCCGCCGTGGCCGCCGGCCCCGAGCCGACCACCCTGCTGGGCGTGCCCTTCCACATCGAGCTGCTCTCCTCCGGGCCCCGGCCGCCGCGGCTGCCGCAGCTGACCGGGATGACCACCGGTGGCGAGCTCGTGCGGGCCACCGTCCATGAAACTTTCACGGACCGTTTCGGGGTCCGGCTCGGCAACATGTACGGCATGACCGAGGTCGGGGTCATCGCGACCGACCTCTTCGGCGAGCACCGCCCCGCCCTGACCCCGGCGCCCGGCCTGCGGGTGCGCGAGGAGCACGGCGAGCTGCTGGTGTCGCTGGCGGAGTCGCCGTACCTCGGCCTGGTCGACCCGAACCGCTGGGCCGACGGCTGGCTGCACACCCGCGACGCCGGCGCCGTCGACCCCGACACCGGCCGGTTCCGGGTGCTGGGCCGCAACGACTCCCAGGTCTCGGTCGGCGGGCTGAAGGTCGACCTCACCGAGGTCGAGCACACGCTCGCGGCGCTGCCCGGGGTGGCGTCCGCCGTCGTCACGCACGACAAGGCGATCGAGGCCTACGTGATGCTGCGCGACGACACCACGGCGGACCAGGTGCGGGCGCTGCTCGCCGAGCGGCTCGCCCCGTTCAAGCGCCCCCGCGCGCTGCACGTCGTCGAGCAGCTGCCCAGAACGGCCACCGGCAAGCTCGTCCGCGACCGCGCCCTGCTGGTCGCGGCCGCCGTAAAGGAAGGGAACACCCAAGCATGAGCGACGAGACCGCAGGCGAGATCCGCCAGTTCTTACTGGACTCGCTGACCGAGATGAACTACAGCACCGACGACATCGACGACGACACCGCGCTCGGCCCGGCCGGCGCCGACCTCGAGTCGCTGTCGCTGGCCGAGCTGGCGGTCCGGGTCGAGGACCGTTTCGGGGTGCGCTTCGACGACGACGAGGCCGAGAAGCTCGCGGGCATGACGGTCGGCGAGTTCATCACGGCCGTCGCCGAGCGCCGGGCCGCCGCGGCCACCGCGGGCAGCTGAGCGTGGCCGCTGCACCGGGCCGCGCCGAGGTCGTCGCCATGCTGGCCACCTACGGGGACCGGCAGCCCGAGGACGTCGGCGAGGGGATCGACTCGCTGGAGCTGGCCTGGCTCGTCCACCAGCTCGAGCAGCACTACGGCACGGTCCTGGACCTCTCGGACGAAGAGCTCGCCCGGATGTCCACGGTCGAAGGTGCCGTGGAGGTCCTGGCCGGGCTCGAGGTCGAGACGGGTGCCCGGTGAGGCCGTGATGAGCAGGGGTACCGCGGACGTGCTGATCACCGGCGTAGCCGTGCTCAGCGCGTTCGGCCGGGGCATGGGCGCGCTCGCCGCCGGGCTGGACGCCGGCCGGCCGGCGTTCGCGCCCGTCCGGCGCTTCGACGTCACCGGCCGGCGGGTCGGCGTCGCCGCCACCATGGACGGCGACCCGGACCTGCCCGCGGAGCTCGCCGCGCTGACCGCCGAGGCCTGTGACGAGGCCAAGCTGAGCACGGCCGAGCGGGCCGGCGCGCCGCTGTTCCTGGCGGTGCACGGCGACCCGCGGCTGGCCCGCTCGGCCCCGGCCCAGCGCCCGGGCCACGGCGGCACCGCATTCGCCGCCGCCCTGTCCGGCGCGACCGGGCTCGGCCCGTCCCGCGCGTACACGTCGGCGTGCGTCGCGGCCAGCACCGCGATCGCCGACGCAGCCGGGCTCATCGCCCGCGGCGAGGCGGACCGGATCGTGGTGGCCGGCGGATACCTCGTCGAGGCCGACCAGTACGCCCTCTTCGACGCCGGACGCGCGCTGTCCACCGACGGCGCGGTCCGGCCGTTCAGCGCCGGGCGGCGCGGGCTGCTGCTCGGCGACGGCGCCGGCGCGGTGGTCCTGGAGTCCGCCGAGGCGGCCCGCGAGCGCGCCGTGCCGCCCCTGGCCCGGCTGGCCGGCTGGGGCCGGGCCGGCGACGCATACCACCCCTGCCAGCCCGACCCCCAGGGTCGCGGGCTGGCCCGGGCGATCGGCGCCGCGCTGGGCCGGGCCGGGATCGGGCCGGAGCAGCTCGGCTACATCAACGCGCACGGCTCGGGCACCGAGCAGAGCGACGTCGCCGAGGCGGCCGCCCTGCACGCGGCGCTGGGCCCGCACGCGGCCACGGTCCCCGTGTCGTCGACCAAGTCGCTGCACGGCCAGGCCCTGGAGGCCTCCGGCGTGCTGGAGCTGGCGGTGACGCTGCACGCGCTGCGCGGCGGGCGGCCGCCGGTCAACGCCGGCTTCGCCGCCCCCGACGAGCGGTGCCCGCTCAACCTGGTGCTGGGCGCGGCCCCGCCGGTCTCCCCCGGCTACGCGCTGAGCCTCAACGCCGCCTTCGGCGGCGCCAACACGGCGCTGTTACTGGGCGCAGAAGCATGAGCGGTCCGGAGCGGAGCGGAGGGGCCGCTCACAATGGATACGGTTCTCGCTCATGCCACCGGCGGAGCGAAGCGGAGCGATTGGCATGAGCGGTCCGGAGCGGAGCGGAGGGGCCGCTCACAATGGATGCGGTTCTCGCTCATGCCACCGGCGGAGCGAAGCGGAGCGATTGGCATGAGCGGCTTAGCTTCGCGCGCGCTCGCGGCCGGCCTGCAGGTGCAGGCGGCCGCCCGCTGGCCCGGGCCCGAGGACACCGAGCTCCCGCGCCTGGCCGGGTTCATCCACTCCGGCTTCAACCCGATCATCGCGGCCGTAGCCGGGCGCTGCCTCGCGGACCTGCCGGAGAGCGCTCCATTCGCCGAGACCGCCGTCGTGCTCGTCAGCGACCTCGGCGACGTCGAGAGCGCCGCCCACGTGGCCGCGGCCGTGGACGCCGGCGCCCGGGTCGGGCCCCTCTTCTTCTTCCAGTCGGTGCCCAACGCCGTGCTCGGCCACATCGCGGCCAAGCACGGGCTCACGGGGCCGGTGAGCTGCGTGTGCGACGCCGGCTCCGGCGTCGACGCGGCCCGCGGCCTGCTCGCCGACGGCGACGCACACCGGGTGCTGATCATCGAGATCGACCCCGACGACACCGCGGCCGCGGTGCTCGTCGGCCACGAACCCAGGCACGGAGGCGCAGCATGAACGCACACGCGGCGGTGACCGGGATCGGCCTCGTCACCCCGGTCGGCGTCACCGGGGCCGAGGTCTTCGACGCGATGTGCGAGGGCCGGTCCGGGCTCAGCGCCCCGCCGCCGGACCACGCGCTGGCCGGCTCGGTCGACGTGGCCGCGTTCGGCCCGCCCATCGACCCGCTGTCGGTGCTGCCCGGCCCGGACGCGCGCCTGGTCGACCGGTACATCGTCATGGCGCTCAAGGCGGCCGAGGCGGCGCTGGCCCAGGCCGGCATCGAGGCCGGGAAGAACGTCGACCCCTACCGGGTGGCGGTCATCCTGTCCGGCACCGGCGGCCTGGCCACCCTCGACGCGCAGGCGGTGCAGCGGGACAAGCGCGGCCGCGCCGGGGTCAGCCCCTACCTGCTGCCGGGGATGCTGCCCAACATGGGCGCGGCCCGGGTCGCGATGCGCTACGGCCTGCAGGGGTACAGCTCGTCCATCGGCACCGCCTGCGCGGCCGGCGCCCAGTCCATCGGCGAGGGCCTGCGGCTGCTGCGGTCCGGGGAGGCCGACGTCGTCGTCTGCGGGTGCAGCGAGGCGCCGCTGTTCCCGACCCTCGCCGACACGTTCGGCAACGCCCGCGCGCTGGCCCGCGGCTGGGCCGACCCGACCGAGGCGAGCCGCCCGTTCGACCGGCGCCGCAACGGCCTGGTGCTCGGCGAGGGCGCCGGGGTGTTCGTGCTGGAGCGGCCCGAGCACGCCGCCGCCCGCGGGGCCACCAGCCACGCCGACCTGCTCGGCTGGGGCGCCACCAACGACGCGCACCACCCGACGACGCCGCGCCCCGACGGCGCGGCGGCCGCCGAGTGCATGCGCCGGGCCGTGGCCGACGCCGGCCTCGACCCAGCCGACATCGGCTACGTCAACGCACACGGGACCTCCACCAAGCTCGGCGACGTCGCCGAGTCGCTGGCCATCCGGGCCGTGTTCGGCCCGGCCGGCCCGCCGGTCAGCTCCACCAAGGGCGTCACCGGGCACATGCTCGGCGCGTCCGGAGTTGCCGAGGCTGCGGTGACGGTGGAGGCGCTGCGCCGGGGGCTGCTGCCGCCGACGCACAACCTGGACGAGCCCGACCCGGCCTGCGAGCTGGACCACCTGCGCGAGGCCCGCCCCGCGCCGGTGGCCTACGCGCTGTCGAACTCCTTCGGCTTCGGCGGCCACAACGTGAGCCTCGTCTTCGGTCCTCCCGGGTCGGGCGGCTGACCACCCGTACCAGACAGGAAGCAGGCACCATGCAGATCCTCGACACCGACCACATCGAGATGTACGTCGGCGATGCGCGCGCCGCGGCCGAGCAGCTGTGCGCGTCGTACGGCTTCCACGTCCACGGGCAGGGCGGCCCGGAGACAGGCCTGGCCGGCCAGCGCAGCGTGCTGCTGGGCCAGCGCGACATCCGGATCCTGCTCACGTCGGGCCTCAGCAGCGGGCACCGGGCGAGCCGGTACGTGGCCAAGCACGGCGACGGCGTGGCCGTCGTCGCGTTCGGCTGCACCGACGCCGAGGCGACCTTCGCGGCCGCGGTCGACGGCGGGGCCACCCCGATCGAGGCGCCCCGGCGGCTCGAGTCCGGTGACTCGTCGGTGGTGGTGGCCGAGGTGTCGGGCTTCGGTGACGTGACGCACCGGCTCGTGCAGCGGGCGCCCGGCGGCGGCGCGTTCCTGCCGGGCCTGCTCGACACGTCCATGGCCCCGGACGGGCCGTCCGACGACGACCTGCTGCACGCCATCGACCACGCGGCGGTGTGCCTGCCGGCCGGCGAGCTCGAGGCGACCGTGGCCTTCTACCGCCGCGCGTTCGGGTTCGACATGATCTTCGAGGAGTACATCGAGGTCGGCGAGCAGGGCATGCAGTCGCAGGTGGTGCAGAGCCCCTCCGGCGGCGTGACCTTCACGCTCATCCAGCCCGACATCAGCCGCCGGGCCGGCCAGATCGACGACTTCCTGGCCTGGCACGAGGGCGCCGGCGTGCAGCACATGGCCTTCAGCACGCACGACATCGTGGCCGCGGTGCGGACGCTCGGCGCGCGGGGAGTCGAGTTCGCCCAGACCCCGTCGAGCTACTACGACATGCTCGGCGCGCGCCTCGGCGAGGTCGATGTCCCCGTCGAGGACCTGCGGCCGATCGGCATCCTCGTCGACCGCGACCACTGGGGCCAGATGTACCAGATCTTCGCGAAGTCGACGCACATCCGGCGGACGTACTTCAACGAGCTCATCGACCGCCACGGCGCGCGGACGTTCGGCACGAGCAACATCCCCGCGCTGTACGCGGCGAAGGAGCGAGAGCTGGCGGCGGTGCGCAACACCACATTTTCTGAAGGGACCGCACTGTGACCATTTCGGTGACCCGAGACTTCGCGCTCTCGGAGGATGAGCTGGCGTTGCTGCCCACCGACGAGGAGGTGGAGGCGTACGCACGCAACGGGTGGTACCTCACCCGGAAGCTCTTCACCGACGACGAGGTCGACGCGCTCGTCGCGGCCAGCGAGCGGTTCTACGCGGGCGAGCGCTCGCGGACCCTCCCCGCCCGCCCGCCCCGGCTGGCCTACTGGCAGCCCGAGCACGGCCCCGTGCAGCGGCACAACGACTACGTCCACTACGAGCACGACGACATCGCGCGGATCCTGCGCAAGCCGATCGTCGGCGCGGTCGCGGCCCGGCTGGCCCAGGCGGACGAGATCCGCGTCTTCCAGTCGACGCTCATCTACAAGCCGCCGATCGCCGGGGAGCCGTCCAACGTCGTGCCCTGGCACTTCGACCGGCACTACTGGCAGACGTGCACGTCCGACGACATGCTCACCGCGTTCATCCCCTTCCACGACTGCGGGGTGGACATGGGCACCATCACCATGGTCGAGGGCAGCCACCGCTGGCGCGAGATCGGCGCCGACGACACCACCACCCGCCACTTCGCCGACCGCGACCGCAGCGACCTGGAGCGCATGCTCGAGGACAACGCGGCGCACAACCAGGCCGAGGTGCGCAAGGTCCCGATGCTCATCCCCAAGGGACACATGAGCTTCCACCACTGCCGCACGTACCACGGCAGCGGGGCGAACGTGAGCGCCCACCCCCGCCGGGCAATCTCGTTCCACCTGCAGCCGGGCGGCAATGAGTACCGCCAGTTCCACCTCTCCACCGGCGACGCCGTGACCTACAACCACGACGTCCTGGTGCGCCGGACCGAGGATGGGCGTCCCGACTACGCCGATCCGGAGTTCTGCCCCGTGCTCTGGCGAAACGCCTAGGGAGAACAACGAAGGAGTTGGACATGTCCCGCTACGACTGGGGCCAGCGGCACCCGGGCATCGACCGGCTGGAGGCCCTCATCGCCCCCGCCCGCAACGATGTCGTCACCCATCCCATCTACGGCCGCCTGGAAAGCCTGCCGGCCATCCGGACGTTCCTCGAGCACCACGTCTTCGCCGTGTGGGACTTCATGTCGCTGCTGAAGTCGTTGCAGCGCAACCTCACCTGCGTCGAGGTGCCGTGGATCCCGACCGGTCCGACCGGCAGCCGGCGGCTCATCAACGACATCGTCCTGGTCGAGGAGAGCGACGAGCTGCGCGGCGGGTTCATCAGCCACTTCGAGCTGTACCTGCTGGGCATGACCGAGGCGGGCGCGGACCGCACGGTCATCGACGGCTTCATCGAGCTGCTGCGGGCCGGGACCCCGGTGCCGGCGGCGATGGAGCAGGCCGGGGTGCCGGACGCGTCTGCCGAGTTCGTGCGGCTGACCTGGCACCTCATCGAGACCGCGCCGATCCACTGCCAGGCGGCGGCGTTCGCCTTCGGCCGCGAGGACCTCATCCCGGACATGTTCCAGCAGGTCATCAAGGTCAACGAGCAGGACGGGCAGCTGGGCACGTTCGTGGACTACCTGGCCCGGCACATCGAGGTCGACGGCGAGGAGCACACGCCGATGGCCATGCAGATGGTCACCGACCTGTGCGGCGACGACGAGGCCAAGTGGGAGGAGTGTGCCGACACCATCAACCTCGCGCTGACCGCGCGGGCAAAGCTGTGGAGCGGCATCCTCGCCAAGATCGACGAATCCGTCCTGGCCGTCTGATTCGTGTTCCTCTGAAGGAGTTTGTGTGAGTGACGCCGCCGGGCTGCTGGGCTTACCGGCCGATACGGTAAGCCTCCTGTATCGCACGGTCCGCCTGATCAGGCGCTTCGAGGAGCGGGCCATCGAGCTCGTCCGCGAGGGCACGATCGTGGGCGGGATCCACCCGTACCTCGGGCAGGAGGCCATCGCGGCCGGCACCTGCGCCGCGCTGCGGCCCGGCGACGTCATCACCAGCACCCACCGCGGCCACGGCCACGTGCTGGCCAAGGGCGCGGACCCGGCCCGGACCATGGCCGAGCTGGCCGGCCGGGCCACCGGGCTCAACCGGGGCCGGGGCGGCTCGATGCACGCCGCCGACTTCTCGATCGGCATCCTCGGGGCCAACGCGATCGTGGGCGCCGCGGTGCCCATCGCCGCCGGGGCCGCCTGGGCCGCCCGCCGGGCCGGCCGGGACCAGGTCTTCGTCACCTACTTCGGCGACGGGGCGGTCAGCCAGGGCGTGGTGCTGGAGGCGTTCAACCTGGCGGCGCTGTGGCGGCTGCCGGTCGTCTTCGTGTGCGAGAACAACGGCTTCGCCACCACCACCCGCTTCGCCGAGGCGCAGGCCGGCACGGTCACGGGCCGGGCCGCCGCCTTCGGCATTCCCGCGTCCACCGTGGACGCCACAGACCCGGAAGTCGTACTGCGGGCAGCCCGCGAAGCGGTCGAGCGCGCCCGTTGCGGCGGCGGCCCGACGCTCGTCGAGTGCCTGGCCTACCGGTTCGACGCCCACCACACCTGGGAGCACGCGGCCCGGCCGCGCTACCGCACCGACGAGGAGGTGGCCGCGGGCATGGCCCGGGACCCGCTGGAGATCCAGGGCGCGCGGCTCGCCCCGCAGGAGCGGGCGGACATCGACGCGCAGATCGAGTCGCTGCTGGAGCTGGCGGTGCGCTTCGCCCGCGAGAGCCCGCACCCCGACCCGGCCGACGCGCTGGAGCACCTCTACGCCGACGGGCTGCGCGTGCGGGCGGGGGCGTGAGATGACGATCCTGTCGTACCTCAAGGCCCTGAACCGGGCGATCGCCGCCGAGATGGAGCGCGACCCCGCGGTGTGCGTGTTCGGCGAGGACGTGCGCGTCGCCGTGAGCAACGTGACCACCGGCCTGCACAAGAAGTTCGGACCCGAACGGGTCATCGACATGCCGATCTCCGAGCAGGCGTTCACCAGCTTCGCCACCGGGGCGGCGCTGGCCGGGCAGCGGCCGCTGATCGAGTTCCAGATCCCGGCGCTGCTGTTCCTGGCCTTCGAGCAGATCGCCAACCAGGCCCACAAGTTCTCGCTCATGACCGGCGGCCAGGCACACGTGCCGGTCACGTACCTGCTGCCCAGCTCCGGCTCGCGCGGCGGGTGGGCCGGGCAGCACTCCGACCACCCGTACAGCCTCTTCGCCCACGTCGGCATCAAGACCGTGGTGCCGGCCACCCCGGCCGACGCCTACGGCCTGCTCGCCTCGGCGATCCGCGACGACGACCCGGTGGTCGTCTTCGCCCCGGCCGGCGCGGTCGGGGTGCGGGCCGACGTCGACCTGGCCGCCCTGGCCCCGATCCCGCTCGGCGTCGGGCGGGTGCACCGGCCCGGCGAGGACGTGACCGTGGTCGCCGTCGGCCATCTGGTGCACGACGCGCTGGCGGTGGCCGAGGAGCTGGCCGGCACCGTGTCCGTGGAGGTCTTCGACCCGCGGACGCTGCACCCCTTCGACTGGGCAGGGCTGGCCGCCTCCCTGGAGCGCACCGGCCGCCTGGTCGTGGTCGACGACTCCAACCGCTCCTGCGGGATGGCGGGCGAGATCCTGGCCTCCGCGGCGGAAGGCATGCGCCTGATCGCGCCGCCGCGGCGGGTGACCCGCCCGGACGGCGCCGTGCTGCCGTTCGCCCGCGAGCTCGACCTCGCGCTGCAGCCCAGCCGGGCCCAGATCAGGGCCGCCATCGAAGACGTCGCCAAGCTCGCGCACACCTGACTTCCGAGGAGACACCCATGGCGTCCACGAACATCCGCGCGGCGCTGGCCGCCGACCCGACCGTCGGCGCCGGCAACGTGCTGCACAAGCTGATCGAGCACGGCGCGCCGCTGGACGGGCCCGGCATGGCGTTCGACACGCCGGTCGACGGCTTCCCGGCGTGGCAGGGGCTGACCCTCGGCGAGCTGTACACCCGGGCCGCCGCGCGGGCCGCCTGGCTGCACGCGGCCGGCATCCGCCGCCGCGACCCGGTCGCCATCTACGTAACCCACGCGGCCGACTGCTTCCTGAACTGGATGGGCCTGACCTGGCTCGGAGCCATCCCGGCGCTGATGAACCCGAACATCCCCGGCGACATTGCGGCCGAGTACATCCGCAAGCTGCGCGGGGTGGCGCTGCTCACCGACGCCGAGCACCGCGAGCGGCTGGACGGTCTGGACCTCGCCGGCATCGCCGTGCACGACGTGGCCGAGACCGGCACCGGCGACCCGGCGTCCGCCCCGGTCGCCTTCCGGCACCACCCGGACGACCCGATCGCCATCACCCACTCCTCCGGCACCACCCGGATGCCGACCGCGGTCGTGCACTCGCACGCGAGCCTCTTCCACGCCACCCGCCGGATCCGCCTCAGCGGCCCGCGCGCCCAGGGCACCGAGCGCATCCTCAGCACGCTGCCCGCGCCGCACGCGGCCGGCATCATGACCATCAACCACGCCCTGAGCAACCGCTCCGAGCTGCTGTTCATGTCCCGGCAGGACGACGGCGCGGCGGTGATCGAGGCGATCGAGCGGTGGAAGCCGACCGGCGTGTTCGGCTTCGCGGTCACGTGGGCCGAGCTGGCCCGCTTCGACCTCGACGCGCACGAGCTCGATTCGGTCTCGCTGTGGTTCAACACCGGCGACTGCGCGCACGAGCCGCACATCCGGCACCTGGTCAACGCCGGCAGCCGGATGGTCGTCACCCGCGAGGGCGTGAGCCGGGTCAAGGGCTCCAGCTTCGTCGACGGGCTCGGCTCGACCGAGATGGGCCACTCCGCCTTCCACATCACGCACCGCAGCGACACCGAGCGCTACGGCCGCTGCGTCGGCGTCCCGCACGTGTTCGCCGACGTGGCGCTGCTCGACACCGAGACCGGCACGGAGGTGCCGGTCGGCGCGGTCGGCCACTTCGGCCTCAAGTCCCCGACGCTGGCCCCCGGCTACTGGAACGACCACGTCAACACCTACCGCAACCGGCTCGCCGGCTACTACCTGACCGGCGACCTCATGTACCGCGACGAGGACGGCTACTACTACCACGTCGACCGCGCGGTGGACTCCGTCGACCTCGGCGGCGGCGAGTGGCTCTACACCGCCATGTCGGAGGAGCGCATCCTGCGGGCCGTGCCCGACGTGCGCGACTGCACGGTCGTCTCGGTGCGCGCGGCCGACGGCGGCGTCGTCACCGACGTGCTGCTGTCCCTGCACGCCGGGGCCGACCCGTCGGTGGACCACACCGAGGAGGTGCGGGCCGCGCTCACCCCGGCCGCCGGCGCGACGCTGCGGCGCGTGGTGGTGTTCCCCGACGACGACATCGTGGTCGGCCCGACCGGCAAGGTGCGCAAGTTCCTCATGCGCCAGCGCCACCTCGCCGAGATGGCAAATGCCTAGCGTCTCCTCGCCCCCCGCCATGCCCCGCCCGGCCCTTCGGATCCCGGTGCGGTTCGCCGGGCCGGGGGCGGGGCTCGGCGAGCTCACCTGGGGCCAGCGCGAGATCTGGCTGACGATGCTGCGGCAGCGCTCCTGGCTGCCCATCGGCGGCTGGAGCCGGCTGGCCCCCGGCACCACCGTGGCCGGCGTCGCCGCCGAGCTGCGCTGGATCATGGCCCGGTACCAGCCGATGCGGACCCGGCTGCGGTTCGCCGCCGACGGGCGGCCGCTGCAGTGCGTGGCCGACCGCGGCACCGTCGGCCTGGACGTCTACGACTGCCCGGACGACGCCGATCCGGAGGCGTTCGTGGCCGCGCTCGACGCCCGCGACCGGGCCCGCCCGTACGACTTCGTCGAGGAGTGGCCGGTGCGCATGGCGGTCGTGCGCCACCGCGGCGTGCCCACGCACCTCTCCACGGTGATGACCCACCTGGTGACCGACGGCCTCGGCGGGCGCATCTTCCTGTCCGAGGTGGCCCGGCACCAGGCCGAGGGCACCGCCGAGCCGACGGCCGGGATGCAGCCGCTCGAGCTGGCCGAGTGGCAGGGCGGGGCGGCCGGGCAGCGGCAGAACGCGTCCGCGCTGCGGCACTGGGAACGGACCCTGCGGCGGCTGCCACCGGCACGGCCGGTGTCCGACGTGGACGGACCGCGGTACTACCGCGGCGAGCTCGTCTCCTCGGCGCTGCCGACCGCACTGCACGTGCTGTCGGAGAAGGCCGACGCCGACTCCTCGCAGGTGCTCATGGCGCTGCTGGCGGTCGCGGCCACCGAGGACGGCGGGCCGGCGGTGCTGCGGCCGATGGTGAGCAACCGATTCCGGCGCGGGCTGGAGACCGTGGTGGCCATGGTCGCCCAGCGCGGGATCTGCGTGGCCGACGTCCGCGGGCCGTCGGGCGAAGCGCTGCCGTTCGCCGAGGCGCTGCGGCGGGTCGGGGCGGCCGCGATGGCCGGCTACAAGTACGCCTACGTCGACCCGGACGCGACCGCGGCGCTCGCCGCCGGGCTGGGCGTCGACGCCGAGGCCGGGCTCTGGTACAACGACCGGCGCGTCGCCAGCCGGCAGGGCTTCGCCGGCGAGGTGCCCGGCCCGGACGAGCTGCGGGCCGCGCCGCCCGGGCGGTTCCGGTGGACCGTGGCCCAGGACGACCCCTTCGATCCGCTCAGCGTGGACGTGGACGACGCGGCGGGCGGCGCGTTCCTGCTGACCGTGTTCACCGACGCGGGGCGGCTGGCCCCGGCCGGCGCCGAGGCGCTGGTGCGCAGGGCGGAAGCATTGGCCGTACAAACGGCGCTCGGGCTCTTGGAAGGTGGGCAGCGATGACCGTGCTGGCCGGGATCGGGACCTACGTGCCCGCCGGACGGGTGCCGATCGAGGCGCTCGCCGACGAGTTCGAGCTGACCCCGATGCAGGTTCGGGTGTTCCGGCGGTATCACAAGCTGGGCGAGGCGTCCCGGGGCGAGGAGACCCTCACCGGGCTGCTCGGGCGGGCGCTCGACGACCTGGCGCTGACCGACGAGCAGCGGGGGCGCGTGCGGTACGTGCTGTACGCGCGCACGTTCCCGAACGTGGTGCCGTACCCGCACAACCCGCTGCACGAGGCGCTCGCGGCGGCCGGGCTCGGGCACGCGCAGGCGTTCTCGGTCGGGCAGCAGGCCTGCGCGTCCGGGCTGCTGGCCGTCGACCTCGCCGGGCGGCTGCTGGCCGCGGACGGCGACGGCGCCCTCGCGGTGGTCGTGGCCGGGGAGAAGGCGTTCACCTCCGAGGCCCGGATGGTGGCGGAGACGACGATGTTCGGCGAGGGCGCGTCGGCGTGCCTGGTCGCCGCGTCCGGCGAGCGCGACCGGCTGCTGTCCTTCGTGGCCCGGCTGCGCGGCGAGTTCGACGGCGAGCACGACGAGGTGGCCTCGGAGTTCCAGCGCATCTACCACGACGCGCTGGGCGAGGCGGTCACCGCCGCGGCCGCCAAGGCCGGGGTGGCGCTGGACGACATCGCGGTGATCCTGCCGCACAACGTCAACGCGGTGGCCTGGCAGCGCACCTGCAAGCGGATCGGCTACCCGCTGGAGCGGGTGCTGCTCGACCACGTCGCCACCCACGGCCACGTGTTCTGCGCCGACGCGTTCATCAACCACCGCACCGCGTGCGAGCGCGGGCTGCTGCGGCCCGGGGACCGCTACGTCATCGCCGCGGCCGGGGCCGGGCGGGGCGCCACCTTCTCCGCCATGGTCTTCGAGCACTGACTTCTGGAGGAACCACCGTGTCCGACACCATCACCGTCGACCCCGCGCTGCGCGAGCACGTCGTGGAGACGATCTGCGCCCTGCTGCCCCGCGTGCTGAAGCGGGAGGTGCCCGACGCGTCCGAGAGCACCACGCTCATGGACGACCTGGGGATGAGCTCGACCACCGGCCTGGAGCTGGTGCTGGAGCTGGAGGACCGGCTGGAGCGCGAGATCAGCGTCGAGGACCTGGGCCGCGACGACTTCGAGACGGTCGGGACGCTGGCCAGCTACGTCGCCGGCAACCTGCTCGACGAGGAGGACTAGCGTGCCGTGGGGCCTGCGCGGCGCCGCCGCCCGGCGGTTCCCGCACCCGGCGGACCGCTCGGCGGACGCCGCGCACACGGCGCTGCTGACCAAGTACCTGACCGACATGCTCGCCCCGTACGGCCTGGTCCTCGGCCCGCACCCGGAGGCCGGCCAGTCCTACGGCGAGATGGCGGTGCCGCTGCTGCCGGACGAGCCGGTGGACGCGCTCATCCTCGCGTACGACATCCCGGACATCGCGCCCGGGCGGGCCACGGCGACGTACCTCAGCCACGCCTGCCCCGGCACGCCGATGGCCTTCGCCGTCACCGACCAGGGCCGGGCCGGGGCGCACACCGCGCTGCGGCTGCTGCACGACTACGCCCGCTCCGGCACGTACCCGCGGGCGCTGCTCCTGGTCGCCGAGCAGTCCGGGCTGCCGTACGACCCGGGCGTGCCCGTCGAGGTGCCGGCCGCGCACTGCGCCGTGGCCGTCCACCTGGGACCGTCCACACTGGAGGCAGCGGTGCCCAGGATCGTGCCGGGCGTGGAGCTCGCCGACGTGGAGGGGTTGCTCGGCGACCTCACGCCGGCCACCGTGATCCTCGGCGGGTCGCTGGCCCACGTCGACGTGAAGGCGGATTCGGTACTGCTGGCCGACCCGGCCCAGCCGATGACCGGCGTCTGGGAGGCGCTCGCGTCGGTCGACGGGCCCGTGGTGCTGGTCGACTACGACCCCGCGCTGCGGTACCTCTGCGTCAGTGCATTCGGATGACAGTCCACTCGGACGGTGAACGGCTCCGGGCCGGCGAGCGCGATCGCGGCCCGGTAGCCGTCCGGCGCCTCGACGTCGGCCACCGCGTAGGCGGCCCCATCGTGGACGACCGCCGGGGGCGGGTCACCGGCCACCGGTAGGGCCAGGCCACGCATGAGGCGGTCGCCGGCCGCCTTCAGCACGGCCTCCTTGCGGGCCCACAGCCTGGCGAACTCGGCCGGGCCGTGCGCCGCGACCGACTCCGCCTCCCCCGGCGGGAAGAAGCGGCGGGCCAGCGCCTCGACGGCCGGGGCGGGGCCGAGGTCCTGCAGGTCCACGCCGACCGGGCGGGTCTCGGTCACGGCGATGAGCGCGTGCTCCCCCGCGTGGGAGAGGTTCACCTGGAGCCCGGCCACTTCGGGCTTTCCGTTCGGGCCGATGGTCCAGCGGGGCTCGATACCGCCGAGTCGTTCGCGGACGACCCGGTTCAGCGCCGCATGGGCCGCCGCGAACCGCCGGCGGTCGCCCGGGTCCCTCAGGGCGTCGCGGCGGGCCCGGTCGCGCCCGGTCAGCAGCCGCTCGTCGCAGGGCTCTCGCAGATCGACCAGCCAGAGCCCGACCGTGGTCATCGCAGGAGCAGCCCGGCCAGGCGGCGCACGCCCTCCTCGATCTGCTCCGGTTCCAGGGCGCTGCAGGACAGCCGGATCGCGTGGGTGCCGCCGCCGTTGACGTAGAAGAAGCGCATCGGGGTCCACAGCACGCCGTGCTCGCGGGCGGAGACCTCCAGCAGCTCCTCGGTGGCGTCGACGGGGACGTCGACCACGACGAAGAAGCCGCCGCTGGGGCTGTTCCAGCGCACGGGGGTGCCGGTGAAGTACCGCCGCAGCGCGTCCAGCAGGGTCAGCAGGTTGTGCCGGTAGAAGGCGATCTTCGCCTGGTTTGCGGTGCGCAGGCTGAAGCCGGAGTCGATGAGCATGCCGCCGACCACGGCCTGGGACAGCGCCGAGGTGTTCACGGTCAGCATGCTCTTGATCGTGGACAGCTCGTCGGCCAGCAGGGTGTGCCGGCCGGCCGCGTCGACCACCGGCTGGTCGGCGACGAGGTAGCCGACGCGGGCGCCCGGGAAGTACGACTTGGCGAACGAGCCGAGGTAGATGACCCGCTGGTCGGCGTCGAGGGACTTGAGCGTCGGGCGGGGCTCGTCGTCGAGGCCGAACAGGCCGTACGGGTCGTCTTCGAGGATGAGCAGGTCCTCGTCGGCCGCGGCGGCGAGCAGGGCCCGGCGCCGGGCGACCGGCAGCGAGACGCCGGAGGGGTTGGCGAAGTTCGGCACGAGGTACAGCGCGCGGGGCCGCTTGCCGCGGGCCCTCGTCGCCGCGGCCACCTCGCGGACCGTCTCCGGGCGCAGGCCGTCGTGCGACTCGGGCACGCCGACGACCTCGATGTTGAGGATGCGCGCGGCGCCGGTCAGCCCGACGTAGCAGGGCTCGGCGGCCAGCACGACGTCGTCCGGGCCGGCGCACAGGCCGCGCAGCGCGATGATCATCGCCTCCTGGCAGCCGGTCGTCACCATGACCGCGGCCGCCGGCACCTGGATGTTCTCGTCGACGTCGAGCATCCGGGCGATGAGGTCGCCGATCTGGCCGTTGGTGCGGCCGTACTGGGTGAGCAGCTGCCGGGTCTGGGCCGGGGGCAGGCCGCGCTCGCGCAGGTGGGTGAGGTACGCCTGGGTGTGCTTCTCGACGTCGCTGACCGAGTGGAACTCGTCGAAGGGCCGGCCGGCGGCCAGCGAGATCGCGGCCGGGAACCGCCCGGCGATCTCGTTGAGGAAGTTCATCGAGGCCGCCACCGGGTCGATGACCGACGCGTGCAGCTCCTCGCGCGACAGCGCCACCATGTCAGGCATCGCCTCCCGTTGGCTGGTTTCGGACCACGGTGCGGTCCAGGTCCGCCAGGCTCGCCCGCCCGGCCAGGGCCATCGCGTGGGCGAGCTCGTCCGTCGTGGCGCGCAGCACGCCGGCCACGCCCTCGGCGCCCCCGGCGGCCAGGCCCCACAGGGGCGGCCGACCCAGCAGCACCATGTGGGCGCCCAGGGCCAGGGCGGCCAGCGCGTCGGCGCCGCGGCGCACGCCGCCGTCGAGCAGCACCGGGATCGCGCCGCCGACCGCGCCGACGACCTCGGCCAGCGCGTCGAGGCTGGCCACCGCGCCGTCGAGCTGCCGGCCGCCGTGGTTGGAGACCACGATCGCGTCGGCGCCGTGCGCGACGGCCAGCGTCGCGTCCTCGGCGGTCAGGATGCCCTTGAGCACCAGGGGCAGCCTGGTGCGCCCGCGCAGCCAGGCGAGGTCGGACCACACCAGGCCAGGGTCGAAGGTGGCGGCGGTGTGCCGGGCCACGGCCGAGGATCCCTCGTCGCGCTCGTGCGCGGCCGCCATCACGCCGGCCTCGATGTTGACCGCGGCGACGTCGCCGCCGATGGTGAAGCCGTTGCGCACGTCCCGCCAGCGGCGGCCCATCCGGGGCACGTCGACGGTGAGCATGATGGCGTCGTAGCCGGCCGCCTCGGCCCGCTCGGCCATGGACTGCAGGACGTCGCGGCGGCGCAGCCAGTACAGCTGCAGCCAGAGCCCGGAGGAGGACGCCGCGGCGATGTCCTCGATGGTGCGGCTGGCGAACATGGCGACCACGAACAGCGCGCCCGCCGCGCCCGCGCCCTTGGCCGTGGCCACCTCGCCGTCGGCGTCGATGAGCCGCTGGTACGCGGTCGGCGCGACCCCGATCGGCGTCGCGTAGTCGCGTCCGAAGAGTGAGACGGCGGTGTCGACCTCCGAGACGCCGGCCAGCACCCGCGGGCGCAGCCGCACCCGGTCGAATGCGCGCAGGTTGGCCGCCACGGTCCGCTCGTCCTCGGCGCCGCCCTCGATGAAGTCCCACACGTCGGGCTCGACGAGCCGTTGCGCCGGGTTCCGATAGTCCGCTGCGGTGAGTATCTGTGTCACCGCGGCGCCCTCATAGGCGATAGCCTATCGGTACACCGCCCGCTCCCGCATGAGCCGAAAGGCCTACATGGCACCGGAATATGCGCTGCAGTCCCCCGTCGGCGCCCGGCTGAGCGGCCATCCGTGGCGCCGCTTCGCCGTCCTCGGCGACAGCGTCGTCGAGCAGCCGGGCGGCTTCGCGGACCTCCTGCGCGACGAGCTGGCCGCGGCGCGGCCGGACCTGGAGTACCGCAACCTGGGCGTGCGCAACCTGCGCGCCGCCGAGGTGCGCGACGTGCAACTCGCGGCGGCCCTGGCCTTCCGCCCCGACCTCGCCCTCGTGGTGTGCGGGGCCAACGACGCCATGCGACCCGGCTACGAGGCCCGCGCCGACGCGGTCGACGCCGCGCTGGCCGCGATCGTGCGCCCGCTGCAGCAGGCCGGCGCGCTGGTGCTCACCGTGTCGGTGTTCGTCATGCGCGAGTACCCGCACATGCCGCCGTGGCTGGGCGCCGGATTCGCGCGGCGCATGGCCTGCCTGGCGGGGCGCACCAACGCGCTGGCCGCGGCACTCGGCACGGTCCACGTCGACCTGTCCGAGCACCCGGCGATCGCCCGCGGCGAGGCCCTCACGGGGGATGACGGGCTGCACGGCAACGAGCACAGCCATATGATCGCGGCGGCGGCCCTGATCGATCGGCTGTCGGCGCAGTTCTAGACCCGAGCGACTGGAGGATTTGCGACGATGCCGCTCGACCCGCAGGTGCAGGCGATGCGCGACCGCAAGGAACGCGACCAAGTGGCCCCGCTCTACACCATGACCCTGGACGCGGCCCGCGCCGCCGACCTGGCCTCGATCCGCGCCGCGGGCGGGCAGCCGGAGAAGGTGCACGAGGTCCTCGACCACTGGATCGACGGCCCGGGCGGCAAGCTCGTGGTGCGCGCCTACCGGCCGAGCGCGGAGCCGGACCTGCCCGTGCTGATGTACTTCTTCGGCGGCGGCTGGGTGCTCGGCACCGTCGACACGGCCGACGGCATCGCCCGCAGCCTGGCCAACGCGGCCGGGTGCATCGTCGTGGTGCCCGGCTACCGGCTGGCCCCCGAGCACCCGTTCCCCGCCGCCATCGAGGACTGCTGGGCCGCCACCGAGTGGGTGTGCGCCAACGCCGCGACGCTCGGCGCGGATGCCGGCCGCATCGCGGTCGGCGGGGACAGCGCCGGCGGCAACATCGCGGCCGCCCTCACACTCATGGCGGCCGAGGCCGGGCAGCCCGCGCTCGCCGGGCAGTTGCTCATGTACCCGAACACGGACCAGACGGAGCGGGCCGACGCGGACGAGTCGATGCGGGGCAGCGACGATCCGTACCTCTTCAACCATCACTCGGTGGCCTGGTACCGCTCGCACTACCTCACCGACCCGGACGACGTGTACAACCCGCTCGTCTCCCCGATGATGGCCGAGACGCTGGTCGGGCTGCCGCCGGCGCTCGTCATCACCGCGGAGTACGACCCGCTGCGGGACCAGGGCGAGCGGTACGCGGCGCGGCTGGCCCACGACGGCGTGCCGGTGGTGGTGACCCGGTACGAGGGGATGATCCACGGCTTCTTCGCGATGTCGGGCAGCCTCGAGGCGGGGAAGGTCGCCCTGGCCCAGGCGGCCAAGCAGCTGCGGGTCTGGTTCGAGCGCTAGCCTCCGTCCGCCTCGCCCGGGCCCGGGCGAGGCGGACGCCGGTCGGCGGGTGCCGGCGCGGACGGCTTCGCGTACCTGGTGGCTCAGGCCGTGCCGGTCAGGACGGGCGGTTGGCGACCGGGATCTCGATGCTGATGGGCTTTGCCTCGGAGAGGAAGAGCAGGGCCGCCTTGCGCAGGAACTCGTCGAACAACCAGTAGGCCTGCGGCGCGAGCGGGAACGGCAGCAGACCCTCCCGGACGGCGATGAAGGGCCCCCAGGCCGCCTGCAGGAGCGGGTCCCAGATCGGTTCCCGGGGGATCTGCAGCCACTGGGCGATCTTGTCGCCGAGCAGGAAGCGGGTGAACGCGCCCAGGATGGGCTTGGTCAGGATGGCGCCGTCGATGCCGGAGCCGAGGTTGAGCAGGATGTCGGACAGCACGAGGCCCTCGGCCGTCGGGGCCAGCACCGGGTCGAGGACCTGCTTGGCCTGAGCGTTGGCCTCGGTGAACGAGGCGGGGATGTACTCGTCCCTGATGCCGAGCAGGTGGGCGCCCACCTGCCAGGAGTGCAGGAAGGCGTCGGAGTCGGCGGCCGGCATGGGCACCTTCCACGCGGTGAGCTTCTGCATGACCGTCGTGGGCAGGCTGTGCCAGGTGACCATCATGTCCCGCTGGCTGATCGGGATTTCCTCATCGGCGGCCTGGACCCAGGCCGGCGACTGCGGCAGCAGATGGCGCACCGCGGCGTGCACCAGCCGGGTCTTGACGGCGGTCACGATCATCTCGCCGTCGGGCTCGAAGGCATGCAACGAGCCGATGTCGTATCCGAGCTTGGCGGTCTTGGAGATGCGGTCCTTCATGTCCGCGCCGCCCTTGGAGTAGTAGACGGCGCGCGCTTCCTTCGGGATGACCGTGCTCATCATGCCGCTGGCCAGGCCGTAGAGCACGCCGAGGTAGAGGCCGCGCCTCGTGTTGAAGTCGGCCGCCCGGGCCAGCTTGCCCCGGTCGGTCCATGAGGGCAGCTGGCGCGCGCTCTCCATGAAGGTGCGCAGGTCGGCCGGCAGGCCGTCCGGCAGCGGCTGGCCGTTCTTGGTCCAGGTCCGCAGCAGCGCGTTGACCGCGGGCACGTCGCCGCGATCGATGAGCGAGGCGACCAGCGGGTCGGCCTCCTCGTCCCACACCCAGCGCGGGTCGGTGGTGGCCCCGGTGCCCGCCACGGAACCCGAGCCGGACCACGTCCACACCGATTGCGCCCGGCCGGGCGCGGCGACACTCAGCGCGCCGAGCGCACCGAGCGCACCGCCGGCCATCAACATCCTGCGCCTGCTGAGAGGTTCCACGCTTCGCTCCTCCTCGAGGTCGAGAGCTGATTGATACGATGAAACGCACATTGCGTCCGCGTATCACCGATGAGAGCACATTGTGTCGGCGATCACAATGCCGTCGTGACCGACGTCAATCTCTCGTCCGGGCCCGTCAGTGACGTGAATGCCCCGCCAACGGGCCGGGGCATCGGGGCGCCGAGCCAACGATCACGATCCATGGAAGGCCGGTCGGCGCCCGGCGGTGCGCGACACCCAGACGACGGCGGGACCGTGCACCTCCCCATGGCCCGGTCCGGCGCCTGGCGGAGCCGACTAGTTAGTCCTCGTTCGCGCTCATGATTCCGAACGAACCACGAGACGCGAGCTACTTCCCAGAAAGTTAGTCCTCGTTTACAGTGCCGGTATAGGCCGTGGAGCCCTCGACGGCACCGCGCCGAGGGGGCACGCCGGCCGCACTCGACCGAACACCCCGCCCGGTCACGGTTGAAGGAGCACCCCGTGGACCCTGCCGACACCCTTGCCGATCAATGCGCCAAGACCGCCGCCGACCTGACCATTCCGGCCCTGCTGCACCGCAACGCCACCGAGTTCGCCGACCGGCCGGCGCTGAGCACGCTCGGCCGCGACGACACCCGCACCTGGGGCCAGTTGCACCAGGAGGTGGCCGCGCTCTCCCTCGGGCTGGCCGAGATCGGGCTGAAGCCCGGCGGCCACATGCTGATCATGATGTCCAGCCGGCCGGAACACTGGCTGGTCGACCTCGCCGCGGTCCACCTGGGCGCGGTGCCCTCCACGGTGTACCCGACGCTGAGCACCGATCAGCTGCGGTACCTGGCCGTACACAGCGGCGCCCAGGTGCTCGTGCTGGAAGGCGCCGCCGAGCTGGCCCGCTGGCGGCCGATCCTGCCGGACCTGAAGAACCTGCGCCGGATCGTGCTGGTCGACGAGGCCGACCCGGGTGACATGACTCTGGCGACGGTGGCGCTGTCGCACGTCAGCTCCATCGGGCAGGCGGCACACCGGCGCGACCCGGGCGCGTTCGAGCGGCGCTGGCGCGAGGCCCGGCCCGAGCATCCGGTGACGCTGCTGTACACCTCCGGGACGACCGGCGACCCGAAGGGCGTCGTGCTCAGCCACCACAATGTCATCTACCAGGCCGTGGTCCTGGAGGCCACGGTGACCGTCCCCGATCACGGGCCGACGGTGGCCTATCTGCCGCTGGCCCACATCGCGGAGCGGATGCTGGGCATCTACAACCCCATCTACCGCGCAGGTCACGTGACGATCTGCCCCGACGCGGCCCAGCTGGTCCCGGCGCTGCGCGCGGTCGGGCCGGCGTCGTTCTTCGGCGTGCCGCGGGTCTGGGAGAAGATGGCCGCCGGCGTCCAGGCCCAGCTGGCGGGCGCGGATCCGGCGATGCGGGCCGCGTTCGACGCGGCGAGCGCCGTGGCGCTGGAGGCGTACGAGCTGCGCGCGGCGGGCCGCCCGGTGCCCGACGAGCTGGCCGCCCGGCTGGCGCAGGCCGACGCCACGGTGCTGCGGCCGATCCGCACGACGCTCGGCCTGCACAACATGGTCTGGGCCGGCAGCGGCGCCGCACCCATCCCGGTCGAGGTCCTGCGGTTCCTGGCCGGGCTCGGCGTGGACGTGCTGGAGGTCTGGGGCATGACCGAGACGACCGGCACGGCCACCATCAACACCCCCGAGCGGTTCCGCACCGGGACCGTCGGCCGGCCCAACCCGGGCATGCAGGTGCGTCTCGCCGACGACGGCGAGATCCTCGTGCGCGGGCCGTTGGTCTGCGCGGGCTATCTGGGCGCCGACGGCAGCGTCGAGCCGGTCACCGACCCGGACGGCTGGCTGGCCACCGGCGACGTCGGCACGATCGACGACGACTTCCTCACCATCACCGACCGCAAGAAGGAACTCATCATCACGTCCAGCGGCAAGAACATCTCACCCGCGCGGATCGAGGGGCTGCTGCGCGCGCACCCGCTCATCGGCCAGGCGGTCGCGATCGGTGACCGCCGGCCGTACGTCACCGCGCTCATCGTGCTCGACGACGAGGTCGCACCCCAGTGGGCTCGAGCGCGCGGCATGGGCGACGCGCGGCTGCCCGGCCTGGCCGCGGAGCCGTTGCTGCTCGCCGAGGTCCAGGCCGCCGTCGACGCCGCCAACGCCAAGCTCGCCCGGCCCGAGCAGGTCAAGACCTTCCAGGTGCTGCCGTCGAGCTGGACGCCGGAGTCCGGCGAGCTGACCCCCACCCTGAAGCTGCGGCGCCGCATCATCGCCGAGCGGCACCGGGCGAGCATCGACGCCCTCTACGGCGGGTAAGGAGCGGCGCCCGGGGGTCCGGGCCCATGGTTGGTACCGTGATACAAGACTCGCGTCGACGTATCGCACGGGGAGGACAACCATGGCCCGGACCGCTTCGGCGAACGCATCATCCCCCGGCCTGTCCGCGGCAGGTCACGACGGGCACACCGCAGAACCGCTGCTGTCCGCGCTGGGGACCGCCTCCGGCGCCGAGTCGCTGCTGGAACGCGCCTTCACCGAGGCGCTGGAACGGGCCGCCGACGACGACAACGACGAGGTGACGCGGCGGGTCCTCGACGCCGCCTACGAGCAGTTCTGCCGCATGGGCATCCGGCGGTCCACCATGGAGGACGTGGCCCGGCGGGCCGGCGTCTCCCGGATCACGGCGTACCGCCGGTTCGCTACCAAGGACGCGCTGGTCGAGCAGGTGGTCCGCCGGGAGTTCCGCCGCTACTTCGACCGGTTCCTCGTCGACATCCAGCAGGCCGCGACCGTCGGCGACCGGGTGGTGCTGGGCTTCGTCAGCGCATTGCAGGCCATCCGGCGCAACCCGCTGATCGGAGGGCTGATGGCCACCGAGCCGGACGTGCTCATCCCCTCGATGATCAGCGACGGCGGGCGGACGCTGGCCACGGTGCAGCGGTTCGTCGCCGGCCAGCTGCGCCGCGAGCAACGCGCCGGCAACATCTCCGCCGCGGCGGACATCGAGGTGGTGGCCGAACTCATGACGCGGCTGACCTGCTCCTTCCTGGTCACTCCCAGCCACGTCGTCGACCTCGACGACGCCGCACAGCTACGCGCCGTGGCCCGGCGGTTCCTCGTGCCGATGCTGGAACAGGGTTCACAGGCCGAGTGACCGGCCGATCACCTCTTTCATGATCTCGGTGGTGCCGCCGTAGATCGTCTGGACGCGGGCGTCCAGATACGCCTTGGCCACCGGGTACTCGCGCATGTAACCGTAGCCGCCGTGCAGCTGCAGGCAGCGGTCGACGATGCGGTGCTGCAGCTCGGTGCACCACCATTTCGCCATCGCCGCCGTCTCCGCGGTGAGCTCCGGCTCGGCCAGGCACTGGTCGACGAAGGCGCGGCCGAGGCGCAGCTCGGTGGCCAGTTCGGCCAGCACGAAGCGGTTGTGCTGAAAGCTGCCGATGGGGCGGCCGAACGCCTGGCGCTGCTTGCAGTAGGCGAGGGTCTGCTCGAACACCGTCTCGGCCCCGGCGAGCGCCGCGACGGCGATCGACAGCCGCTCGAAGGGCAGGTTGCGCATCAGGTAGGCGAAGCCCTGGCCCTCCGCACCGAGGAGATTGGCCGCGGGCACCCGGACGTCGGCGAAGAACAGTTCGGCGGTGTCCTGCGCCTTCTGCCCGATCTTGTCGAGGTTGCGGCCGCGCTCGAAGCCGGCCATGCCCCGCTCGACGACCAGCAGGCTGATCCCCCGGTGCCCCGCCGCCGGGTCGGTGCGGGCCACCACGATGACCAGGTCGGCCAGGATGCCGTTACTGATGAAGGTCTTCTGCCCGTTGAGGACGTAGCTGTCGCCGTCACGCACCGCGGTGGTCGTGATGCCCTGCAGGTCGCTGCCGGCCCCCGGTTCCGACATGGCGATCGCGGTGATGATGTCGCCGGAGCAGAAGCCCGGCAGCCACCGCTGCCGTTGTTCGTCGTTGGTCAGATCGGTGAGGTACGGCCCGATGATGTCGTTGTGCAACCCGAACGCCGGGCCGCTCGCGCCCGCCCGGGCCATCTCCTCGGTGAGGATGGCGTTGAAGCGCCGGTCCGTCACCCCGGCCCCGCCGTACCGCTCATCGACGAAGAAGCCCAGCAGCCCGGCGGCGCCGGCCGCCTGCCACACGCCACGGTCGACGATGCCCTCGGCTTCCCAGCGCTCGTGATGCGGCGCGATCTCCTTGTCGATGAAGGCGCGCACCAGTTCGGCGAACGCCAGGTGGTCGGCGGAGAAGATGGTGCGGTTCACCATGTGCGTCAGCTCCCAACTGAGCCAGGTCGTTACCGGGCCATGTCCTTGACCGCGGCGATGAGGCGTCGCGGGTCGGCACCCAGCGGCGTGACGTTGAGGATCGTGACGCCGGCGTCGCGATAGGCCTGGACGCGGTCGCGCACGTAGCTCTCCGGCCCGATCAGGCTGGTGCGCTCCAGCAGTTGCGCCGGCACGGCGGCGGCCGCCTCCTCTTTACGACCGGCCAGGTACAGCTCCTGAATGCGGTCCGCCTCGGCGGCGTAGCCGTAGCGGCACAGCAGGTCGTGGTAGAAGTTGCGGCCCTTGGCGCCCATGCCGCCGACGTACAGGGCGACCAGCGGCCGGGCCAGGTCGCGCAGGCCGGTCACGTCCGGGCCGATGGCCAGCGGGCCGCCGGCCACGACCTCGAGCTGTCCCAGATCGCCGGCTCGCTTGCTGCTTCCCGCCGCCAGCGCGGCGCCCCAGACGTCGGCCGCGCGTTCGGGGTCGTACAGAAACGGCAGCCAGCCGTCGGCGACTTCGGCGGTCATCTGCACGTTCTTGTCGCCCAGGCTCGCCACGTAGATCGGAATGCGGTCCCGGACCGGGTGGGTGAGGATCTTCAGCGGCCGGCCGAGGCCGGTGCCTTCCCCGGCCGGCAACGGCAGCCGGTAGATGCCGTCGTTGACCAGCGTCTCGCGTTGCCACACCTGCCGGCAGATCCGGATCACCTCGCGGGTCCGTGCCAGCGGCCGGTCGTACGCGACGCCGTGCCATCCCTCGATCACCTGCGGTCCCGACGCCCCGATCCCGAGCATGGCCCGCCCGCCCGACATCGCGTCCAGCCCGGCCGCGGTCTGTGCCAGCAGGGCCGGGGTGCGCGAGTAGATGGGCAGGATCGCGGAGCCGATGTGCAGCCGGGTCGTCTTGGCGGCGAGGTACCCCATGACGGTCGGCGCGTCGAAGCCGTAGGCCTCCGACACCCACACCACGTCGAGTCCGTCGTCCTCCCAGGCGGCCACGGTGTCCGCGCCGGCCCTGGGATCCGTGGCGTAGGCCAGCGGTGTCGCGATGCGCATCAGTGAGCTCCTTGTGTCTGGCTGACGGCGCCGTTGCTCAGCCACCGCCGTACCTGCGTGCCCAGGCCCCACTCGGTGAGCACGGTCTCGGTGTCCGCGCCCGGCACCGGCGGTCTGCCGCCGACCACTCCCGGTGTCCGCGACAGGCGGGGCGCCACCGCCGGCTGGCGGACGCCGAAGTGCTCCTCGAACGTCGCGCGCGCCACCAGGTGCGGATGGTGCTGTGCTTCCGCGAGCGACAGCACCGGCGCCACGCAGGCGTCAGTGCCCTCGAACAGCTTCGCCCACTCGTCGCGGGTGCGGGTGGCGAAGACCTCCGCGAAGCGGGCGCGCAGCACCGGCCATCCGGCGACGTCGTGCTGGGCCGGCAGGTCCGCCTCGGCCAGCCCGAGCAGCCGCAGCATTTCGGCGTAGAACTGGGGTTCCAGGGCGCCGACCGCCATGTGCCCGCCGTCGGCGGTCGCGTAGACGTCGTAGAACGGTGCCCCGCCGTCGAGCAGGTTGCGGCCCCGCTCGGGTTGCCAGGCTCCGCCGGCGAGCAGGCCGGAGAACATCGTGGTGAGGTGCGCCGTGCCGTCGACGATGGCGGCGTCGACGACCTGCCCGCGACCGGTGGTCCGAGCCACGTGCAGCGCCGCCAGGCAGCCGGCGACAAGGTAGAGCGCGCCGCCGCCGAAGTCACCGACGAGGTTGAGCGGGATCTGCGGCGGCCCGCCGGCGCGGCCGATCGGGTGGAGCCCCCCGGCGACGGCGATGTAGCCGATGTCGTGACCGGCCACCCGGGCCAGCGGTCCCTGCTGTCCCCATCCGGTCATCCGGCCGTAGACGAGACCCGGGCTGCGCTCCAGCGCGGCCTGCGGCCCGATGCCGAGACGCTCGGCCACTCCGGGACGCCAGCCCTCGATCAGGATCGCGGCCCGCTCGGCCAGTCCGAGGACCACCTCGGTCCCGTCGGGATGCTTGAGGTCCACGACGACCGACCGCTTGCCCCGGTTGAGCAGGTCCCGGCTCGGGTCGCCGGCCGACAGCGCACCCGGCTCCGGCCGGTCGACCCGCACGACGTCGGCGCCGAGATCGGCCAGCAGCATCGCCGCGAACGGGCCCGGGCCGATGCCGGCGAGTTCGAGAACCCGGACCCCGGTCAGCGGGCCGCTCATGCCGTCACCTCCGCCTCGCTCCTGACCGTTCATGCCGTCACCTCCACTTCGCTCCGGCCGCTCATGCGCCGGCCCTCGCAGCGAAGCGAGGAGCGCGCCCTTCGGCCTGGCCGGCGAGGGCCTCACCGAAGTCGGCCCCGGCCAGGGAAGCGGCCATCAACCGGGCGGCGTCGGCGGTCGCCTCGGCGGCCCCCGTCTCCAGGCCGGACCAGATCTGCCGCCGGATCACGGCCATGGACGCCGGCGAGCAGTGCGCGGCAAGATCGGCAGCATAGGCTTGCGCCTCGGTCAGCACCTCGTCGCGTGGGAGTACCCGTTGCACCAGTCCGATCCGCAACGCCTCCGCCGCGTCGATCTTGCGACCCGACACCAGCAGGTCCAGGGCGTTGCCCACGCCGACCAGCCGGGGCAGCAGCCAGGCGCTGCCGTACTCGGCGATGAGGCCGAGCCGGCTGAACGCGGCCGCCAGGCGCGCCTGCGCCGCCAGGAACCGCACGTCGGCGTACAAGGCGTGGACCAGGCCGAGGCCCGCGGCGCCGCCGTTGACCGCCGCAACGATCGGCGTTCCCAGCGTCATCGGCAGGTGCGGTTCGAAGCCGAACTCGTTCACCAGCCGGTCACGGTCACGCTCGTCGAGCAGCGCCCGCAGCGCCTCCGGGTCCGCGCCCGCGCAGAACCAGTCGCCCGCGCCGGTCACCACGATCGCCCGCACCTGCGGATCCGCGTCGGCGGCCAGCAGCGCCGCATAGTAGTCGCGGAACATGTCCAGCGTCATCGCGTTTCGCCGGTCGGGCCGATCGAACCAGATCGTGCGGACTCCGGCGCGGGTGGCGGCCCGCAGACCACAACCGGCCGGCTCGGCCTCGAGCACGGACGGGCTCATCGGCGCGCTCCCTGTGACATTTGACATTTGATACTCTTGGCTCTGTGGCAGAGCGGAGCAAGGTCCAAGACGTTTCTCATCCTCAGCTGTCAGAGACGGTGGCGAGCCTGCTGCGCGACCGGATCATGTCCGGCCAGCTGCGCCCCGGCGAACGGATCCGGCTCGAGGAGGTCGCGCAGGAGACCGGGCTGAGCATCACGCCGGTGCGCGAGGCGCTGCTGATGCTGCGCGCGGAGGACATGGTCGAGCTGCAGCCGCGCCGCGGTCACGTGGTCGCGCCGCTGTCCAGGCAGGACATCATCGACGTGTTCCGCCTGCAGGGCGACATCGCCGGCGAGCTGGCCGCCCGGGTGGCGGCCAGCATCACCACGGCGCACCTCGACGACCTGCGGCAGCAGCACGAGCGGCTGCGCCGGGCCGTCCAGGCCAGGCAGATCGGCCGCGTCGAGCAGCTCGAGTTCGAGTTCCACCGCAGCATCAACCGGCTGGCCGACGCCCGGAAGCTGTCCTGGATGCTGCGGGCCGCGACGCGCTACACCCCGTCGCGGTTCTACGCGGCCAACCCGGAGTGGCGGGCCACCATGCTCGCCGATCACGAGGCCCTGCTCGCCGCGCTCGAGGCCCATGACCCGGTCACCGTCCGGCCGGTCATGGCCCGGCACTTCACCGACGGCGCCGAGCGGTTGGTCAAGCATCTCGACGATCTGGGGGTTTGGAGCGGGTGAGTCACCGGCGACCATGACGCCACTTGAACATCGCCAGCGAGATCCGCATGGCCGAAGCGGTCGGCTGCAGCGTCATCAGGTCGATCGGCGGCCGGAACCGCTGCCAGGTCACCGACATCGGCCGGCTGAACTCGCGCAGGCCGTCCGCCCCGTGGACCCGCCCGAAGCCCGAGTCCCCGACGCCGCCGAAGGGCAGTGACGGCACGCCGGCGTAGCCGAGCACCGAGTTGACCGATACCGCGCCCGCCCGCAGCCGCGCGGCGAGCGCCAGCCCGTGGCGGCGGTGCCGGGTGAAGATGGAGCCGGACAGCCCGTAGGTGGTGGCGTTCGCCCGGCGCAGCGCTTCGTCGGCGTCGGCCACCGGGTTCACCACCATCACCGGACCGAACGTCTCGTCGGTCACCGCCGCGCTGTCCTCGGGGACGCCGGTCAGCAGGACCGGCTCGACGAACGGAGGCCGCACCGAACTCGCGTCGCCGACCACCGTCCGCGCGCCCCGGGCGACCGCGTCAGTGACGTGGCCCAGCACGATGCCGGGCTGGGCGGGCGTGCTCATCGGACCGTACGGCGCGTCCGGCTCGCCACCGGGCTTGACCTGTCGCATCAGGTCGGCCAGCGTGGACACGAACGGCTCGTAGACGGCCCGCTCGACGTAGATGCGCTCGACCCCGGCACACGTCTGCCCGGCGTTGCCCAGGCCGCCGAACACCGCCGCCCGGGCAGCCGCCTCCAGGTCGGCATCGGCCGTGACGATGAGCGCGTCCTTGCCGCCACCCTCGATCACGACCGGGGTCAGCCGCTCGGCGCAGGCGGCCATGACCGCGCGCCCCGTCGCCGCCGACCCGGTGAAGGCGATCTTGTCGACGGCGGAGCGGCACAGCGCCGCCCCGGTCGCACCGTCGCCGATGACGGCCTGCAGGACCGGATGGCCGGGGAGCAGCTCGGACCAGCACTGCGCCAGCCACACGCCGACGCCGGGGGTGAACTCGCTGGGCTTGAACACCACCGCGTTGCCGGCGGCCAGCGCGTGCGAGATCGACCCCATCGGCGTGTAGACGGGATAGTTCCACGGCCCGATCACGCCGACGACGCCATAGGGGACGTACCGCACCGAGCTGGCCTGGTTGAACGCGAGCAGCCCGGAGGACACCGAGCGCCGCTTGAGCACGCGCCCGGCGTTGCGGGCCGCCCAGTCCAGGTGCTCGACGGCGAGCATGACCTCCAGTTGCGCCCCGGCGATCGGCTTGCCGGTCTCGGCCCGGATCAGCCCGGCCAGCGCGTCGATCCGGCTCGCGACGAGTGTCTTGAACGCGAGCAGGTGGCGGCGGCGCTGCCGGGCGGGCAACCCGGCCCACCAGCCCGCGGCCTCGCGCGCCTGCTGAACGACGCTGTGCACCGTGGCCTCGTCGGCGATGTCGTAATCGGTGACGGGCTCTCCCGTGACCGGGTCGACGACGTGGAGCCGGCGGGGGCGCTCAACGAGGGACGTCATCGGTCGACCTCCTGACATTTGATATTCGATAGTCTAGCCTTGCTGTCAATCCCCTTGTGACGCTGGAGGAACAGCTGTGGAATGGAGCGACGAGCAACGGTCCTTTGTCGCGGCCGTGCGGGAGTTTTGCAGCCGCGAGGCCGGCACCCGGGCGCAACGACAGGAGCTCACTGACGGCGGACGGGAGCCCCACAGCCCGGAGCTGTACCGCAAGCTGGCGGACCTCGGCTGGCTGGGCCTGTCGCTGCCGGAGGAGTTCGGTGGCGGCGGCGCGGGCATGGTCGAGCTGTGCCTGTTTCTGGAGGAGACCGCCAGGGCGATGGCGCCGATCGGCGGCTTCACCACCTCGATCATCACCGCGGCCGCCTATGAGCGGTTCGGCTCGCCGGAGCAGAAGAAGCTCATCCTCAGCGGGGTGGCCCGGGGTGTCATCGAGGCGATCGCGATGTCCGAGCCGGAGGCGGGCTCCGACGTGGCCAACCTGAGCTGCCGGGCCGAGCGCCGCGGCGACGAGTTCGTCGTCAACGGCCAGAAGACGTGGTGTTCCAACGCGCATCTCGCCGAGCACATCCTGCTCGTCGCCCGCACGTCGGGCCGGGCCGGCGACCACACCGGCCTGACGATGTTCCTGGTTCCCACCTCGACGCCCGGCCTGACCATCACGGGCATCGAGACCATGGGTGGCCGCGAGGTCAACGACCTGTACTTCACCGACTGCGTGCTGCCCGCCGACGCCGTGGTCGGCGAGATCGACCAGGGCTGGCGGCAGCTGATGGCCGGGCTCAACATGGAGCGGCTGATTCTCGCCAGCGTCATGCTCGGCACCGCCCAGCGGGCGTTCGACGACGTCGTGGACTACGTCAAGAACCGGCGCCAGTTCCGCCGCCCGATCGGCGCGTTCCAGGTGATCCGGCACCGCCTGGCCGACCTCGCCACCGAGATCGAGTGCGCCCGGCTGCTGGTCTACACCACCGCCGGGCAGGTCGACCGCGCCCCGGGCACCGTGCTGCCGCGGGAAACCTCGATGGCGAAGCTCAAGGCCACCGAGACGGCCCGCCGCGTCGCCCTCGACGCGATGCAGATGATGGGAGGCTACGGCTACGCGACCGAGTTCGACATGGAGCGCCTGGTCAGGTCGTCCGTCGTGTCCACGGTCTACGGGGGCACCAGCGAGATCCAGCGCGAGATCATCGCCAAGACCTACGGGCTGACCGAACAGTTGCAGTGAGCCACCGCCCGGCGAGCGTGTTCGCCGGGCATTGCCGCCGG